>JAIVIY010000070.1 GCA_020200285.1 Novosphingobium sp. | reverse complement strand
CCGCCCTCGCCGCCGGTGGTGACCACGGGCAGCGCTTGCGCGAAGGCGGGCGTCGCCAGCGTCCCCGCGAACAGCGTGGTGGCGAGCGCGGTGCCGAGCTGGAGCGACCTCAGCGTGCGGCGGGTGGCAACGGTCATGGCGGCAGGTCCTTCGTTGCGAATTCTAGCGGCGGCCTGGTCGGCACGCTGCTGGTCGCGTCGCCGCAAATCTCGGTGGACCGCACCAGCGCAACCGCCGGCAAGGTGACGGCGAGCGGCACCGCTGCCCTGGTCGCTGCCAGCGACGCGACGTTCTCGGCCGGCATCGGCAGTCCGCTGAGTGTGACCATTACCGCGGGCTCTGTCATCGCGGATGGCGAAAGCCTGATCGATGTCACCGACACGAGCGGAGATGCCGCCGCCACCATCAGCGGCGAATCCGTCGCGCTCATCGGAGCCAGCGACGCGACCGTCATAGGCGCGTTGCTCAACGTCGGTGCGGGCGCGAGCCTGACCGCGACCGGCGCGAACGGCGCGGTTATCCTGGCGACCAAGGATGTGGCCGGAATCGCGGTGCCCGAGAATGGCGACGCGATCGTTTCGAACGGCTCGCTGACGGCCAGCGGGGCCGGCGGCGACGTGCTGGTTGCCGGCGCGGGCGCGGTGACCCTCGGCGGAGCGGTCAGCGCGAATGACGATTATACGGTGTCCGGGGCCTCGGTCGCGCTCGGCGGCGCGGCGGCGAGCGTGCTGCAAAGCGCCGGAGATGCGATCGACGTCACCGCAACCACGGGCGACATCAGCGGCGCGTCCGGGCTGACGCTCGGTTCGGACAGCGACGGCGCGGGCGGCGGCTCAATCGTGCTCGACGCCGCCAGCGGCGCGATCGACTTCGCGCTCGACAGCAGCATCGAGGCCGGTGCCACCGGCACCGACTCGGTCGGGCTGATCTACGACACCACGCAGGACCTCAATCTCGGCGACGTTCGAGCAGTGCTGCTCGGCACCAAGGATCGGGTCGGCGGCTCGATCAACTCCGTCCTGACGACCGACGGCGACTTCACCGCGGGCGATCTGACGCTCAGCGGGATCACCAATTATTCGGCCGACGGCGACATGCGGCTCGGCTCGCTGACCGCGGGCGAGATCAACCTGACGGTGGGCGGCGACCTGACCGGACTCGCGGGAGCCTCGACCGGAACCAGCGACACCAACTTCGGCCGCGCTGACCTTACCGCGACCGCCAGCTCGGTGACCGCGGGCGTCGGTGGGCTGGCCCAGCTCGGCGCGGTCTCGGGCCTGAACGCGATCAGCATCACTGCCGGCAGCGCCGTGACGCCGAGCAATGGCGCGATCGACGTGACATCGCTGACGACGACCTCGACCGCGGGCCTCGGCGGGAACATCGCGCTGACGGCGGTCGCCAGTGCGCCGATCGTCGACGCCGCGCACGACGGCGACATCCGTATCGGCAGCGCCAGCGCCGCGGGCGCGGTCAGCCTGGTCAACACCGCCGGCGACAGCGGCGCGATTTCGGCGACCGGCGCGGTCAGCGCCGGGACCGGCGTAACGGTCAATGCCGAAACCACCGCGACTCTCGCCGGCAATGTCACCGCCAGCGGCGGCGACTACACCGTCACCGGCACGGGCATCACGCTCGGCAACGGCACGACCCCGGTCACCCAGC
The DNA here is from genome assembly GCA_020200285.1 of Novosphingobium sp. GTDB lineage: Bacteria > Pseudomonadota > Alphaproteobacteria > Sphingomonadales > Sphingomonadaceae > Novosphingobium. The sequence continues at coordinate 3,269 of JAIVIY010000070.1, read as the reverse complement.
AGGCCAGCGGCGCGGTTTCGCTGACGCCCAGCGCGGGCGGCATCACGCTGGCCGGCGACGTCACGCTCGCCAGCAGCGGAGGCGGCGACGTCACGCTCGACGGCGCGGTCGACGGCGCACAGGCGCTAACGGTCAACACCTCGGGCGCGACCACCTTCGGCGGCGCGGTCGGTGCGGGCAGCGCGCTCGCGTCACTGACCACCGACGCCGGTGGCACGACCGCGCTCAATGGCGGCTCGGTCAGCACTACCGGCGCTCAGACGTTCGGCGACGCAGTCTCATTGGGCACCAACACCACCTTTGCCGGCACGACCGGGACTTTCGCCGCCGGACTCGACGGCAACGCGTTCGATCTGACGCTCAACTACTCAGGCGTGAGCGCTCTCGATGGCAGCTTTGTCGACATCGACGAGCTGACCACCGGCGGCGGCGGCACCACGCAGCTGTCTGGGACAATCACGACGCTCGGCGCGCAGGCCTTCAATGACACCGTGACCCTGGCGGGCGATACCGCGCTCAACGCCGGTGGGGGTAACGCTGTGACCTTTGCCGGAACCGTCGATGGCGCGCGGGCTCTGACGGTCAACACCATCGGCGCGACCGCGTTCGGCGCGGCAGTGGGCGGCACGAACGCGCTCGCCTCGCTGACCACCGATGCGGGCGGGAGCACCGCGATCAACGGCGGGGTGGTCACCACCACCGGCGCGTCACCACCACTGGCGCGCAAGTCTACAATGATGCGGTCCAGCTGGCCGGCGCGACCGTGCTCAACGCCGGCGCGGGCGATGCGATCACTTTCGCCAACACGCTCGACGGCGGGCAGACGCTGGCGCTCAACACCACCGGGACCACGACGTTCCTCGCCCCGGTCGGCGGGACCACCGCGCTGACCTCGATCACCACCGACGCGGGCGGCGAGACCGACCTCAACGGCGGCCCCGTCACCACCACCGGCGCGCAGACCTACAACGACCCGGTGGTGCTGACCATCGACACCACGCTGACCAGCACTGGCGGCGGGGCGATCGGGTTCGCAAGCACGGTCGATTCGGACGGCACGGCGCGCGCGCTGACGGTCAACACCACCGGGGCGACGAGCTTCGGCGGCGCGGTTGGGACCGGGTCGGCGCTCGCCTCGCTGACCACCGACGCGATGGGCGGAACGGCTCTCAACGGCGGGGCGGTGACCACCACCGGCGCGCAGAGCTTCGGCGACGCCGTGTCGCTCGGCGCCAATACCACGCTGACCGGCACCACGGGCAGCTTCGCGGCGGGCTTGCTCGGCAACGGCTTCGACCTGACGCTCAATTACTCGGGCGCGACCGCCCTCGACGGCAGCTTCACGGGCATTGACGACCTGACCACCGGCAACGGCGGGACGACGACGCTGTCCGGCACGATCAGCACCACCGGCACGCAGACGTACGGCGATGCGGTCGCGCTGGCCGGCGGGACGACGCTCAACAGCAGCGGCACGGGCGCGGCCGGCAACGTGACTTTCGGCTCGACGCTCGACGGGACGCAGACGCTCAACATCAACACCGGCGGGACCGCGACGTTCTCGGGCGCGGTCGGCGCGACGACTCCGCTCGCACAGCTGGTTTCCGCCGCGCCGCTGACGCGGATCAACGGCGGCGCGGTGACCACCACGGGCGCGCAGCAATACACCGGCTCGGTGACGCTGGGCGCCGCAAGCACGACGCTGACCAGCACCGGCAGCGGCCAGATTCTCGTCGTCGGCGCGCTGAACGGGACGGTCGCGGGCGCTCAGGCGCTGACGGTGAACACCGCCGGCTCGACGGTGTTCGGCGGCCCGGTCGGCGGGACGGCCGCGCTGGCGAGCCTCGCCACCGACGCCCCGGGCTCGACGGTGCTCAACGGCGGATCGGTGACCACCACCGGCGGCCAGACTTATGGCGATGCGGTGTCGCTCGGCGCGGGCACGACGCTGACACGATCCACGGCGGGACGGTCACCACCACCGGCGCGCAGACGTACAACGACGCGGTCACCCTGAGCACCGACAACGTGCTGACCAGCACGATGGGCGGCGCGATCGGGTTCGCGAGCACGGTCGATTCGGACGCCACCGCGCGGGCGCTGACCGTGACCACCTCCGGGCTGACCACCTTCGGCGGCGCGGTCGGTGCGACCAATGCGCTGGCCTCGCTGACCGCCAACGGCGGCGGGACCACCGCGCTCGACGGCGGCAGCATTCGGACCACCGGCGGCCAGACCTATGCCGACGCGGTCACGCTCGGCGCGGCGACCGTGCTGGCCAGCGCCGGCAACGGCGCGATCGACTTCGCCAGCACGCTCGACGGCGCGCAGACCCTGGCGCTCAACACCGGCGGGCTGACGATCTTCCGCGACGACGTCGGCGCGGGTGCGCCGCTGACCTCGCTGACCACCGATTCGCCCGGAATCACCCAGCTTCACGCCGGGACGGTGACTACCACCGGCGCGCAGACTTACAACGACGTGGTCGTGCTGAGCGCGGACACCACGCTGACCGGCACCGGAAGCGAGCAGATCAGCTTCGCCAATGCGGTCAATTCGGACGCGACCGCGCGGTCGCTGGCCGTCAACACCAGCGGCTCGACCGTGTTCTCCAACGGCGTGGGCGGCGCTTCGGCGTTGTCGTCGCTGACCACCAACCCGGGCGGCACCACCTCGCTCAGCGGGACGTTCAGCACCACGGGGACGCAGAACTTCGGCGATGCGGTCACGCTGACCGGTGCGACCACCCTGACCAGCAGCGGCGCGGGCGCGGCGGGCGACATCACGCTCGCCTCGACGGTGGACGGCGCGCAGGCGCTAACGGTCAACACCGCCGGTCGGAGCAGCTTCGGCGGCGCGGTGGGCGGCGGCACGGCGCTGACCTCGCTGACCACCGATGCTCCGGGCACCACCGGCATCAACGGCGGTTCGGTGCGGACCACGGGCGCGCAGACTTATGGCGACGCCGTCCTGCTCGGCGCGGACACCACGCTGACCAGCACCGCCAACGGCACGATCGACTTCGCTTCCACGGTCAACGAGGCGCGCGCGCTAACGGTCAACACCGGCGGGCTGACGATCTTCCGCGCCCCGATCGGCGGCTCGACCGCGCTGACCTCGCTGACCACCGACGCTCCGGGCACGACCACGATCCACGGCGGGACGGTCACCACCACCGGCGCGCAGACGTACAACGACGCGGTCACCCTGAGCACCGACAACGTGCTGACCAGCACGATGGGCGGCGCGATCGGGTTCGCGAGCACGGT
>JAIVIY010000099.1 GCA_020200285.1 Novosphingobium sp. | reverse complement strand
GCTATAGTTTGGTCAGTTCCGTGCGAACGGTCGGAATCAAAGAACCGTCAGTCACCAAGCGGTCTTCCTCCTCGTCCAGGATCGCCGCGAACGCCTCGCGCTTGAACGCCGCGATCGCTTCCTCGCTCAGCGGGTCCTCAACCGTCGAGGCGAGCAGGTCGATCATCCGCTCGGCGCCGTGGAGCCGGCCCCAGAGGTAGTCGTTCTCGCGGTAGGCGCGGCTGAAGAACGCGCCGAAGCTGAAGAACTCGCGCCCGCGCAAGGTGGCCTCAGCCCCGCCGCGGCGGATCGAGTTGCAGTCCTCGGGCGAGATCCGGTCGACCTTGATCGGGTCGAACTCGTTGAGGCCTTCGCCCTTGTGCAACGGGAGCGTCGCGGCGTCGTAGTAGGGGAAGCCGAGGTAGGCGAGCAGCACACGGCGGCGCAGCGCCTTGGGCATTTCGGCCATCGCTTCGGCGAGCATCGCGTCGGTCTGCGAGTCGAGCTCGGACAACGCGCGCCGCTCGGCGATCGCGGCCAGCGCCGGGCCGGGAGCGTCGACCGCCGCCTCGGCGAGAGCGGCGAACTCCTCGCCCAGCGTTTCCCCCGATTCGAGCGCGAGGTAGGGCGCCATCGCCTTGAACACCGCTTCGCGCGCGGCCTCGCGCGCACCCTCAGGGGTCTCGGCGTCGGCCCAGTCGCGCGCCAGGCGTCGGGCGAGCAGGCGCAGCCGGCGGACGCGGAAGCCGAGGTCGTGCGCGCGGAAGAAGGCGATCGCTTCGGGCGTCGCGCCGCCGCGCAAGCTCGACAGGCGGTCGAGCCCGATCCCGCGCAAGTGCGCCCAGATCCGCGCGATGAGCCGGTCGCGCGGCTGCGGCGCGGCCTCGGCGATCAGCTCGGCGAGCATCTCGACGATCCCCGCGGCCTTGACCTGCGCGTAGGCGTGAAACGCGAAGCCCGCTCTCTCCGCCGCCGCCTGCTGCGCCTTGGCGCGCCACCCGTGCAGGCGCTTAGGAGTGGGGCTGTCGAGGAACAGGGTGTAGCCGAACAATTGCTCGACCGCGTCCTCGACCTCGGGACGCAGCGCGGCGACGATCCCGCGCAGCTTGGCGCGCTCGCGCGACTGCTCGGCGAGCACTTCGAGGTTGTCGCGGATCGGCTGCTCGCGCGGGATCGACGACAGCGAGCCGAAGATCGCCGCGAAGAACCCGACCGTCTTGCCCAGCCGCGCGTCGAGGTTCGACCGGTCGGGCTTGGGATCGATATAGACGATGCGGCGGTCGATTTCGCGCTGCGCCGGGCGGTCGCGGAGCACGCTTATCGCCTGCTCGAACGGCGCGTTGACCAGCACCGAGCCGTCGACCAGCGCGACCCCGGCGAGGTCGCCGCGCGCGGCGTGCGCGGGCATGATCCGCGCGAGGAATGCGTCGCGCCCCGGCCAGGCGATGGCGCGCTCCGCCACCAGCTGGTCGATCTCGGGCAGCGTCAGCGGCGGGAACGCGCCGGGGAAGCTCGCGGTCGCGCGCGCGGCGAAGACCAACTCGGGCGCGGGCGCCACCGCGCGGCTGTCGGCGCGCACCGCATGGGTGCGGAAGCCGATCGGCAGGCGGTGCTCGGCCTCCTCGACGGTCGCCGGGCTGTTCAGCCGCAGCGTCTCGGCGTGGCCGTTGAAGTCGGTCGCGGTGACGAACAAGTCGAGCGGGTGGCCGTCGGGGAGTAGCGGGGCGCCGTCGCCGCGCTCGGCGGCCATCGCCTCGAGCGCGTCGGCGAGCAGCCGCGTGAAGCCGATCCCGCTGAACGGCGGCGCGAACCACCGCGCCCGGATCAGCCGTGAGAGCTTGGTCCGCACTTCGGCGCGGGTATCGGGCGCGACGGTGCTCGACACGACGTTGCCCGGCCGCTTGAGCGCGAGCCAGACCAGCGGCTGCGCCCAGAACTTGGTGAAGCGGGAGAACGGCCGTGCGTCGGGGTCGAGCAGTTCGTCGACGTCGGCCTTGTCGAGCCACAGCCGGGTCAGCGGCTCGAGGCTCTCGCCGCTGGCGATCGCCTGGGCGAGGAACACCCCGTTGATCCCGCCCGCGCTGCCGGCGATAGACGCGCTCCACGCCTGTGGGCTCGGGATCGCCGCGCAGGAACCCCCGGCTCGCCCGCGTCGCCCGCCATACCTCCTTGGTCACGCCGTGCATGTAGACGGCGAGGCTGATGCCCCCGTAGCAGATCAGCGCAATGCGCAGTTCCTTCTGCCGCATCCGGGCAGGATGGCAGGGGGAGGGCGCTTGGGGAAGGGGCAGCGCATGGCCTTCGACAAGCTCAGGCTGAGCGCGCCTTTTGCCAATTTCTTGCATCCGCTCAAGCTGAGCCTGTCGAAGCCCACGCGCGACTTGCGTTCTAGGTATGTTCTGCTACCCCCGGCCCATGTCCAAGCTCAAGCGCCGCTATGTCTGTCAGGCCTGCGGCGGACTATCGTCCCGCTGGCAGGGGCAGTGCGCCGATTGCGCCGAGTGGAACACACTGGCCGAGGAAGCCCCCGCGACGGTGTTCTCCGAGAAGCACGACTTGTCCGCGGGCGGCCGCGCTTTCAATTTCGTGGCGATGGACGAGCCGTTGGCGCTGCCCGCCCGCCGCCCGACCGGGTTGGCCGAGTTCGACCGCGCGCTGGGCGGCGGGCTGGTGCCCGGCTCGGCGATCCTGATGGGCGGCGACCCCGGCGTCGGCAAGTCGACGCTGCTGCTCCAGGCCGCGGCGAAAGTGGCGCTGGCGGGCGGCGACGCGGTCTACATCAGCGGCGAGGAAGCGGCCGACCAAGTGCGGATGCGCGCGGACCGGCTGGGGCTCGGCGACGCGCCGATCCGGCTGGCCGCGGCAAGCTCGGTGCGCGACATCCTCACTACCATGGGAGCCATCAGGCCACCCAGCCTGCTGGTGATCGATTCGATCCAGACCATGCACTCCGACCAGATCGAGGGCGCGCCGGGCACGGTCAGCCAGGTCCGCGGCTGCGCCTTCGAGCTGATCCGCTACGCCAAGCAGAACGGCGTCGCGCTGTTCCTCGTCGGCCACGTGACCAAGGACGGCGCAATCGCGGGGCCGCGCGTGCTCGAGCACATGGTCGACGTGGTGATGAGCTTCGAGGGCGAGCGCACCCACCGCTTCCGCATCTTGCGCGCGCTCAAGAACCGCTACGGCGCGGTCGACGAGATCGGGGTGTTTTCGATGGCGGGCGCCGGGCTCGAGGAAGTCGCCAACCCCTCCAGCCTGTTCCTCTCGGACCGCGGCGAGGCGGTGCCGGGCAGCGCGGTGTTCCCCGCGCTCGAAGGCACGCGGCCGGTGCTGGTCGAGATCCAGGCGCTGACCGTGCGGCTGGCCAGCGGGGCGACCCCGCGGCGCGCGGTGGTCGGCTGGGACGGCGGGCGGCTGGCGATGATCCTCGCAGTGCTGGAAGCGCGCTGCGGGCTCAACTTCTCCTCGGCCGAGGTCTATCTCAACGTCGCCGGCGGCTACCGCCTCGGCGATCCCGCCGCCGACCTCGCGGTCGCCGCCGCACTGGTCTCGGCGCTGGCCGAGCGGCCGCTCGCCGCCGACGCGATCTGGTTCGGCGAGCTGTCGCTGGCGGGCGAGGTGCGCCCGGTCGCGCACCCCGGGCTGCGGCTCAAGGAAGCCGCCAAATTGGGCTTCGCGCGCTCGTTCGGTCCGGCCGCCGGGCCCGGCGACGCGCCGTCCGGACTGCACCATCAGACGCTGCGGCTGCTCCCGAACCTTGTTGACCGAGTCATGGCCACCCCATAGTTTCGCGGGTCTATGATGGCCTTCGATATCATCGTCTTGCTGCTCGTCGCCGCGACCGCGGTCGCCGGGTTCTTTCGCGGCTTCGTCGAGGAAGTTCTGGCGCTGGTCGCGTGGATCCTTGCAGTGCTGGTCATCTACTATTTCCACACCCGGGTAACGCTGGGCCTGATGAACTTCATCGCCGGCGAGACCGCGGCGGCGATCCTCGCCTTCGCCCTGCTGCTGCTGGTCCCTTACGCGGTGGTCAAGTTCGCCTCGAAGTGGGTCGGCAACGCCTCGCGCAAGTCGGTGCTCGGCCCGATCGACCGCCTGCTCGGGTTCGGCTTCGGCGCGATCAAGGGCTTCATCGTGGTGGTGCTCGGGTTCTCGGTGCTGGTGCTCGGCTACGACACCGTTTGGGGATCGGCCGGGCGGCCCGAATGGATGATCCTTTCGCGCAGCTATCCGTTCGTCAACGCCGCCAGCAACGAGCTGGTCGAGATCATCGCCGTGCGTCATGCCGAAGCCCGCGCGGCCGATGCCCGCAAGGCGCGTGGGGAGAGCCCCGCTGCTCCCTGACACCCCGCGGCGCGTGCTCTATTCGCCGGAGATCCTCGGCGCGGCGGTCGGCCTTGCCGGCTACCCGCTCGATCCGGCCTTGCCGCTGGCCGGCGAGGCGCGCTCGCGCAGCTGCGGCAGCACGCTGGCGATCCGGCTGGCGATCGACGGCGAGGGGCGGATCGGCGCTGCCGGGTGCCGCGCGCAGGCCTGCGCGGTCGGGCAAGCCGCGGCGAGCGTGTTTCTCGCGGCGGCGCGGGGACGGAACGCCGCCGGCATCGCCAAGGCGCGCAAGGCGCTGACGGCGTGGCTGACCGGCGCGGGCGAGGCGCCCGACTGGCCGGGGATCGATTTGCTCGATTCCGCCCGCGCCTATCCCGCGCGCCACGGCGCGATCCTGCTGGCGTGGGATGCGGCGCTGGCGGCGCTGGCGTCGCAACCGGCGCTTCGCTAAAGCGCGGCGAGGGATTGGGAGGAGCGATCGATGGCCGCCGTCGAGCACGCGCCGAGCGCTTCGGACATGCGCCTGGTGATCGTCGCGTCTTCGGCGGGGACGATCTTCGAGTGGTACGATTTCTTCATCTACGGCACGCTCGCCGCGATCATCGGCAAGGCGTTCTTCCCCGCGGATAACGAGACGCTGCAAGTGCTGCTGGTGTGGGCCGGGTTCGCGGTCGGCTTCGGGTTCCGGCCCTTGGGCGCGATCCTGTTCGGATACTTGGGCGACAAGCTCGGGCGCAAGTACACCTTCCTCGTCACCGTAACGCTGATGGGCATCGCCACCGCGGGGGTCGGGATGATCCCCTCGGCGGCGAGCATCGGCATTGTCGCTCCGATCCTGGTCATCTTCCTGCGCATCCTCCAGGGCCTCGCGCTCGGCGGCGAGTACGGCGGCGCGGCGATCTACGTCTCGGAGCATTCGCCGCCGGGCAAGCGCGGCTATTTCACCAGCTACATCCAGGCGAGCGTGGTCGGCGGGTTCGTGCTGAGCCTGGTCGTGGTGCTGGCGTGCAAGGCGGCGATGAGCGACGAAGTCTGGGCCGAGTGGGGCTGGCGGGTGCCGTTCCTGCTCAGCATCGCCTTGCTCGGAATCTCGCTCTGGATGCGGCTCAAGTTGTCGGAAAGCCCGGTGTTCCAGGCGATGAAGGCGGAAGGCGAGCTCGCCAGGAACCCGTTCGTCGAAAGCTTCACTTATCCCGGCAACAAGCGCCGGCTGCTCGTCGCGCTGTTCGGGATCGCCGCCGGGCTGACGGTGATCTGGTACACCGCGATGTTCTCGGGCCTCAGCTTCCTCAAGGGGCCGATGCGGATGGACGACACCTCGGCCGAATTGATCGTCGGCTTCTCGGCGCTGGTCGGGATGGTGTTCTACCTGATCGCCGGCAGCTGGTCCGACCGGATCGGGCGCAAGAAGCCGATCGTGTGGGGCTATGGGCTGACGCTGCTGCTGCTGTTCCCGGCGTTCTGGGTGATCGGCGCGGCGGCCAACCCGCAGTTCACCGCGGCGGCCGAGCGCGCGCCGGTGACGGTCAGCGGGCCGGACTGCGCGTTCGACCCCTTCGCCAAGGACCAGACGACCCGCTGCGGCAAGTTGCTCGGCGACCTGACCGCGCTGGGGGTGCCCTACACGCTGCGGCCCGGCGAGGCGGTGACGCTGCAAGTCGGCGGCGCCGTGCCCAAGCCGATCGTCGGCGACGCGCCCAAGGAGGTGCGGGTCAGGGCGCTCCAGGGCGAGCTCGAGACCGCCGGCTACGGCTTCGCCAAGGTCAAGCCGAACCTCGGCTCGACGCTGACCGTGATCGCCGCACTGCTGGTGCTGATGGCGCTGTCGGGCGCGACTTACGGGCCGGTCGCGGCGCTGCTCGCCGAGATGTTCCCGCCGCGCATCCGCTACAGCTCGATGTCGATCCCCTATCACATCGGCACCGGTTATTTCGGCGGGTTCCTGCCGCTGATCGCCGGCTACATCGTCGCCAAGACGGGCAATCCCTATTCGGGGCTGTGGTACACCTGGGTGATCGTCGCCGTGGCGTTCGCGGTCGCGCTGTGGGGGCTGAAGGACGGTATCCCGCGCGAGTTCGAGGCGCCCGCGCCGGTCCCAGACCCGACCCGTGCCGCACCCGCCTGAGGCGCCGCCGCCGGCGCTGCGGCTGCGCCTCGACCGCGCCGCGCTCGCCGCCAACTGGCGCGCGCTCGACCGGCTGTCGGGCGAGGCGTCGGCGGGCGCCGCGGTCAAGGCCGATGCGTATGGCCTCGGCGTCGCGCAAGTCGCGCCGGTGCTCGTCCAGACCGGTTGCCGCGATTTCTTCGTCGCGCATGTCGGCGAAGCGGCGGACTTGCTCGCGCACGTCCCGCCCGAGCGTATCTCGGTGCTCCACGGTCCGCTGACCGAGGCCGACGCCGCGTTCTGCCGCGCCGCCGGGGTCAAGCCGGTGCTCAACAGCCTGCCCCAGATCGCGCGCTGGAAAGAGGCGGGCGGCGGCCCGTGCGACCTGATGGTCGACAGCGGGATCAATCGCCTCGGGCTGGAGATGCGTCACCTCGACGATCCCGCGCCGGCCGGGCTCGAGACCGACATCTGCATGAGCCACCTCGCCAGCGCCGACGAGGACGTGCCGCAGAACGCGCGGCAGCTCGCGCGGTTCGGCGAGATTCGCGCAGCCGTCCGCGCCCGGCGCTACAGCCTCGCCAACAGCGCGGGGATCGCGCTGGGTGCCGACTACCACGCCGACCTGACCCGGCCCGGCCTCGCGCTCTACGGCGGCATTCCCCGCCGCGAGCTGGCGCGGGACATCGCGCAGGTCGCGTATCCCGAGGCCGCCGTGCTACAGGTCCGCGAGCTCGGCGCGGGCGACTCGGTCGGCTACAACGCCACGTTCGTCGCGGATCGCCCGATGCGGGTTGGGGTGATCGCGCTGGGCTATGCCGACGGTTACTTGCGCTGCTGGTCGGGCAACGGGCGGTTTGAGTGGCAAGGCCGCGAGCTGCCCGCGCTCGGCCGCGTATCGATGGACATGACCGTGATCGACCTCACCGCCGCGCCCGACTGCGGCGAGGGCGATTGGGTGACCGCGGCCTACGACCCGGTCGCTTCGGCCGCCGCCACCGGGCTCTCGCAGTACGAATTGTTCACGTTGCTGGGGAAACGCTTCGGCAGGGAGTGATCCCCCGCGAAGGCGGGGGTCGCAAAGACTTGCGCGCCTCGGTCGCCGAGGTCCCCGCCTTCGCGGGGACTCGGAGTGCGATGTTGCGCGGCTCATGCTGCATGCGCTAAGCCATGCTGCGAACGCAGCATAGGGGCAGGGCGATGGCCGAAGGCAAGCACGCGGGCGACGAGCCGATCGTCATCAAGAAGTACGCCAACCGGCGGCTCTACAACACCCGCTCGTCGAGCTACATCACGCTCGATCACCTCGCCAGGATGACCCGCGAGGAAGTGGCGTTCAAGGTGATCGACGCCAAGACCGGCAATGACATCACCCATTCGATCCTCACCCAGATCATCATGGACGAGGAAGCCGGCGGCGAGCAGATGCTGCCGACCAACTTCCTGCGCCAGCTGATCGCGATGTACGGCAATTCGATGCAGGCGCTGGTCCCGGGCTATCTCGAGGCCTCGATGGAGCACTTCCGCGAGAACCAGGCCAAGCTGAGGAAGGCGATCGAGGATTCGATCGGGGCCAACCCGCTCGCCCACCTGGCGCAGCGCAACATGGAGATGTTCAAGGCCGCGGCAACGGCGTTCGTGCCGGGCGCGCAGGAGCGCAGCGCGAGCGAGAAGGACGAGATCGCTGCGCTCAAGGCGCAAATGGCCGAGATGCAGAGGAAGCTCGACCAGTTGGGCAAGTAGCCCCTCGCCCCTTCAGGGGAGAGGATACGAAGGCTTGGCAGCTTGCTGCCTAGCCGCAGTTGGAGAGGGGTGGACGTCGTCCGAGCGTGGGAGCACCCCTCTCCAAGCTTCGCTAGCTCGCATGGCTCGCAAGCTGCGCTATCCTCTCCCCTGAAGGGGCGAGGGGGGGTTCCAACCAACCGCACTCCCGGCTAACCGCGCGCCATGTCCATTCCCAACTTCAAGCACGCGCTCTCGGTCAAGCGGGCCGACGACTTCGCGCAGTGGTACCAGGAAGTCGTCGCCGAGGCCGAGATGGCGGAGGAATCGGGCGTGCGCGGGTGCATGGTGATCCGCCCATGGGGCTACGGCATCTGGGAGCGCATCCAGCGCCTGCTCGACGACCGGATCAAGGCGACGGGCGCGCAGAACTGCTATTTCCCGCTGTTCATCCCGCTGTCGTTCTTCGAGAAGGAAGCCGCGCACGTCGAAGGCTTCGCCAAGGAGATGGCGGTGGTCACCCACCACCGCCTGATCGGCGACGGCAAGGGCGGGCTGGTGCCCGATCCCGAGGCCAGGCTCGAGGAGCCGCTGGTCGTGCGCCCGACCTCGGAGACGGTGATCGGCGCGGCGATGGCGCGCTGGGTGCAGTCGTGGCGCGACCTGCCGCTGCTCACCAACCAGTGGGCCAACGTCGTGCGCTGGGAGATGCGGACGCGGATGTTCCTGCGCACCACCGAGTTCCTCTGGCAGGAGGGCCACACCGCGCACGCCGACAAGGCCGAGGCGATGGCCGAGACGCTGCAGATCCTCGAGCTCTACCGCGCGTTCGCCGAAGGCCCGCTGGCGATGCCGGTGATCGCGGGTGAAAAGCCCGCCAACGAACGCTTCCCCGGTGCCGACGCGACGTACAGCATCGAGGCGATGATGCAGGACGGCAAGGCGCTCCAGGCCGGCACCTCGCACTACCTCGGCACGACTTTCGCCGAGGCGGCGGGCATCCGCTACCAGGACCGCGAGGGCGGCCAGCAGCTCTGCCACACCACCAGCTGGGGGGTCTCGACGCGCCTCATCGGTGGGGTGATCATGACCCACGGCGACGACGACGGGCTGCGCGTCCCGCCGCAGATCGCGCCGTGGCAGATCGTGATCCTGCCGATGCTCCGCGAGAACGACGGCGACAACGCGCTGCTCGAATACTGCGAGGCTTTGCGCGCGGAGCTGGCGGTGCGGTCGGCGCTGGGCGAGCCGGTGCGGGTGCTGCTCGACAAGCGCCCCGGCAAGGCGACGCAGAAGCGCTGGGCCTGGGTCAAGAAGGGGGTGCCGCTGATCCTCGAGATCGGCGGGCGCGACGCCGACGGCGGCCAGGTCAGCGTGCTGCGCCGCCATCGCTTGTACAACGAGGCCGGCAAGGCCGACTTCCGCGCGATTGCTCGGCAGCAATTCGTCGCCGCCGCGGCGACCGAGCTCGAATGCATCCAGCGTGAATTGTTCGAGGAAGCTCGTGAGCGGCGCGATTCGAATATCCGGAGAGATATTAACAGCTTGGACGAGCTAGCTCAGTTCTACACCGAAGACGCCAAATTCCCCGGCTGGATCGAGCTCGCCTGGTCGCGGCCCGAAGGCGCCGAGCTCGACGCCGTCGCCGACAAGCTCAAGGCGCTCAAGCTGACGATCCGCAACACCCCGATCGACGGCGCGCCGGTCGAGGGAATCTGCCCGTTCACCGGCAAGCCCGCGGTCGAGCGGATTTATGTGGCACGAGCGTATTGAGCCGCCGTTCCCGCGCGGCCTTCGACAAGCTCAGGCTGAGCGGAGGTGGTCGGATCGCAGCAAAAATGCCCGCTCAGCCCCGGACTTGATCCGGGGTTGTCGAAGCCCATGCGCCGACCTTAGCCCCCTTGCGCTCCGTCGACCAAGCGCCGACAACCGGTCGTATGCGAAAATCCTTAACCCTGATCGCCCTGCTCGCCACCCCCGTGTTCGCCCAAGCCGACCCCGTCGCCGCCGTCTCCGAAGCCAGGCTGCGCGCCGATGTCGAACGGCTGGTCGCGTTCGGCACGCGCCACACGCTGTCCTCGCAGACCGACAAGAAGCGCGGGATCGGCGCGGCGGTGCGCTGGGCGGCGGCGGAGTTCCGCAAGACCTCGAAGGCCTGCGGCAATTGCCTCGAGGTGGTGCTGCCCGAGACGATGACGACCGGCGACCGCATCCCGCGGCCGACGCGGATCGTCAACGCGGTGGCGATCCAGCGCGGTACCGAGCGGCCCAACGAGGTGGTGATCGTCCAGGGCCACATCGACAGCCGCGTTTCCGACCCGCTCGACTTCACCAAGGACGCGCCCGGCGCCAACGACGACGCCAGCGGCACCGCGCTGGTGCTCGAGGCGGCGCGGGTGCTGTCGAAGCGCAAGTTCCCGACGACGATCGTCTACGCCGCGCTCTCGGGCGAGGAGCAGGGGCTGTTCGGGGGCCGGCTGATGGCCGACTACGCCAGGAAGCAGGGCTGGACGGTCAAGGCGGTGCTCAACAACGACATCGTCGGCGGCTCGCGCGGCTCGGACGGGCTGGTCGACGACGCGCACGTCCGGGTGTTCTCCGAAGGCCCGCGCGCCGACGCCGACGACAAGCTGCGCGCCGCCGCCCGGCGCTTCGGCGGCGAGAACGACAGCCCGAGCCGCAACCTCTCGCGCTACGTCGCCGGGCTCGACGCGAGCGTGCCGAACGGGCTCGAGGTGCGCCAGATCTGGCGCGCCGACCGCATGGGCCGCGGCGGCGACCACCTGCCGTTCAACGAGGCGGGCTACCCGGCGATCCGCTTCACCGTCGCGGTCGAGGACTACGAGCATCAGCACCAGGATCTGCGCACCGAGAACGGGATCAAGTACGGCGACACGATCGACGAGATGGACTTCGCCTACCTCACCAAAGTCACGCGGCTCAACGTCGCCGCGCTCGGTCGGCTCGCGCAGGCGCCGATGCCGCCCGCGCCGACCGCCGAGGCCGCGGTCCAGACCTTCACCGACGTCAAGTGGAGCGCGGTGCTAGGCGCCGCGACCTATTCGGTCTGGCGCCGCCGCACCGACGCGACGGCCTGGGAGGATGCGCCGGTGATCGCCGACGTCGTCGCCACCAGCGCGCGGCTCGAAGGCGTGCGCGGGGACGACTGGATCTTCGGGGTCAGCGCCAAGGCCGCGAGCGGAGCGGACAGCCCGGTCGCCTCGGCGGTGCCGGGCGGGGCGTTCGCGCCGTTGCCCAAGCCCTGAGGATGGCCAAGCGCCCCGCGCCCGGGTTGCCCTCGCGGCAACAAGTCCTCGACTTCATCAAGTCGTCCCCCGACCCCGCCGGCAAGCGCGAGCTCGCCCGCGCCTTCGGGCTCAAGGGGCAGGAGCGCGTGGCGCTCAAGGCGCTGTTGCGCGACATGGCCGACGAGGGCCTGATCGACGGCGAGAAGCGCGCGTTCCACCGCATGGGCGGGGTGCCCAAGGTCACCGTGCTGCGCGTGGTCGAGATCGAGGACGGCGAGGCGATCGCGATCCCCGACGCCTGGCAGCCCGACGACGCCACGCCGCCGCCGCGATTGCGGGTGCGCGACCGCAAGGGCCACGCGGCGCTGCGCAAGGGCGACCGCATCCTCGCGCGCACCGAGGAAGCCGGCAAGGGCTGGGTCGCGCATTCGATGAAGAAGCTGCCCGCGAGCGAAGGCGCGCTGCTCGGGGTGGTCGAGATCGACAAGGCGGGGAAGGGCTGGCTCGCGCCGGTCGACAAGCGCGTGCGGAGCTCATCGCCGATCGCCGACGTCGGCGGCGCGGACGCGGGGCAACTGGTGCTGGCCGAGCCGGCGGGACGCTCGCCGCGTTCCGGGGTCAAGGTCGTCGAAGTGCTCGGCGACCCGCTCGCCCCGCGCGCCTTCAGCCTGATCGCGATTCACAAGCACGGCATTCCGCACGTCTTCGGCGAGCAGACGCTGAGCGAGGCGCATATCGCCGCCAAGCTCGCGCTTTCAGCCGAGCACCGCGAGGACTTGCGCCACGTCCCGATCGTCGCGATCGACCCGAGCGACGCGCGCGACCACGACGACGCGATCTGGGCCGAGCCCGACGGCGCAGGGGGCTTCCGCGCGGTGGTCGCGATCGCCGACGTCAGCTTCTACGTCCGGCCTTCTGGCGGTTCTGGGGGCGGAGCGCTCGACCGCGAGGCGCGCAAGCGCGGCAACTCGGTCTATTTCCCCGACAGGGTCGTGCCGATGCTGCCCGAGGTGCTCAGCGCCGACGTCTGCTCACTTCGCGCCGGCGAGGACCGCGCGGCGATGGCCTGCCACTTGCGGATCGACGCGCACGGCCGCGTCAGCGAATGGCGCTTCGCCCGCGCGCTGGTCCGCATCGCCGAGGTTGTCGCCTACGAAGACGCGCAGGCCCGCATCGAGGCCGCCGGCGAGGAGCCGCAGCTGCGCAACCTGTGGGCCTGCTGGCGCGCGCTGGAAAAGGCGCGCCACGCGCGCGACCCGCTCGAGCTCGAGCTGCCCGAGCGGCGCGTGGTGCTCGACGAGGCCGGCCGGATCGCCAGCGTCGCGGTGCGCGAGCGGCTCGACGCGCACCGCGTGGTCGAGGATTTCATGATCGCCGCCAACGTCGCCGCGGCCAAGGCGCTCGAAAGCAAGGTCGCGCCGGTGGTCTATCGCGTCCACGAGCCGCCCAACCGCGAGAAGCTGATCGCCTTGCGCGACTACCTCGCCACGTTCGGGCGCAAGTTCGCATTGGGCCAGGTGATCACCCCGTCGCTGTTCAACCGGATGCTCAAGGACGTGTCCGACGAGGGCGAGAAGGCGCTGGTGATGGAGGCGGTGCTGCGCAGCCAGACCCAGGCCTATTACGGTCCGCGCAACCAGGGCCATTTCGGGCTGTCACTGGGCAGTTACGCGCACTTCACCTCGCCGATCCGGCGCTATTCCGACCTTTTGGTCCATCGCGCGCTGGTCGACGCCTACGAGCTCGAGCAGCCGGCGCCGAAGGACCGCGCGATCCCCGCAAGGAGCGGGTTGTCCGAAACCGACCGCGCCGACCTCAGCCGTGTCTCCGAAGCGATCAGCGTGACCGAGCGGCGGGCGATGGAAGCCGAGCGCGGCCGAGCGCGACACCATCGACCGCTACGTCGCCGCCTGGCTCGCCGCGCGCGTCGGCGAGGAATTCGAGACGCGGGTCACCGGCGTGCAGAAGTTCGGGTTGTTCGTGACCATCGCCGGGTTCGGCGGCGACGGGCTGGTGCCGGTCTCGACGCTCGGCGCCGAGCGCTTCGCCTACGACGAGAAGGCCCACGCACTCGAAGGCGAGGACAGCGGCGAGCGCTTCACCATCGGGCGGATCCTGCCGATGCGGCTGGCCGAGGCCAACCCGCTGACCGGCGCGCTCAAGTTCGAGCCGGTCGATGCCACCGGCCCGCGGATCGAGCCGCGCGGGCGGCGGCCGATGGGGACCGACAAAGGCAAGTTCGCCCAAGGCAGGCGCGGCCGGCCGGGGAATATCCGCCACCAGGGGCGGCGGCGCTAAATCCTCCCCATCGACTTGCGATGGGGAGGGGGACCGCCAGCCGGAGGCTGGTGGTGGAGGGGCGGCTGCGCAAGCCGCCGCTGGCGCGGCGGCACCCCTCCGTCAATCGGCTTGAGCGCCGATTGCCACCTCCCCATCGCGAGTCGATGGGGAGGATCTGGTCAGCTCAACCGATCCACATCCTCGTCGCTGATCGAGCCGGGCACGATCATCAGCGGGCAGGGCAGCTGCCCGGGGTGCGCGACCGCGAAGTGGCTGACCAGCGGGCCGGGGTTGCCGTCGGCGGCCGCGCCGAGGACCAGCGCCGAAACCTCGGGATGCTCGCCGAGGTAGTCGCGCACGACCTTGACCGCATCGCCTTCGCGCACCGAGACCACCGGCGGCTCCGCGCCCTCGCTGATCAGGCTGCCGGCGGCGGCGGTGACGAGCACTTCGGCGCGGTCGCGCGCTTCGGCCTCGATCGTCGCCTGGACCGCGGCGAAGGCGCTGAAGGTCTGCTGCGGAACGATCGCGACGATGTGGACGACGCCGCCGGTCCGCGCGGCGCGGCGCGCGGCGAAGCGCAAGGCGAGCCGCGCTTCGTCGGTCTCGTCCATGATCACGAGGTAGACGCGTTGCGGCATGAGCGACCCCTTCGACTTGCGTTTACCTGTCGCCCCCGCCTCGGCGCAAGCGATCTGCGCTTGACCCCTCCCGCGCGCGCGGCGAAATGAGCGCGGCCGTTCGCGGCCAGGCTGGGGACCCTTCCGCATGACCATCGCCATCAAGATGCCCGCGCTTTCGCCGACGATGGAGGAAGGGACGCTGGCCAAGTGGCTGGTCAAGGTCGGCGACGAAGTGAAGTCGGGCGACATCATGGCCGAGATCGAGACCGACAAGGCGACGATGGAGTTCGAGGCGGTCGACGAGGGGACGATCGCGTCGATCGACGTGGCCGAGGGCGCCGAGGGGGTGAAGGTC
>JAIVIY010000012.1:13224-29594 GCA_020200285.1 Novosphingobium sp. | reverse complement strand
GTGCTTGGCCAGCCCCTCGAGCAGCTCCCAGCTCAGGTTGAGCCCGTCGTGCTCGCAATACGGGCTCTCGAGCCGCATCAGGGTGCGCAGCGTGTGAGCGTTGTGATCGAACCCGCCGTGGCCCGCGAGCGCGGCGTTCAGCGCTTCCTCGCCGGCGTGACCGAACGGCGGGTGGCCGATGTCGTGGGCGAGGCACAGCGCTTCGGTCAGGTCCTCGTCGAGCCCCAGCGCCCGGGCGGCCACCCGCCCGATCTGCGCGACCTCGAGGCTGTGGGTCAGGCGGACGCGGTAGTGGTCGCCGTCGGGGGCGACGAACACCTGGGTCTTGTGGCGCAGCCGGCGGAAGGCGATCGAGTGGACGATGCGGTCGCGGTCGCGCTGGAACGCGCTACGGGGCCCGCGGGTGGCGGCCAAGTCGAGCGGGAATTCGCGGCCGCGGCTCCGCCCGGGATCGGCGGCGTAAGGCGCGCGGGTCATCCCTCTCCCAAAATCCAGTCGGCCGCGGCCTCGGCGTGGATGCGGGCGCCGTCGGCGCTCGAGCCGCCGCGCGGATTTCGCGAGCACTTTGGCCGCGCGATCCCACTCTTCGTCGGTCGAAAGCCGCGCGAGCGTGTAGAAATCGAGGCTCTCGATCAGCAGCGGCGCGCTCGCCGACCCGCCGCGGCGCTGCTGGACGATGCGGTTGAGGTGCTCGTAGTAAGTGCGGGTCGAGACCCAGCTCATCCCCCCGATCAGCCCGAGTTTTCGCACCATCCGCTCCCTTGCGCGCCGGGGACCGCTTAGGCGAGCCCCGCGGATGCGTCCAGCGACGGATCAGCGCTTCATCCCGGCGATCCAGGCGCGCACCGCAGCCAAGCCGTCGCGGTCGACGGTGGCCTTGCCCAGCTCGGGCATCGCCACCCCGCCTTCGGTCGAGGCCATGCGATAAGTCAGGATCGACCGGTCGGGCTCGCCCGGCACGATCGAGAACTCGTGCGGCCCGGCGCCGCGCCCCGCCGCCACCGGGCGCTTCAGGATCCCGAGCCTGGCCGGGTCGGCCTGCTCCCAGCGCAAGTCGAGCCCGCTGTTCGAGGCCGAGCCTTGGGAATAATGGCAGTGCCCGCAATTGACGTCGAGATAGCCGCGCGCGACCGGCTCGACCGCGGCCCCGGCGCGGTCTTCCCAGAGGGGCAGGCGCTGGGCCACGACCGGCGCGCGGTCGAGCCGTCCGGCCTTGGCCTGCGCCGCCAGCCAATCGGGCGCCAGGTTGCGCGCCTTGGGCCCGATCGGGATCACCGCGTCGCCCATCCCATGGCATTCCTTGCACTGGTTCTTGTTGGGGATCGCGTAGCTGATTTTCTCGCCTTGCGGGGTGGTCAGCGGCAGCCGACCCCCGGCCAGCGCGAGCCGCGCCTCGGTCTGCTCCGCGTTCCAGCGGTAGGGCAGCGCCACCCAGCCCTCGGCGCGGTGGAGCAGCAGCCGCGTCTCGATCAGCCGCAGCTTGCCATTCTCGGGAAACGCGAAGGTCTTGATCAACGCCGCTCCGACCGGCAGCTCGAGCAGCCCCTCGCCGTTGGCTTTCGCGGCCGTGCCCGGCGGCAGGTAGAGGAAGCGCAGCTTGTCCGCGCCGTCCGACCACAGCGGGGTGTTGAGGCGATAGGGCACAACCCCCGGCGCGGGCCTTTGCGCGGCGGCGTCGGCGAAGAAGCCGAACTCGGCGAGCGTGGCGGGGAAGGCGCTGCCGGCGACCGCGGCGTCGCTGACCGGCGCGACGGGAGCAGCGCTCAGCGCCAGCGCGGCTAGGGCCAACCCACAAATCCTAACCCCGCTCGTCCTGAGCTTGTCGAAGCCTGTCCTGAGCGGCTGGCCTCGCCAGCCAGCCGAAGGGGACTGTCCTTTTCTTTGGGCTCGGCGCCAAGCTCGAAGAAAAGAGCGGTGCTTCGACAGGCTCAGCACGAGCGGGATTCTTGGATGAGGCGTGGCCTGTTCCCGCTTCATCGCGCCAGGCGGGTGTCGAGGCTCGCCGGGGCGCCGGTGGCGATCGCCTCACGCGGCTGGGAGACGGGCGGCGGCAGCGTGACCGGGGCGGGCTTGGCCAGCGCCGGATCAGCGGCTTGCGCCGGGAGGTTGAGCGACCAGGCACGCGTGCCTGCGGCGGCCGACAAGGTCTCGCCCGGCACGCCGAGGCCGTCCCACAGCACCGGCGGCAGCTCGCCGCCGAAGGCCTGGACCAGCGCCGCGCCGCCGTCGATCTGCGGGTCGTAGCCGTTCCGGCCGAACCGGTTCTCGGCCACCACCACCCGCCGCGGCGCGGGGTTGTAGGTCTTGTCCTCGAACGGGCGCGGATAGGTGACGACCATCACCCCGCTGGTCGGGTTGCCGTCGATCGTGTTGCCGCGCAGCGTCACGCCGTCGTTGGCCATCACCATCACCCCCGTCCCGCGCCGCACGCTGGCGACGATGTTGCCCTTCGGCGCGAAGTTGGGGGTGTCGTTGGCGACCACCAGGTTGTCCTCGACCAGCACGTCGCCGCCGCCCATAACCGGCAGGTTGGGCAAGTCGAACACCAGGATGCCGCCGGTGTTGCGGGTGACGAAGTTGCCGCGGACGATCGCGTTGCGGCTGTTCTCGATCTCGATCCCGGCGACGTTGCCGTCGGCGATCGAGTTGCGGACGGTGATGTCCTTGCTCTGCCCGACGTAGATGCCCGCGTCGGAGGCGCCCTTGGCGATGACCCCGTCGATCAGCACCCCGGTGCTTTCGACCGGGTAGATGCCGTAGGCGCCGTTGGTTTCCTTGGGCCCGCCGGTCCATTCGGCGCGGACGCGGTGATAGACGATGCGGTCCGCGCCCTTCGACTTGATCGCGTCGCCCTTGGTGTTCTCGACCGCGAAATCGCGCAAGGTGACGTCGTCGCCGGTGACCAGCAGCCCCTCGCCCGCGCCGAGCTGGCCGGTGAAGTCGAGCACCGTCGCGTCCATCCCCGCGCCGCGCACGACGACGTTGGCGACGGCGAGCGAGAGCCCGTCGGTCAGCACGAAGCGCCCCGGCCCGATCGCCACCACGTCGCCCGGCTGGGCGACGATCAGCGCCTCCTGCAGCCGCGCCTGCGCGTCGGGTCCGGCGGCGACCTCGATCGTCCTGGCGTGGGCGCTTGTCACCGCCAGCATGGCGAGCAAGGACACGGGCAAGAATTTCATGGCGGCTCTCCTTCTGCCATAGTGGCCGCGGGACGAAGAAATGCAAGACGAACGAGGACCGGTCGAGCGATGACGGTGCGCTACATCCTGCTTTCGGCAATCACCCTTTCCATCGCTCAAGCCGCCGCGGCGCAAGGCTCAGCGGACATCGCCGGACGCTGGCGGACCGAAGACGGAAACGCGATCGTGACCATCGCTCCGTGCACGCCGGGCAAGTCGGCGCTGTACGGCTGGATTACCCAGCTTCTCGTCCCGGAGCCGCCTGGCGGCTCGCGCGACGCGAAGAACCCGAACCGCAGCTTGCGCGGACGCAAGGTCGTGGGCTCGGCGGTGTTCACCGGTCTGATGCCGGACGGCAATGCATGGAGCGGGCGCGGCTACACCGCGAGGAAGGCCGCAACTTCAAGGCCCGGGTCAAGCTCGACGGCATGCGGCTCAATGTCCGCGGCTGCGTCGCGATCATTTGCCGCACTGTAGTTTGGACGCGCGCCTGACAGCCGGGCGCATTCGCGCGGATTGCCTAACGACGATTGCGGAACGCCGTCGGCGTTGCGCCGGTTTCGCGCTTGAACATCCGCGAGAACTGGCTGGCGTTGGAAAAGCCGCATTGCGCGGCGATTGCGGTAAGTGAGGCGTCGCTGCGCAACAGCAACGCCTTGGCCAGGACGATCCGGCGGTGGAGCAGGTGCGCGTAAGGCGGTCGTCCGGTGGACTGCTGGAACATGCGGCTGAAATGGAACCGGCTCATGCCGCTGGCTTGCGCGATCTCCGAGACGCCTATCGGCATGGCCAGGTGCGCCTCGATGAAGTCGAGCGCGCGCTTGAGGCGGTGCGGCGCGAGCGCATGACGCGCGCGCGCCGTGTCGTTGCGGACATTTGAGTGAAGCCGCAGGGAGCGGCACAGGAGAAGGTGCAGCATATCGTCGAGATAGGCCTGCTGACACCCTTCGTGGGACAGTTCGTCGATCAAGTTGATCGCCAACGTATGGATCATCGGATCCATGTCGCCGAGCGCTTCCCGGACGAAGACGTGCGCCGGATCGCGATCGAATGCGCTCGCGACGACATGGTCGACAAGCTTGGGTGCAAAGTAGAAATGAACGAAATCGATAGGCCCGATCGTCTCCCAGCGGAACGCAGCGCCCGCGGGAACGATGCTGTGCGCACCCAAGACGATGTCGCGCGTCGCCACGGCGCCCTCGCCGCGCCGGCACAGCCGCTTGGCGCCGCCGAGGTGGACCGAGAGATAATGGTGATCGAGAGCGGGCTGATCGATATCCGGCTCGACATTGAACCAGCGGCGGACCGAGGCGGGCGCCACTCCTCCGATTTTGCGATCCAGCACGGGCGTGCCCGAAAGCGTTTGCGCCCATAGCGCCGGCGGCATCGGTCGCGTCGCTTCTCCCATGCCACCCTCGGTCATGCCCAGTCCTGTCGCCCGATCCTTAACCCCGGTCACCGATCCTCAAAACCGTTGCCGAGCCGTTCGTTCCGCCCCGATCCGAGCCGTCGACCGACGGCATCGGCCGTGCTGGGCCCGGAACGGGACTTGGCGGCGTCCTAAGCGCAATGCGGCCCAAAGACGTATGGAATCATGCTCGCCCAAGGGCAATCGTGCGGCGTCGTGACGCCGGCGCGCAGGACCGAGAGCTTTTTGCGGGAACGCGGACGATTCCGCCATGTTAGGCTTGTGGGAGGAATCCTAGTCATACCGAACATCAAAAAGGGAATCGTCATGGTCGGCACGCGCGCGTTATCGGTTCTCTTGGCAGGCGTCGCGGTGTGCGCCGCGGTCGCCGCGATCGGGCAACAACGTATGTCGCGCACCACGCCGCAGACTGCGACGGCGGAAGGCCCGGCCGACCAGGGAATGGCGCTGCCGCAGCAAATGGGGAACGCCGCCGCAGGGCGCGAGGTTTTCCGCTTCGAGACATTCGGCAATGAAGGCTTCTGGACCGATGCGGTGCGGCTGCCCGCCGGGATGGCCGCGGCCAGGGTCACCCCACTCCAGGCGCTCAGGCTCGGGCTTCAGGTCGATGCCGACATGGTCGACGCCGCGACCAAGCGTCAGCTGGCAGCCGAACTGGCGGCCGATCCTTCGGGGCGCACCTCCAGGCTGCTCAACGATCCCGCGGTGACGATGAAGCTCGTCATGGCTAACGCGGTGGTCGGGATGACGCCGAAGAACGGCAAGGTCGGGGCGACTTGCGCGCTGTGCCACACGATGGTCGACGGCTCTGTGCTCATGGTCCCCGAAGGCGGGCGCATCGGCAGCCGTCAGGATGGCCTCGCCAACCATTCGCTCAACCTCGGCAAGATCTTCGCCACGGCCGCCAACACTCGCGCGCTGTACACCATCGCGCAGACCTCGCTCACGGCGAACAAAGGCAAGACGCTCGGCCGCGCCCCGCGCGGGCTGACCGAGAACTCGACCGAAGCCGAGTTCGACGCCTATTTCAGCAACCCGAGGTTCTATCCCATCGGGATGTTCGACGACACCTTCGACGGCAACGGCAACCCGATGCACAACTCGCCGTTGTTCGAGCAGGACCTCGCCGCGCCCTACGGCAGCGAGGGCACGATCACCAAGCAGGACGACTTCGCCAACCTCGTGTTCACCACGCTGTTCGACCAGACGATGCTGACCACGCCGGGCGGGCGCGAGTTCGTCCACAAGCTCGCGGGTGCGGCGGGCGACGAGATGATCGACGACTACGTCAAGATCCTCCGCGAGACCGGCGTGACCGGCTATCCGTTCGTTGCGGCGCGGGCGCGCGGCGGACTTAAGCCCGGCGAGCTCGCCAGTCCGATCGGCTTCCGCGTCGACAACACCAGGCTGCTCAACCTCAACGCCTACCTGTTCGCGCTGCCCTCGCCGCAAGGCGTGGGACGCGGCGACCGGCGAGTCGCGGCGGGGCGCGCGGCGTTCGTCGCCTCGGGCTGCACCGCTTGCCACAACACCAGCTCGGCGCGCCCGGTACCGACCACCATCCATGCGATGGCCCGAATCTTCCCCGGCGACAATCCGATGCTGCTCGCCCCACGGATGCCGCCGCTCAATCCGATCCTGAACACCGTGCCGAGTTTCTTCGACGACAAGCACGCGGTAGTGAACGCCTCGATCCGCGGCGAGAAGCGGGGCAATGCGATGCCGCTGCTGCTCGACTTGGCGCGCAAGCCGGTATTCCTCCACGACGACAGCGTGAGCAGCCTCGAACGCCTGCTCGACGGCAGCCGCGGGTCGCGCGCGCCGCATCCCTTCGCGATCCGCTACAAGGCGCGCCGCGCCGAAGTTATCGCCTTCCTGCGCTCGCTGGACAGCACGACGCAACCTTAGCGCGTCTCCCCGGAGCACCGGGATCGCCGGGATCGCCGGCTTCTACCAGTCGCCGCGGTTGCCGGCGGTCTCGGTCCTCATCTGGCGAAACGCCGCGGGATCAACTGCCTCAGTGCTGGAGCGCCTTGACGATTTCCTCGACCATCTTCTTGGCGTCGCCGAGCAGCATCATCGTCTGGTCCATGTAGAACACGTCGTTGTCGACGCCCGCATAGCCCACACCGCCCATGCTGCGCTTGATGAACATCACCGTCTTGGCCTTGTCGACGTCGAACACCGGCATCCCGTAGATCGGGCTGGCCTTGTCGGTCTTGGCGGCCGGATTGACCACGTCGTTGGCGCCGATGATGAAAGCGACGTCGGCCTGGGCGAACTCCGAGTTGATGTCCTCGAGCTCGAACACCTCGTCGTAAGGGACCGCGGCCTCTGCCAGCAGCACGTTCATGTGCCCCGGCATTCGCCCGGCGACCGGATGGATCGCGTATTTGACGTTGACCCCCTCGTTCTTGAGGAAGTCGCCCATCTCGCGCAGGATGTGCTGCGCCTGCGCCACCGCCATGCCGTAGCCGGGGATGACGATGACGTTTTCGGCCTGCTTCAAGAGGAACGCCGCGTCCTCGGCCGAGCCGCGCTTCCACGGCCGGTCGGTCTTGCTAGCGTCGGTTATCGCCCCCGCTTCCGCCCCGAACCCGCCGGCGATCACCGAGATGAAGCTGCGGTTCATCGCCCGGCACATGATGTAGGAAAGGATCGCGCCCGAGCTGCCGACCAGCGCACCGGTGACGATCATCGCGGTGTTGTGGAGCGTGAAGCCCATCGCCGCCGCCGCCCAGCCCGAGTAGCTGTTGAGCATCGAGACCACCACCGGCATGTCCGCGCCGCCGATCGGGATGATCAGCAGGAACCCAATCAGGAACGCCAGCGCGGTGAGCGTGGCGATGACCCACAAGTCCTGGTCGGTCATGAAGTAAGCGGTGAGGCCGAGGATCGCCAGCAATGTGCCCAGGTTGATGACGTGGCGCAGCGGCAGCAGGATCGGCGCGCCGCTCATCTTGCCGGCGAGCTTGAGGAACGCGATCACGCTGCCTGAGAAAGTAATCGCGCCGATGGCGATGCCCAGGCCCATTTCCAGCCGGCTGACCGGGTTGATCCGGGCAAGCCGGGTCGAGACGAGGTCGCCGTCGACGGTGGTGAGCGCGGGGACGACGATCCCGAACGCCTCGGGGTTGAGGTAGGCGGCCCACCCGACCAGCACCGCGGCGAGACCGACAAGGCTGTGGAACGCCGCGACCAGCTGCGGCATCGCGGTCATCGCGATGCGCCGCGCGGTGACGATCCCGATCACCGCGCCGAGCGCGATCGCCGCGAGGATCTGGAACAGGATGCGCAAGTCGTCCGGCGTCGGCTGCGGCAGCAGCGCGCCCGGCGGGATCGGGGCCTGCGTCGCCAGCGTGGTGACGACCGCGATCCCCATCCCGATCATCCCGTAGCGGTTGCCGCGCTGCGAGGTCGCCGGCGAGCTCAGCCCGCGCAGCGCGAGGATGAACAGCACCCCCGCGGCGAGGTAAGCCAGCAACACCCACGGCGGCAGCGCCGCGACGTGCTCGGCCACCGGCAGCGGCGCGGGCGGGTTGAGCGGCGGGGCGCCGAGGATCATCGCTCAGCGCTCCTTCTTCTTGTACATCGCCAGCATTCGCGCGGTCACCGCGAACCCGCCGAAGATGTTGACGCTGGCCAGCACCACCCCGATCAGCCCGAGCCACGTCGCCTCGAACGAACCCTTGGCCGCGGCCGCGACCAGCGCGCCGACGATGATCACGCTCGAGATCGCGTTGGTCACCGCCATCAGCGGAGTGTGCAGCGCCGGGGTCACCGACCACACCACGTAGTAGCCGACGAAGCACGCCAGCACGAAGATCGACAGGATCGAGATGAAGTCCACGCGGCCCCCCTTCTTGCGATGCGCGTCTCGAACGTGCGCTATCGCAAGCCCCCGCGGCGGTGTCGAGTGGGCAAAAGGAAAGGGCGCCGCGATCCGCTCGCGACGCCCTCGCCGGTCATCGAATGCCGCTCAGAGCGTCGGGGTCAGCACCCCGTCGACGACGTGGACCACGCCGTTCGACTGCATCACGTCGGCCTGGCTGACCCACGCGGTGCTGCCGCCCATGCCCGCGACCTTGACCTTGTCGCCATCCATGGTCAGCGTCAGCTCCTCGCCGGCGACGGTCTTGAGCTTGGCGGTGCCGTTGCCCGCCTTGATCTTGGCGGCGAGGTCGGCCGCGGTCATCTTGCCGGGCACGACGTGGTAGGTCAGCACCTTGGTCAGGTTGTCCTTGCCGGCGGGCGCCATCAGCCCGTCGAGCGTGGCCTTGTCGACCTTGCCGAAGGCGTCGTTGGTCGGCGCGAAAACGGTGAACGGACCGGGGCCCGCGAGCGTCTCGCCCAGCCCGGCCTGGGTCACCGCGGTGACCAGCGTGGTGAGGTTCGGCGCGGCCGCGGCGTTGGTGGCGATCGGCTTGTCGGCGAACATCTCGGCGCCGCCGACCATGCTGTTGCCCGCCGCCGCGGTCGCCGCCGGGGTCTCCGCGGCATCGACCGCCGCGACGTCATCCTCGGCCGGCGCGCGGTCCTCGCGGTCGCAGGCCGAAAGGCCGATCATCGCCGTGGCCGCCATCAGGGTAACAATCGCTTTCATGCCTCTTTCTCCCATACCTGCCCGGCCGAATCGGACCTCCGACGGCCTGGGACGCGATGGCTTACAATGTTGCGGCGCGACCGCAAACGGGCTGATGAGATCAGCCGAGCAGCCGCTCGTGGACCACCTTGCCGCCCCGGGTCAGGCGGATCGCGTCGCCGATCTCCTCGTCGAGCACCGGGCGACCGGCGTCCTTGTCCCAGAACGCCGAGAGAAAGTTGTACAAGTTGCGCGCGAACAGCGCCGAGGTGTCGGCGGCGAGGTGGGTCGGGGTGTTGGAGAAGCCGATGAGCTTGACCCCGTGCCTGACCGTTTCCCGGTCGGCGACCGAGCCCTCGACGTTGCCGCCCTGGGCGACCGCGAGATCGAAGATCACGCTGCCGGGCTTCATCGTCGCGATCTGCGCGTCGCTGATCAGCCGCGGCGCCGCGCGCCCCGGGATCAACGCCGTTGTGATGACGATGTCCTGCTTGGCGATGTGGGCGGAAACCAGCTCGGCTTGGGCCTTCTGGTATTCCTCCGACATCTCGGTGGCATAGCCGCCCGCGCCCTCGCCCTCGATCCCGGCGACGCTTTCGACGAAGATCGGTTTGGCGCCGAGGCTGACGATCTGCTCGCGGGTCGCCGAGCGGACGTCGGTGGCCGAGACTTGCGCGCCCAGCCGCCGCGCGGTGGCGATCGCCTGCAAGCCGGCGACGCCGACCCCCATCACGAACACCTTGGCCGCGCTGATCGTGCCGGCGGCGGTCATCATCATGGGGAACGCCCGGCCATAGGCGTCGGCGGCGGCGATCACCGCCTTGTAGCCGGCGAGGTTCGACTGCGACGAGAGGATGTCCATCGATTGCGCGCGGGTGATCCGCGGCATCAGCTCCATCGCCAGGGCCTCGTACCCGGCCTTGGCGTAGTCATCGATCCGTTGGCGCTGGGCGAAGGGATCGAGTCCGGCGACGATCCATGCACCGTGGCTGGCCCCCGCAAGCGATCCCGGTTCGGGACCCTGCACCCCGAGCACGATGTCGGCCCCCTTCACCGTGGCGGCGGCGTCGCCGACGCTCGCGCCCGCAGCGGCGAACTCGGCGTCGGGGATCGAGGCCCCCGCCCCGGCCCCGGCCTCGACCGCCACCTCGGCGCCGAGGGCGATGAATTTCTTGACCGTCTCGGGCGTCGCGGCGACGCGCGTCTCGCCCTCGGCGCGTTCCTTGAGGACCGCGATCTTCATCCCCCGCCCCGCGCCGATGCGTCAGGAGGCGATGATCAGGACGACGACCAGGGTGACGATGCCGATCACCGGCACCGACCATTTGAGCAGGCCGATGAACGCGTCGTAGGTGCTGGCGTGCGCCTTCATGTCGTTGCCCGATGCCATCGCGTTACCCCATGCGCCAGTTTGCGGTTGCGCGCCCGTCTATCGCGGCGGGCAGCGCGCGGCAACCGTCTGGCGAGGCTTAATCGGGTCTTTACTCAAATCGCCTACTTCCGGTTCCTACGACGAGGACGGGAGTTCCAGTGGCCGAGGCCGATCCGCGCCTGCTGATGCTGATCGACGACGAGCCCGCGCAGTGCCGCCTGATCGCGGCGCTGGCGGCGCGCGAGGGCTGGCGCACGGTCATCGCCCGCGATTCCGAGATCGCCATCGCCATGCTCGGCACCCGCCAGGGGATGCAGCTCTCGGCGATCGTGCTCGACCAGTGGGTCCCCGGCGACGACGCCTGCGCGCTGATCGCCGAATTGAAGAGCCGCCGCCCGGCGCTGCCGATCCTGATGCTGACCACCAGCGCCTCGCCGCTGCTCGCGGTTGAGGCGATGCGCGCCGGCGCCACCGATTACCTGATCAAGCCGGTCGCGCCCGATCGTCTGCTGCAAGCCTTGCGCGCCGCCACCACCCGCGAGGCCCCGCGCGAAGAGCTCGCGCCGCTGACCGAGAAGATGCCGGCGGTGCTCGATTTCGACGCGATGATCGGCGCGGCGCCCAACTTCCGCGCCGCGCTGGCGGTCGCCGCCAAGGCCGCGCGCGCTCACACCCCGGTCCTCATCGAGGGCGAAACCGGCAGCGGCAAGGAGATGCTGGTTCGGGCAATGCATGCCGCCAGCCCGCGCGCCAAGGCGCCCTTGCGCTTCGTCAATATCGCCGGGCTCGCCGCCAACCAGATCGAATCGGTGCTGTTCGGGCACGAGAAGGGCGCGTTTCCGGGTGCGTTCGACCGCCATATCGGCGCGCTCCAGCACGCCGACGGCGGCACCCTGGTGCTCGACGAGATCGACCGGTTGCCCGCCGCGATCCAGGAGCGGCTGGCGCAGTTCCTCGCCGCCGGCCACGTCCAGCCGATCGGGGCCAAGCACAGCTTCCGGATCGACGTCCGCCTGTTCGCGGCGAGCAACGCCCCGCTGACCGAGCTGGTCGCGCGCTCGCAGTTCCGCGCCGACCTGGCGCTGGCGCTGGCCGGGGCCAAGGTCGCGGTGCCGCCGTTGCGCGAGCGCGGCGGCGACATCCCCGCGCTCGCCCGCCACTTCCTCGCTGCGCCCGCTCGAGGAAATCGAGGCCGACGTGATCCGCCTCGCGATCGGCCACTACCGCGGGCGGATGACCGAAGTCGCGCGGCGGCTGGGGATCGGGCGCTCGACGCTCTATCGCAAGCTCAACGACCTGGGGATCGAGAGCGCGGCTTAGTCGAGGCTGGCGGTATCCACCGACAGGCCGGGAATCGTCAGCGCCGCCACGCGCGTCCCCAGCTCCAATGGCTCCACACTCGCGTAGCCGGCGGCCGTGGGCGCAGTATGACGATGCACAAGCCGTTTGGCCAGGTCGACGACCCAATATTCCGGCAATCCATTTGCGGCGTACATTTTCGCTTTCTTACCGAGATCGAACGAACGGGTGGTGTCTGCGACCTCAATCGCCAGCGCGAGCATGTCTGCCAAGATCGGCCCCTCGTCAGGCGTGCGACGGGTAATCAGAATGTCGGGCTCAGGCATCGAGTGGAGCGACAGTTCGACGGAGCCTTCGGCCCAAGCTTCGAAGCCGCCCGGCAAGGCGTCGCACACATCTGCCAACCGCCGAAGCATCCTCGTCTTAGCCTTCATGTGCCTGCTGAACTGGGAGTTCACGACGTAGATCGTGCCATCGATGAGCTCCGATTTAGAATAGTCGCGGAACGCCCCGGCGCGGTCCAGCGTGAGGAAGTCCGCGACAGTTAATCGCGCAGGACGCTGCTTGGTAAGGGCCAATGGAGCAGTCACGAGCTCAACTTAGCACATCGAGACCGCACGACAACGCGGCTCAGTCAGGCATCTGGCTGAAATCGGTCAGCGCCGCGTCCCTCAGCCCGCGCCAGACGTCGCGCGCCTGGACGGTCTCGGCGACGTCGTGGACCCGCAGCATTTGCACCCCGGCGTCCATCGCTTTGGCCGCGATCAGCAGCGAGCCGCCGAGGCGCTGGTGCGCGGGCGCTTCGCGGCTGAGCGCGCCGATCATCCGCTTGCGGCTGGCGCCGAGCAGCAGCGGCTGGCCGAGCGCGTGGAACAGCGGCAGCGCGTTCAAGAGGGCGAGGTTGTCGGCGAGCGACTTGCCGAAGCCGATGCCGGGATCGAGGATGATCCTGTCGCGCGCGATCCCGGCGGCGATCGCGGCGTCGCGGCGCTCGGCGAGCCAGTCGAACACGTCGAGCACGACGTCGGCATAGCGCCCGTCGGCGTGGAGATCGTCGGCGTCGCCGGGCGCGTGCATCAGCACCACCGGAACGCCGGAGCGGGCGACCAGCTCGGCCGAGCGCGGATCGTGGCGCAGCGCCGAGACGTCGTTGACGAGGTGCGCGCCCGCGGCCAGCGCGGCTTCGATCACGCTCGCGCGGCGGCTGTCGATGCTGATCGCCGCGCCGCTCGCCGCCAGCCGCTCGATCGCCGGGACGACGCGCTTCAGTTCGTCGCCCTCCCACACCGCCGCCGCTCCCGGCCGGGTGCTTTCGCCGCCCACGTCGACGATCGCGGCGCCCGCTTCGAGCATGGCGGCCGCGTGCGCGTTGGCGGCTTCGGGCTTGTCGAGGAACTGGCCGCCGTCGGAGAAGCTGTCGGGGGTGAGGTTGAGGATGCCCATGACCTGCGGCTGGTCGAGCCGGATCGTCCGTGGACCGCATTGCAGCGACGGGTGCACTGAGCGAAGGTTGCCCCACTGCTCTCGGGCTTGCGCGGCGAGATCGTCGGGGAGCCGAGCGAGCGCGGCAGCGATCTCGCCGGCGGCGACGCGCTCGCGCGAGACGACGCTGCCGTTCTCTCGCACGATCAAAGCAAAGCGCGAGGCATAGACCATGCCGCCGGCGAGACGGATGGCATCTCCCTCCTCGGACTGCGGCGAGTCGGCGAATGCGATCGGTCGGAGGTAGAGTCGGCGGGTCATGCCCTGACCTAACAACCGAACTCGTCATGCTGAACTTGTTTCAGCATCCATCGCCGCGCTTGGCGCTACACCAGGATCGAAGATGGACCCTGAAACAAGTTCAGGGTGACGAAGGGTTAGTGAAAACCGACCGGATCAATCCTCGATCGCCAGCAAGTATAGCTGCCTCAGCGCATCGATCGGCTTGATCTCGCCTTCGTGCTCGCAATGCCAGAAGGTCCAGCCGTTGCACGATGGCGCGCCCTGTAGCTGCGCGCCGAGGCCGTGGATCGAGCCGGTCGCCTTGCCGCTGGCGAGCGAGCCGTCGGCGCGGACGGTTGCGACGAAGCGGCGCCTCCGGTCGAACAGTTCGGTCCCCGGCGTCAGCCAGCCGCTTTCGACCAGTTGCCCGAACGCCACCCGCGGCGCCGACCTGGCGCTGTGCATCGTGGTCAGCGCGCTCTCGTCGAGCGGCAGCGCGGCGGCGATCCGCTCGCGGGCGACGTCGATGTAGGCCGGCTCGCGCTCGATCCCGATCCACTCGCGCCCCAGCCGCCGCGCCACCGCGCCGGTCGTTCCGGTGCCGAAGAACGGGTCGAGCACGACATCGCCGCGGCGGGTGGTCGCCAGCATCACCCGGTAAAGGAGCGCTTCGGGCTTCTGCGTCGGGTGCGCCTTGACCCC
The DNA here is from genome assembly GCA_020200285.1 of Novosphingobium sp. GTDB lineage: Bacteria > Pseudomonadota > Alphaproteobacteria > Sphingomonadales > Sphingomonadaceae > Novosphingobium. Next base: position 15,327 of record JAIVIY010000012.1, on the reverse strand, counting down.
ATTGGTGCGCAGCCGCTCCGGCCCGCCGCAAATCGGCAGAACCCAGTCCGAGCGCATCTGCAGCTCGTCGTTGAGCGTCTTCATCGCGCGGTAGTTGAAGGTGTAGCGCGCCTTCTCGCCGGTCGCCGCCCAGATCAGCGTCTCGTGCGCGTTGGTGAAGCGAGTGCCCTTGAAGTTGGGCATCGGATTGGCCTTGCGCCAGATGATGTCGTTGAGAATCCAGAAGCCCAGGTCTTGCAGGATCGCCCCGACGCGGAAGATGTTGTGGTAGCTGCCGATCACCCACAACGCGCCGTTCGTGTAGGGCGGATCCGCGAAGACGCAGTCGATGCTGGCTGCAGGCAGCCCCCCCATCGCCTCGACGCAATCGCCTTCGAGGATCCGCCCAAGCGGCAGCGGCGAAGCCCCCTTTACCGCCGCCGCGGGGCGCGCAAGCGCGCCCGGTTCGATAACCGTCGCCATCCCGTCCGAAGCCCCCTTCGCGTTCGAGGGTGAGTCCGCGCGGAGTCCGCGTCAAGCGGGTCCGCGCTCGGACGAACATGGAAGGCTATGGTTAACGCCGCGTAACCGCGGCGGAACGGAACGAGTCCGCTACACGATGTTGAGGTCGGCGACCGGCGCGGGACTCAACATCTCGTGGTGTGGCGCGAAAGACTCTGCCCGGGAGATTTCGCCGCCGAACAGCTCGAGCTGCGCGACCGGCGCGAACAAGCGGCGATGCAGTGGGGTCGGCCCGTGCTCCCTGAGCGCAGCCAGGTGGAAGGGCGTGCCGTAGCCGACGTTGGTCTCCCACCCGTATTGCGGGTGGGCGCGGGCGTGCTCGCGCATGATCCGGTCGCGGTGCTCCTTGGCGACGACCGAAGCGGCCGAGATGCACGGCTCGCTTCCGTCGCCGCCGACGATCGGGCGCGCCGCCCAGCGCCACTCCTCGCGGCGGCCCTTGGGCGTGAGGTTGCCGTCGACCAGGATCTCGTCGGGCTCGCGGTCGAGCCGCCGGCACAGCGCGGCGACCGCCAGCGTCATCGCCAGCATCGTCGCGCCGAAGATGTTGAGCCGCTCGATCTCCTCGACCTCGACCACGCCGACGCCGAACGCGCAGCGGCGGCGGATGCGCTCGTCGAGCACCGCGCGGACCTCGCGCGCCAGCTTCTTCGAATCGTCGAGGCCGACAGGACGCGGCTTGCACAGCACCACCGCGGCGGCGACCACCGGCCCGGCCAGCGGCCCGCGCCCCGCCTCGTCGACGCCGACCACCAGCCGCTCGCGACATGGCGCTGGCGCCGCAGTCGCTTCCACGGCATGGTCCAGACGCATGAAGACGCTCATCCCGGCCATCGCCTTTGCCCTCGCCGCCGCGCCGCTGACAAGCTGCAACGCCTCGCCCGCGCAGCCAAACGGTGGAAAAGCCGCCGCCGCCGGTTTTTCCATCGAAGACCACGGCACGTTCGAAGAGCCGTGGGCGCTGGCCTTCGCACCCGGAACCGGCGTGCTGTTCGTCACCGAGCGCGGCGGGCGAATCAAGTTCGTCGACACCGCGAGCGGGCGGCTGGGGACGGTCAGCGGCGTTCCCGCGGTCGACTACGGCGGCCAGGGCGGGCTCGGCGACATCGCTTTCGTGCCGTCGGAAGCCGCTCCCACGCTCGGCCGGCGCACGGTCTATCTTAGCTGGGCGGAAGCCGGGGATGGCGACACCCGCGGCGCCGCGGTCGGCCGCGGCACACTGGTCTGCGAGGAAGCGGACGCTTGCCGGATGGACGGGCTGCGGGTGATCTGGCGGCAGAACCCCAAGACCAGCGGACGCGGCCACTATGCGCACCGCCTGCTGTTCTCGCCCGACGGCAAGCACTTGTTCGTCGCCTCGGGCGACCGCCAGAAGCTGACCCCGGCGCAGGACCTGGGCGGCAATCTCGGCAAGATCGTCCGCCTCAACCTCGACGGCAGTCCCGCGGCGGGCAATCCGTTCGCCAGTCGCGGCGGCGTGGCCCCGCAAACCTGGACGCTCGGCCACCGCAACATCCTGGGGATGGACTTCGACGCGCAAGGGCGGCTGTGGAGCCTCGAGCACGGGCCCGCGGGCGGCGACGAGCTCAACCTGATCGAGCC
>JAIVIY010000012.1:0-13127 GCA_020200285.1 Novosphingobium sp. | reverse complement strand
CCTACCGCCGCGCGCCCATGGCGACGCTGATCCCGCTCGATTCCGTCGATCCCGCGCTGATCGAGGCGCTGCTCGACCGCGCGTTCGAGCCCGAGCGGCATCGGCGCACCGCCTACAAGGTGCGCGAAGGCGTCGATTGGCTGCCGGCCTTGTCGTTCGCCGCGCTCGACCGCGACGAGCATCTCGCCGGTACGATCCAGTGCTGGCCGGTCGCGTTGACCGAGCCCCCCACTGGCAATGGGCTTGGCAAGCGCCACCCGCTGATCATGGTCGGCCCGGTCGCGGTGCTCCCCGAGCGCCAGGGCGAAGGCTTCGGGCAGGCGCTGGTCACCGCGAGCCTCGGCGCGCTCAGTCCCCAGGCGCCGTTGCCGCAAGTGATGGTCGGCGATCCCGACTACTACGACCGCTTCTTCGGCTTTTCCGCCAAGCACACCGGCGGATGGACGCTGCCCGGCCCGTGGGACCCGGCGCGCGTGCTGTGCCGCACCGATCGGCCCGAGACGCTCCCCCGCGAAGGCATGCTCGGGCCTTGGCGCGATTGACGTCCTCTGGCAGGTGAGCGGCATGCCTTACGAGCCGCCGCCCGAACTCGCCGCGCTGTCGTTGTCCGAAATCGCCGAGCTGGTCGCGGCGCGCAAATTGCCCCCGGTCGAGGGCTGGGCGCCGCAGAAGACCGGCGACAGCGAGATGCGGATCGCCGCCGACGGCAAGTGGTTCCACCGCGGCGGCGAGATCGCTCGCCCGGCGATGGTCCGCGCCTTCTCCACCTTGCTCAGCCGCGACGGCGAAGGCCGGACCTGGCTGGTCTCGCCGTTCGAGAAGCTGGGAATCGCGGTCGACGACGCCGAGTTCGTCGCGGTGGATCTCTTGGCGCAGGAAGGGTCGCTGGCGTTCCGGCTCAATACCGACGACCTGGTCATCGCCGGGCCGGACCATTCGATCCGTGCGGCGGGCGACCCGGAGAGGCCCGCGCTATACCTCGGCGTGCGGCGCGGGTGCGAGGCACGGTTGAACCGCAGCACATACGAACAGCTCATCCGCCACGCGCTCGAACGCGGCGGCGAGCGGCTTACGGTGGAGAGCCAGGGCGCCGTCTTCGCCCTGGTCCCGCGCGGATGAGCACGCTGGTCGCACGGCTCCGCGGCCTCCACGCCGAAGGCCATGCCCTCGCCATCGACGGGCTGCGGATCGACGACAGCCATTTCGGCGACGGCGAATCGCGCGACGCCGCGGTGCTCGCGGGCATCGTCGACCGGCCGCGGCCGACGTTCCTGCTCACCCACCGCCCGTCGTCGATGCGCGCGCATCCGGGTCAGGTCGCGTTCCCCGGCGGCAAGCTCGATCCCGGCGAGAGCGCGGTCGATGCGGCGTTGCGCGAGGCGTGGGAAGAGCTGGCGATCCCGCCCGAGGCGGTCGAGGTGATCGGCGAGAGCGACACTTACCGCACCGGCACCGGCTACGCGGTCACCCCGGTGATCGCGGTGCTCCCGCCCAATCTCGAGCTCGTGCCCAACCCGCTGGAAGTCGCGCAATGGTTCGAAGCGCCGGTCGACTACCTGTTCGACGCCGCCAACCACGTTCTGCAGTCGGCGATGTCGAAGGGCCGGCAGCGCGAGTTCATCGACATCCGCTGGCAGGAGCACCGCATCTGGGGGGTGACCGCGGCGATCATCGCCAACCTCTCGCGCCGGCTCGACTGGGCGCGGCACGCCGATGCCTGAGACGCTGCCCGCCGCGCCGTGGACCCGCCGCGCCGACCTCGCCGAGCTGGTCGCCGCGCTCGGGTCCAGTGAACATGGGGGCAACGCGCGCTATGTCGGCGGCGCGGTGCGCGACACCTTGCTCGGCGGCGAGGTCAACGACGTCGACATCGCCACTCCGCTCGAGCCCGCCGAGGTAATCGAGCGGCTCGACGCGGCCGGCATCCGCAGCGTGCCGACCGGGCTCGAGCACGGCACGGTCACCGCGATCCTCCCCGGCGGCAACGTCGAGATCACCACGCTGCGCCGCGACGTCGCCACCGACGGCCGCCACGCAGAAGTCGCCTTCTCGCGCGACTGGAAGGAAGACGCCGCGCGGCGCGATTTCACCATCAATGCGCTGTATGCCGAGCCCGCAACGCTCGAGATTTCCGACTACTTCGGCGGGCTCGACGACCTGCGCGGCCGGCGAGTGCGCTTCATCGGCGACGCCCGCCAGCGGATCCGCGAGGATCACTTGCGGATCCTGCGCTATTTCCGCTTCCAGGCGCGGTTCGGCTCGCACCCCGCCGACGAGGTGGCCGAACGAGCCTGCGCCGAGCTCGCGCCCACGCTCAAGGGAATCTCGCGCGAGCGGGTCGGGTGGGAGCTGCAGGCCATCCTCGCGCTGCCCGACCCCGCTCCGACGATCGCCCGGATGGCGGAGCTCGGCGTGCTCGCGGTGATCCTGCCCGAGGCCGACCCAGCGGCGCTGCAGGCGCTGGTCTCGGCCGAGCGCGCTCAAGGCGTCGCCCCAGACTCGATTCGCCGCCTCGCCGCGCTACTGCCCGCCGATCCGGCGCTGGCCGAGCAGGTCGCGGCGCGGCTGCGGCTGTCGGTGGTGCAGAAAAAGCGGTTGGCGCTCGCGGCGCGGCGCGAAACCGGCGCGGCGCGAGCTCTCGCCTACCGCTTCGGCCGCGAGGAAGCTATCGACGCGCTGCTCCTGGCGGGCCGGCCCGTCGCCGAGCTCGCCGGGTGGGACATTCCGACCTTCCCGCTCAAGGGCGGCGCGATCGTCGCCCGCGGCGTCGCGGCCGGCCCCGAAGTCGCGCGAATTTTCCAGGCGGTCGAGGCGCGCTGGATCGCCGAGGGCTTCCCCGGCGAGGACCGCGTGGCCGAGCTGCTCGACGAGCATTTGGTCGATTGACGGGAGCCCAGACCGCGAGTTCACGTAAGTTTGCGGCCAGGAGACGCCGCAAGCTAGGTGTGTCGGTCCAGCTCGGTGTTGAGCCTCAGGCTGCAGCGCCAGAAGAAGAACGCCGGGATCAGCCCGAGGAACGCGGCGCCGTAGAGCACCCAGCGGACCGATTCCTCGCCGGCCAGCGGGCGGATGCCGTCCGACAGCATCCCGAAGAACAGCGGGCCGAGCCCGAGCCCGATCAGGTTCTGGCAGAACAGCAGGATCGCGCTCGCCAGCGCGCGGGCCTCGGGCCGAACCAGCCCCTGCACGCTCGAATAGGTCGGCCCGAAGTACAGCGAGTTGAGCAGCGTCGGGATCATCAGCAGCGCCAGGCTGACGCGCCAGTCGGTCATGACATAAGCCGCGAACGCCATCGGCGCGGCGATCGTCATCCCGATCGCGGGCGCGGTCATCACGTGCCGGCGGTTGACCGCACCGTAGCGGTCGGCCAGCCAGCCGCCCAGCCAGGTTCCCGCGATCCCCGCCCCTCCGGCCCAAATCCCGAACCAGAAGCCGACCTCGCCCGGGGTCAGGCCGTGGGTCCGTTGGAAGAAGATCACCGTCCAGGTCGCCTTGCCATAGCTCAGGAACGACGCGCTCGAGCCGGCGATCAGGAGCAGGACGAACGCGCGCGAGCCTAGGATCGACTTAAGCGCCTCGCGGTTGGACAGCGCCTGCGGCGGGGGGCGCGCCGCGCGTGCCGCGATCATGATCGCGCCGCGCCGCGGGTCGCGCAACACGAGCATCAGGACGCCCGCGAGCAGTATTCCCGGCAGCCCGACGATCATGAACGCCTCGCGCCAGCCGAGCCGGTCGGCGAGCTGGCCGCCGATCAGCAACCCGAGCAGCGAGCCGATGGGAATGCCGAGCGCGTAGAACGCGAGCGCCGAGGCGCGGCGCTCCTTGGGCACGATATCGGCGATCAGCGAGTGCGCGGCGGGGGTGCAGCCGGCTTCGCCGACCCCGACCCCGACGCGCGCGAGCAGCAGCTGGACGAAGTTCTGCGCCAAACCGCACAGCGCGGTCATCGCCGACCACACCGTCAGCGCCAGCGAGATCAAGCCGATCCGGTTGGTCGATGGGCGGTCCGAATAGCGCGCGATCGGCAGGCCGAGGATCGTGTAGAGCAGCGCGAAGGCGATCCCCGTCATCAATCCGATCTGGGTGTCGCTGAGGTGGAGCTCCTTCGCGATCGGCTCGGCCAGGATGTTGACGATCTGACGGTCGATGAAATTGAAGATGTAGACGATCAGCAGCAGCCACAGCACGAGCCGTGGCGCATTTTCCGCGCGCGGGGCGGCGATGCTCGCGGCCAATGTCGATCCTCTGCCCTTGTTCGGCGGCCCATGGCCGCTTCGTTGAGAGGACGCTCGCCCGCCGATCCGGTTCCGTCAACCCGAAACCGTCATCGCTGACGGCTCAATGACGCGCGCATGCCGACTGTCGGCCGCGGCTGGTCGGCCGAGCGCCAGTGCCAGCACAGCCGGCGCCTAGGGCGTCCGGGCGGTTGCTCGTTCAGGCCGAATCGACCGCCGCGAACAACGCCCGGATTTGTGCGCGCTCGACCGGCTCGAGCTCCGGCCGCCAGACATCGAAGATCAGCACCAGCCGATCGCGGTCGGCTGCGTTCCAGGCCTCGTGCTCGACGGAGTCGTCGAACGCCAGCAGGCGGCCCTCGACCCAGCGGCGCGTCTCGTTGCCGACGCGCAACCCACCGTCGCCGGGGACGATCAGCGGCAGGTGGCAAATCAGGCGCGTGTTGATCATGCCCGTATGCGCAGGAATGCGCTTGCCCGCGGCGAGCAGCGAAAACATCACCGACGGCGCCCGATTGGGAATGTCGCACAACGGCGCATCGCCGGCGATCGCTGCGAAGGAAAGCGGCGCCAGGGCCACGCGTTGGGGGATCGGCTCGCCCATCTGCGTGAGGTCGAGCGTTCGCCAGTCGGGATTGTCGACAAGGCCGTGCACGTCCCCCTGCGGCCGCGCGGTGGCTCGGCGAACGTAAGGCGCGAATCCCTCGCGCGATCCGAGCAGGGCCTCGGCCTCGCCGCGGATCGCGGCCGTCGCGTGCTCGATCGCGCTGCGCCAGTTCCACCCGCCAGGATCGGCGAACTGGACGTACGGCAGATCCGGATAGAAGAAGCTGTTGGGGAGCTGCGGGTAAGCTTCGTAAGCCGGATCGCGCGATCGCTCGCCGTGCATTATGGCCATCGCCTTGGCAAAGCGCTGATGCCATTGCGAGCGAGGAAACCCAGCTCGATCAAGCGACGCCAGCATGTGCTCGGTGAAATAGCGCTGCAGCCGTGCAAGCGATGTCTCGACCCTGGCGATCTCGGCAGCCGGCGCGGCCGAACCGGAGCGCGCGGCGCGTAGCGCGGCGCCATACCAGGCGTTCGCGGCGCGGCGATCGTCGGCGCGCAGGCGATGATCGGCCTTGGCCACCAGAGCCGCGAAATCGCGCCCGTCGGCGGCCGCCCGACGCTCGGCGGCCGCCTCGTTGAGCGCGGGTTCGGCGGGATGCGAAATCATCAGCGATAGAGCAGGCGTGGCGCCATCGCCTCGCGCCAAGCGGCTTCGTCGGCGGCGGCGAGCGCGTCGAGGTCGCCCGGCTCGGCGGCCGCGTCGTCGACCCATTCGCGTAAGCCCGGGCCGCCGTTGATCACGTCGATGGCGAGCTTGTCGAAGACGTACTCGTAAGCGAAGTCGCGCCATAGCGGGTAGTCGGGATAGAGCCGCCGGATCGCCTTGAAGGCGAGCGCCTGGAGCCGCCACGGGCGGAACCGCTCGTGGTTGTAGAACCGGCCCTCCGCATGGACCATCAGCCCATGGCACAGCGTCCTGGCGTGCTTGTGGAAGGTCGGCTCGAACCACACCTCGCGCAAGGCGCAGCCGGCGACCCAGTCGGGTGCGAGCCGCGCCATCTCCGAACGGACCGCGGCCGCGTCGATGTCGGGCGCGCCGAACAGCACCTCGAGCGGGCGGGTGGTGCCGCGCCCTTCGCTGAGCGTCGCGCCCTCGATCATCACCGTCCCGGCATAGGCGCGGGCCATGTTGAGGCTCGCCGCGTTGGGGCTCGGGTTGATCCAGATGCGCTCCTCGGGCCAGCCGAACCCGGGCGCCGCGTCTGGCTTCCAGCCCTCCATCTCGATTACCCGATAGGCCGCGTCGAGCTTGAAGCGCTCGACGAACCACGCGCCCATTTCGCCCATGGTGAGGCCATGGCGCATCGGCATCGGCCCGGCGCCGACGAAGCTCTCCCACCCGGGCCGGAGCGTCGTCCCCTCGACCGGCCGGCCCGCGGGATTGGGGCGGTCGAGCACCCACACTTCCTTGCCCTGCGCCGCCGCGGCCTCGAGCAAGTAGAGCAGCGTGGTGACGAACGTGTAGATCCGGCAGCCGAGATCCTGGAGATCGAACAGGAACACGTCGGCCGCGCTCATCATCTGGCCGCTCGGCCGGCGGACCTCGCCGTAGAGGCTGAACACCGGAATGCCGAGCCGCGGATCGGTCTCGTCCGCGGTCTCGGCCATGTTGTCCTGCTTGTCGCCCTTGAGCCCGTGCTGCGGGCCGAACGCGGCGGACAGGCGGAGGTCCGGGCACGCGGCCAGCGCGTCGAGCGAATGGGTCAGGTCGGCGGTGACCGAAGCCGGATGCGCAACCAGCGCGACCCGCCGGCCGGAGAGCGGCTTGCGCAGCTCGGGCTCCGCCAGCAGGCGGTCGATGCCGAGCCTCACGCCTCCGCGTCCGTCAGCGCGAAGCAATCGGGGTGGTGGAAATCGGGGCGGCCCTGGCCATGCGACAGCGCCCAGTAGGAAATCGTCCCGTCCGCTTCCTCGAGGATAGCCGAGAAGCCGATCGCCCAGGGCCGCGGCGGCAGCGCCGCCATATCGAGCAGCACGTCCTGAACGAACAGCCGCTCGCCGGTCGCTGCTTCGCCCACCGGCTCGGCGCTCAGCGGATGCTCGCGCATCCCGGCGCGATAATCCTCGAAATCGTAGGCGGCCCAGCGCTGCGACGGCGAGAAGTTGAACTCGACGTAGTCGGTCTCGCCGCAAGGCTGGAGGTAGAGCTCGAAGCAGGTCGTGCGCCACAGCTCGTCGGCCCGGCCGCGCCCGGCGAAGGGCGGGATCACCAGGTCCTGGTGGCCGTCGACGCGATAGCGCAGGCGCAGCGCGTTGCCGGTCTCGACCCATTGCACTTCCACCCCGCGCACGCTGCGCGGCGGGAAGTCGGGGTGCAGCGCTAGCCGATGCGTTCCCAAGCCAAATCCTTTCGTGCTAGGCGCGCCGCGCGATGAGCACCTACGCCTCTTCCCTGCTCCGCCTGCTCGACGAGCGCGGCTACATCCACCAGGCGACCGATGCCGAGGCGCTCGATGCGCTCGCCGCCGAGCAGATCGTGCCCGGCTATATCGGCTTCGACGCGACCGCGCCAAGCCTCCATGTCGGCAGCCTGGTCCAGATCATGCTCCTCAGGCGGCTTCAGCAGGCCGGGCACAAGCCGGTGGTGCTGATGGGCGGCGGAACCACGCGGATCGGCGACCCCACCGGGCGCGACGAAAGCCGCAAGATGCTGTCGGACGCGACGATCGCCGCCAACATCGCCTCGATCCGCCGCATCTTCGAGCGTTTGCTGAGCTTCGGCGACGGACCGGCCGACGCGGTGATGGTCGACAACCACGACTGGCTCGGCCGGCTCGGCTACATCGAGCTGCTCCGGGAAGTCGGCACGCACTTCACCGTCAACCGGATGCTGACCTTCGATTCGGTCAAGCTGCGGCTCGAGCGCGAGCAGCCGATGAGCTTCCTCGAATTCAACTACATGATCCTCCAGGGCTACGATTTCCGCCACTTGGCCAAGACCATGGGGGTGCGGCTGCAGATGGGCGGGTCCGACCAGTGGGGCAACATCGTCAACGGGGTCGAGCTGACCCGGCGGATGGACGGGGTCGAGGTCTACGGGGTGACCACCCCGCTGCTGACCACCGCCGACGGCGCCAAGATGGGCAAGACCGCCGCGGGCGCGGTGTGGCTCAACGACGATGCGCTGCCGGCCTGGGACTTCTGGCAGTACTGGCGCAATGTCGACGACCGCGACGTCGGCCGGTTCCTGCGGCTGTTCACCGACCTGCCGCTCGACGAACACGATTAGAGGCCCTTCAGGGCAGCGAGATTAATGCGGCCAAACTGATGCTTGCCAATGAGGTGACCGCATTGTGTCGCGGACGAGAAGCTGCCGAGTCTGCCGTGCGGACTGCCCTCGCGACCTTCGCCGGCGGCGGGGCGCGGGTCGATGGCGAGCCGGTCCGCGACGAGAACATGCGGATCGCGGTCGGCCCAGCCGACATCCGCGTCTCCGCCGGCAAGAAGAAGCACGGCATCCTGCGGCGAGGCTGACGATCCCCTTCGCCCGCGGTTTACGGAATATTCGGCATTTTCCGCCATCGTCGCCTTCCACGACTTGGAATTGGAAGGGAAGCGCCATGGCGGGCGGGGCACAACTGACGGTCACCGATCTGCGCCGCGCGGCGCGGCACCCGGTCGACTACCGCGTGATCGGCGAGCACCGGCTGCACGGCGACATGATGCTCCACGTGGTCAACATCTCGGCCAACGGCTTCATGATCCACGGCGAGCTCGGCATGGGCCGCGGCGAGCGGATCACCATCCGCCTGCCCGCGGTCGGGCGGATCGAGGCGTTCATGATCTGGAACAACGGCGACCGCGCCGGCTTCCAGTTCGAGCGCATCCTCCGCCTCGACGACTTCATGGCGATGATCGACGCGCTCCAGCCGAATCCGAAACTTCGCGCTGCGCGCTAGGCCCGAAGCGGCGCGCGGTGTGCTGATTCCCGCACCATCGTCATTGCGAGCGAAGCGAAGCAATCCAGAGTCGCGCGTTCTCGCCTGGATTGCTTCGTCGCTTCGCTCCTCGCAATGACGAAACAAACAGGGCTTTAGCGACCGCTTGTTTTTGCGCGCTTGGCAAGCGCGCGGCGCGCTGCCATTCGCCGCGGGTGACCGAGCCCACCTCGCCGCTCCAGATCGCCGACTACCGCAAGATCTGGTTCGCGCGCTTCTGCTCGGTGTTCGCGACCACCGGGATGGTGGTGATCATCGGCTACCAGCTCTACGACGTCGCCCGCTCGCAATACGGCATGAGCATCGCCGCGGCCTCGTTCCAGCTCGGTCTGCTCGGGCTGGTCCAGTTTGTCCCGCTGGCGCTGCTGACCCCGCTCGCCGGGGTCGCCGCCGACCGCTTCGACCGCCGCCTGGTCGGGGCGATCGCGGTCGCGCTCGACCTGGCCATCGCCATCGCGCTGGCGCTCGCGACGCACTTCGGCAAGGTCACCTTGCCGCTGCTGTTCCTGCTCGCCGCGCTGCACGGCTCGGCGCGGGTGTTCGTCGGGCCCTCGGTGGCCTCGATCGTCCCCAACATCGTTCCCGCCGCGCTGATGCCGCGGGCCATCGCGATGAGTTCGATCGCCTGGCAGACCGCCTCGGTCGGAGGCCCGGCCGCCGCGGGGCTGCTGTTCGCGCAGGCGCGCGACCTGCCCTATTGGGTTTCGGCGGTGCTGCTGGTGCTTTCGGGGGTGTCGCTGCTGTCGATCCGCCGCTTGCCGCCGAGCCCCGCCGCGCTCGAGGTCCACCCCTTTCGCCAGGTCGCCGACGGGTTCCGCTATGTCTGGAACGAGCGCTTCCTGCTCGGCTGCGTGACGCTCGATCTGTTCGCGGTGCTGCTCGGCGGCGCGACCGCGCTGCTGCCGGTGTTCGCCCGCGACATCCTCCACGTCGGCTCGGAGGGGCTCGGGCTGATGCGCGCGAGCCCCGCGGTCGGCGCGGCGGTGGTCGCCGCGTGGCTGTCGTGGCGCCCGCTGGCGCGCGACGTCGGCGCCAAGATGCTGTGGGCGGTGGTGGCTTTCGGCGCGTTCACCATCGCCTTCGGGCTCTCGCGCGAGTTCGCGATGTCGCTCGGCTTCCTCGCGCTGCTCGGAGCGGCGGACATGATCTCGGTCTATGTCCGCTCCAGCCTGGTCCAGCTGCACACCCCCGACGAGGTCCGCGGCCGGGTCTCGTCGATCTCGGGCCTCGCCATCTCCGCCTCGAACGAGCTCGGCGAGATGCAGTCGGGCGTCGCCGCGGCGCTGCTCGGCGCGACCGGAGCGGTTGTGTTCGGCGGGGTCGGCGCGATAGTGGTCACGGCGATCTGGGCCGTGGCCTTCCCCGAGCTGCGCCGGGCGAAGACCTTCGCGCCGCAATACCGATCCCTCGATTCGCCCAAGGAGCAGACGACATGAAGGCCGACAGCATCCTCGCCACCATCGGCAACACCCCGCACGTCCGGGTCCGCCGCCTGTTCCCCGACCGCGAGGTGTGGATCAAGTGCGAGCGCGCCAACCCCGGCGGCTCGATCAAGGACCGCATCGGCCTTTCGATGATCGAGGCGGCGGAAGCCGACGGCAGCCTTCAGCCCGGCGGCACGATCATCGAGCCGACCAGCGGCAACACCGGGATCGGCCTGGCGATGGTCGCCGCGGTCAAGGGCTACAAGCTGGTGCTGGTCATGCCCGAATCGATGTCGCTCGAGCGGCGGCGGCTGATGCTCGCCTATGGCGCGACCTTCGACCTGACCCCGCGCGAGAAGGGGATGAAGGGCGCGATCGAGCGCGCCGAGCAGCTCCGCGATGAGACCCCCGGCGCCTGGATCCCGCAGCAGTTCGACAATCCCGCGAACATCGCCGTCCACGTCCGCACCACCGCGCGGGAAATCCTGACCGACTTCGCCGACAGTCCGCTCGACGCGATCATCACCGGGGTCGGCACCGGCGGCCACATCACCGGCTGCGCCGAGGAGCTCAAAAAGGCCTGGCCGCGGATGAAGGCCTGGGCGGTCGAGCCGGCGCTGAGCCCAGTGATCTCGGGCGGCCAGCCCGCGCCGCACCCGATCCAGGGGATCGGCGCCGGGTTCATCCCTTCGAACCTCCACACCCAGGCGATCGACGGCGCGATCCAGGTCGACGCCGCCGAGGCCAAGGCGATGGCGCTGCGCTGCGCGCGCGAGGAAGGGATGCTGGTGGGAATTTCGAGCGGCGCGACGCTCGCCGCGATTCAGCAGAAGCTGCCGGAGCTGCCGGATAACGCGCGGGTGCTGGGATTCAACTACGACACCGGCGAGCGGTACCTTTCGGTGCCGGATTTTTTGCCGGAGTGAGCAATCAAATCGGTTAGCCGCTTAGCGCCTCATCTTAGCCGGAGTGCGGGGACGAGCCAGTTCCCCAAAGCGGACGCTCCTCCGATTGATGGGCGAGCTACTTCAACCAGCCAGCACAGCGATGGCCTATTCTCACTAGCGAGCCGGAGAGGCCGCCGTGGAAGCCGCCCCGAAGCAGTTGTTCACATGGATCGAAACAGAAGGAGGTACCACCGACACAATACCTCCGTGTATGCGCTGGCGGCAGCATGACCATCGGGTAGCATTGCGTAGCAAGCGCCTAATCCGATCTTAATCGGATTGAGTCAAGCAACTCAGTGATGTTCCGGCTTCCCCTTTTCCGCCAGAGGGCAAGACTTGGCGCAAGCGTGCTGGAGACGAGCGAGCGCGAGACGCTGGTTGAGCGCTTCGACGGACTTAAGCGTCAGATCCCGCTCTTGTACGCCGTCGCGGTGGTGAACCTCGTCGGATTTTACGTCTCGACGTCTGGTCAATACGGTTGGGCGACGACCCTCTACGCTGCGCCCGTGAGCGGCATAATCTTTTACAGACTGCATCATTGGCACCGGTTGGCGCGCATCCGGCTGACAGTCGAGGAGATGCGCGTCGAGCTCCACAAGAGCGTGTGGTTCTCGCGGTTGCTTTCCCTCCTGTTCCTTGCGTGGTCAATGTCGATCCTGGTCGGGGGTGAGCGCGATCAGCAGCGGTATATAATTCTTTTTGGGAGCCTGGCCTCTGTCGGCTGTTCGGTCGCGCTGGCGTCGGTGCCTAGGGCGGCAAAGCCGCCGCTGATGCTGATCGCTCTACCCACCGCGCTGTGGTCCATGACTTCTGGCGACCTGTCTTACTTCTTCGTTGGCGTAAGTCTCGCAGTTTTGATCGCCTTGATTCTCCGGATGCTCGCTATCCAGGAGCAGGGCTTTTCCACTCTGATGGAGTCGAAGGCAGCCATCGCGATCGAGCGTGAAAAGGTGCGATTCAGCGAGGAGCGGTATGAATACATCGGCCGCGCCACGAATGATTTGATCTGGGATTGGGATATCAAAACAGATACGCTGTTCTGGAACGACGCTGTGCATAACCAGCTCGGCTACTCGCGAGAGGATAACCACCCGACGATCGAATGGTGGCAAGACCACGTTCATCCCGACCACAGGGACAGGGTAGTCGACCACGTCAGGGACGCGAGCAGACGCGGAGAAGAGACCTTCGAAGATGAATTTCCCTTCCGCAGGTCCGACGGCACTTACGCATACATGTATCATCGGGGGTATATCATCCGGGACGCGGAAGGCGTCTCGGTCCGGATGGTGGGCGCGATGCAGGACTTCACGCGACGAAAGCTCGCCGAGGAAGGCCTGCTGTTTGCGGCGTCTCGCGACCACCTGACGAGCCTGCCCAACCGCGGCCATTTCAACGAAACGCTTCAGACCGCCGTCACTGAGGCGACGACTGGAAAGTACCGGTCTTCGCTGTTGCTGCTCGATCTGGACGATTTCAAGCAGGTCAACGATTCGCTAGGGCACGATGCGGGGGACGCCCTGCTCAAGGAGTTGGCGTCGCGCTTGACCGAGTGCATCGCCGGGGAAGGTGAACTGGCGAGGTTGGGTGGCGATGAGTTCGCGATAATCCTCAAGCAAGTGGGAAACAAACAAGAAGTAGAGGCTTGGGCGCGGGTCCTTTTGGAGCAACTGCGAAAGCCCTTCATGTACCAGGGGAGCATACTCGACTGCGCGGCCACGATCGGCGTGGCGATCTTCCCGGACGTCGGCAGCACGCCCGAGACCGTTTTGAAAGATGCCGACATTGCGCTGTACGTCGCCAAGACCAACAAGCGGGGTGGCTTTGCCATCTTCGCGCCGGTTCATCGCGCGGAACTGCAGCTGCGCAGCACAATGGTCAGCTCGGCGAAGACCGCGGTGCGCGAGAACCGCATCGCACCCTTCTACCAGCCCAAAATCAGTTTCGAGGACGGAAGCATCAGCGGCTTTGAGG
>JAIVIY010000098.1 GCA_020200285.1 Novosphingobium sp. | reverse complement strand
TTGGCGAAGCCGTTGACGATCAGCGCCACCGCTTCCTCCTGCCCGAGCCCGCGCTGCATCGCGTAGAACAGCTGGTCGTCGCTGATCTTGCTGGTGGTGGCTTCGTGCTCGATCTGCGCGGTCGGGTTGCGGACCTCGATGTAGGGCACGGTGTGCGCGCCGCAGTCCTTGCCGAGCAGCAGGCTGTCGCACTGGGTGAAGTTGCGCACGCCTTCCGCGCCCGGCGCGACGCGGACGAGGCCGCGGTAGGTGTTGTTGCTCTTGCCCGCGCTGATCCCCTTGCTGACGATCGTCGAGCGGGTGCGCTTGCCGTTGTGGATCATCTTGGTGCCGGTGTCGGCCTGCTGGTGGTTGTTGGTCACCGCCACCGAGTAGAACTCGCCGACCGAATCCTCGCCGTTCAAGACGCACGACGGATACTTCCAGGTGATCGCGCTGCCGGTCTCGACCTGGGTCCAGCTCACCTTGCTGCGCTTGCCCTGGCACAGCGCGCGCTTGGTGACGAAGTTGTAGATCCCGCCCAGTCCCTCGGCGTTGCCGGGGTACCAGTTCTGCACGGTCGAGTACTTGATCTCGGCGTCGTCGAGCGCGACCAGCTCGACCACCGCGGCGTGGAGCTGGTTCTCGTCGCGCATCGGCGCGGTGCAGCCTTCGAGGTAGCTGACGTAGCTGCCCTTGTCGGCGACGATCAGCGTCCGCTCGAACTGGCCGGTGTTCTCGGCGTTGATCCGGAAATAGGTGCTGAGCTCCATCGGGCAACGCACGCCTTCGGGCACGTAAACGAAGGTCCCGTCGGAGAAGACCGCCGAGTTGAGCGCCGCGAAGTAATTGTCGTGGACCGGCACGACTTTGGCCAGCCACTTGCGGACCAGCTCGGGGTATTCGCGGATCGCCTCGCTGATCGAGAGGAAGATCACGCCGGCATTCTTCAATTCCTCGCGGAAGGTGGTGGCGACGCTGACGCTGTCGAACACCGCGTCGACCGCGACCTTGCGCGCCCCTTCGACCCCGGCGAGCACCTTCTGCTCCTCGAGCGGGATGCCGAGCTTGCGGTAGACCTCGAGGATGTCGGGATCGACCTCGTCGAGCGACGCCAACTTGGGTTTGGCCCTGGGCGCGGCGTAGTAGTAGGCATCCTGGTAGTCGATCGCCGGGACATTCAATTTGGCCCAGTCGGGCGCGGTCATGGTCAGCCAGTGGCGGAACGCCTTCAAGCGCCACTCGAGCATCCACTCGGGCTCGCCCTTCTTGGCGCTGATGAAGCGGACGGTGTCTTCGGACAGCCCCTTGGGCGCGAAGTCGGTCGCGATGTCCGCCGACCAGCCGTGCTCGTAATCGGCGACTCGCGCCGCCGCGTCGCGCGCGGCCTGGTCCCTGAGGGTGACGTCTTCGGTCATCGGGACGCTCGAAAATTGGATTCACGCGGAGGCGCGGAGGCGCGGAGGGGTCGCACTGCGCCGAAGGCGCATGCAGCTTTTTCGACCCTCGCACTTGGTGCGACGAGGGAATCGTAAGGGCGGCTGCGCCGCTGGCGCAACGGCTCCGCGCCTCCGCGCCTCCGCGTGAATCCAATCATGACGCCACCTCTGCCAGACGGGTCAGCGGCACCTCGGCGAGCGCGCCGCGCAGGGCGTCGTTGACCAGCGGCCAGTGCGGGCGGACCGCGCACGAAGCTTCCATCCCGCAGTCGTGCCGGCCCTGCTCGACGCAGGCGGTCAGCGCGATCGGGCCTTCGACCGCTTCGACGATGTCGGCCAGCGTGATCGCCGCGGCGGGCCGGGCGAGCTTGAGCCCGCCGCCCGCGCCGCGGCTCGAACGCAGCAGCCCGGCGGCGGAAAGCTTGCTGACCAGCTTCTGCACGGTGGCCGAGGGCAAGCCGGTTTCCGCGGCGAGCTGCGCGGCGGAAACGCGCGCGCCGCCGCAATGCCGCGCGGCGGCGGACATCGTGACCACGGCATAGTCGGCCATGCTCGACAGGCGCATCGCAAATCCCCGCGATCCAAATCGGACCGAATCGTTCCGATTATGTAGGCGCGACGCCTCAGGCGCGCAAGTCGGCGGGGATCGGGGCGAACCGGGGACCGATCTCACGGAAGTTGCGCAAATCGAGCATCGCGGAGAGATAGGGCGTGTCGGGATCGGCGATCCGCCCCGGGGTGCGGCCGGCGAACAGGCGCAGCTCGCGGATCATGTGCGGCTGATCGTAGAAGTGATCCTGCACCGCGGCGATCTGCTCGGCGGTGGTCGCGGGATGCGACAGCAACGTCGCCGCCCGCAGCGCCCGGTACTTGCGCGCCAGCGCGGTGGGCGGCAGCCCGAAATAGCGGTCGACCAGCCGCTGGGTCTGACGCTGGGAGTAGCCACTGACCGCCAGCAGCGTCTCGGTGTCGGGCGAAAGCGAACCGGCCAGCCACTGCGCGACGGACTTGAGCAGACGCGCATGGCCCGGGGGGATACGCCGGACCGAGGCGAGAATCGCCGCCGAGAACAGTTCGATCATCGCCTCGACCGAAAGCGCGTCGAACTCGTCGGCGATGCGCCGTGCGAGCCCTGCGAAAGCCGGACCGAGCACCGCCTCGCCGTCGTAGAGCCGGTTGCCGTGCGCGGACGCCGACAGCCCGGTCAGCGCCGCCCATCCTAGCGGGCTCAAGGTGGCGCCGAACAGGTGCCAGGGCCCTGCGACCTCGAACGTCGCCGCCGCGCTGGTCGGGGTCATCAGCGTCAGCGGGCGGCTCGGCTCGACCCGTCCGTCGAGGAAGCGAAGGTGCCCGCCGCCGCGCGCCATCACCGCCAGCAGGCCGATCGAAGAGGGCTGGACGTCGCGGATCGACCGTTCGTCGCAGCGCATGCGGAAGAACGTGGTGACGTAGGGCGTCAGCGCCGCGGGGGGAGGGAATATCTCGAGCCGGAGCAGCCCGCGGTCGGTCAGCCGGATATCGGGCAAGGCGTCGGCCGGGCCGAGAGCCGGCTCGCGGTTCGGTTTCATGTCAAGCAAGGGACCCTTCGCAGCGCGCCCTTGTGGCAGACCCGCCTCGACCCCGTCAAACGAACGGACTCGCCGAAACCTGACAAAAAAAAGGCAGCTCAGCCGGTAAGGGCTTGAGCTGCCTTTGTAAGTGGAGAGTTCACGCTCGACGCGGAAGCCGCGCACCGGCTGAGCATCGCGGCGCTCAAGACGGTACCGCTGCCGGGTCAGCGGCCGGGCCCGGCCTTGCGCAGCGAGGTCGCGGGCCTCGTCTTTCCCGGGCCGCTCGGCGCCGCGCCGGGCTACGACAAGGACGGCGAGGTCCCCGACGCGCTGCTCCGCCTCGGCTTCGGCTTCGCCGAGGTCGGCACCGTCACCCCGCTGCCGCAGGCGGGCAATCCCCGCCCGCGGCTGTTCCGCCTGGTCGAGGACCGCGCGGTGATCAACCGGATGGGGTTCAACAACGCCGGGGCGCAGGCGCTGCTCGACCGGCTGCGGCGGCGCGCCGGGCGTCCCGGCGTGATCGGGGTCAACATCGGCGCGAACAAGGACTCGGCCGACCGCGTCGCCGACTACGCGGCCCTGGCGCGGATGTTCGCGCCGCATGCCTCGTATCTCACCGTCAACGTCAGCTCGCCCAACACCCCCGGCTTGCGCGCGCTACAGGACGCGAGCGCGCTCGGCGCGCTGCTGGACGCGGTGCTCGAGGCTCGAGGCGACGGCGGTCCGCCGGTGTTCCTGAAGCTCGCTCCCGATCTCGAGCCTGCCGACATCGACGCGATCTGCCGGATCGCGCTGGACCGCCGGCTGGCCGCGCTGATCGTCGCGAACACCACGATCGCGCGCCCGCCGCTCAAGTCGCGCCACGCCGGCGAGAGGGGGGGGCTTTCCGGCGAGCCGCTGCGCGACCTCGCGCTCCAGCGACTGCGCGACTTTCGCAAGGCCAGCGGCGGGGCAATACCCCTGATCGGCGTCGGCGGCATCGCCACCGCCGCGGACGCCTGGGAACGCATCCGCGCTGGGGCGAGCCTGATCCAGCTCTATTCGGCAATGGTTTACGAAGGCCCCGGAATCGCCTGCGCGATCAACCGCGGCCTCGTCCGGCTGATGCGCCGCGACGGCTTTTCGAGCATTGCCGAGGCGGTCGGCAGCGCATAGCGTCGCCGGCATGATCGCTCGCTTTCTCGCGCCGGTGCTGGCGCTTTCGCTCGCCGCCTGCGCCACCGCCCCGCTCGCCCAAGCTCCGCGCGACGCGCTGCGGATCGGCCAGCTCGACAGCGCCCCGGTCGGCGAAGCCGGCTTGGTCAGCGCCGCCGACCCGCGCGCGGCCGAGGCCGGCGCGGCGATGCTCCGCCAGGGCGGAAGCGCCACCGACGCGGCGATCGCGACGATGCTGGCGCTGACCGTCGTGGAGTCGGAGAGCTCGGGGATCGGCGGCGGCGGGTTCATCGTGCGCAGCGACGCGCAAGGCCGTGTCGAAACTATCGACGGGCGCGAGACCGCCCCGATGGCGGCGGGACCCGAGTGGTTCGTCGCGAACGGCAAGCCGCTGTCGATCCGCGAGGCGGTCCCCGGCGGGCGCAGCGTCGGCGTGCCGGGCAACTTGCGGTTGGCAGCCGAAGCCCACGCCGCCTCGGGCAAGCTTGCCTGGAAAGCGCTGTTCGCCCCCGCGATCGCGCTCGCCCGAGACGGCTTCGCGATCACCCCGCGATTGCGCGACATGCTCGACCGCCATCGTGCGATCGCCGCGCTCGACCCGGACGGCCGCGTGCTGTTCTACGATGCCGCGGGCGAGCCGTTCGCGGTCGGCACGGTGGTCCGCAACCCGGCGCTGGCGCGGACGCTCGAAAACCTGGCGGAGCGCGGGGCGGACAGCTTCTACGTCGGTCCCAACGCGCAGGCCGTTGCCGCCGAAGTGCGCAGCGCGCCGCGCAACCCCGCGCCGATGACCGCCGGCGACCTCGCCGCCTACGACGCCAAGCCGCGCGAGCCGGTCTGCGGCGACTATCGCGGGCATCGCATCTGCGGGATGGGGCCGCCGTCGTCTGGCGCGACCACGGTGCTGGCGATCCTCAAGCAGCTCGAGCGGTTCGATCTCAAGGCGCTGGGCAAGGATTCGCCGGCCGCCTGGCACCTCATCGCCGAATCGCAGCGGCTCGCTTTCGCCGACCGCGAGCTCTACCTCGCCGACCCGGATTTCGTGCCGGTGCCGGTCACGGGGCTCACCGACCCGGCCTATCTCGCCGGCCGCAGCGCGCTGATCTCGGCCGACCGGACGTTGACAAAAGCCGAGGCAGGTCGCCCGCCGGGCGCTCCGGCCCCGCAGAGCGCAGGCCTGGTCCCGGCCGAGCAGGGCACCTCGCACTTCGTCGCGGTCGACCGTTGGGGCAACGTGGTCAGCTACACCTCGACGATCGAATCGATCTTCGGCTCGGGGCTGGTGGTCGGCGGCTATTACCTCAACAACGAACTGACCGACTTCAGCATCGTCCCCACGCTCGACGGCAAGCCGGTGGCGAACCGGGTCGAGGCCGGCAAGCGCCCGCGCAGCTCGATGTCGCCGACGCTGGTGTTCGCGCCCGACGGCAGGGTCAGGGCGGCGCTGGGGGCGGCGGGTGGAGCGACGATCATCGTCCAGGTGGCCAAGGCGATCGTCGGGATGATCGACTGGGACCTGACCGCTCAGCAGGCGATCGCCTTGCCGACTCTGTTTTCGCCCGGCGACACCGTCTACGTCGAGCGGGGCACCGCGCTCGAGGCGATCATCCCGGCGCTCCGCGCGCTCGGCCATCGCGACGTCCGGCCGCGCGAGCCGGGCGGCAAGGCCAACGCGATCGAGCGCGTCGGCGAGCGCTGGCAAGGCGCCGCTGACCCGCGCAGCGAGGGCGCCGCAATCGCCGAGTGAATCGGGTTGTCGCTACGGCGAGGCGCGCTTAGACCGCCCGCAAGCCGGAACAGGGCAAGGGGACACGCGTGAAGCTGGCCGATTTCGAGACCTATGACAGCCTGGTCGCGATGTTTTTCGACCGCGCGCGGACCCGCGGCGACCGTCCGTTCCTGACCGCCAAGATAGACGGCCAGTGGCGCTCGCAGAGCTGGCGCGAGGTTGCCGACAAGGTTTGCCTGCTCGCCGAAGGGCTGCGCAGGATCGGCCTCAACCCGGGCGACCGGGTGATTCTGGTTTCCGAGAACCGCCCCGAATGGTGCATCGCCGATCTCGCGATCATGGCCGCGGGGATGGTCACCGTGCCGACTTACGTCACCAACACCGAGCGCGATCATCTCCACATCCTCCAGAACTCGGGCGCGAAGGCGGTGATCGTGTCGTCGGCCAAGCTGGCCAAGCCGCTGCTGCCCGCGGTGTTCCGCGCCGACGCCGCCGAGCACGTGATCGCGATCGAGCCTTTGCGCCAGGCGCAGGCCGGGACGGTGGCGTTTCACGAGTGGGCCGGCCTGCTCGAGGGCGACGCCGCCGCGCTGCGCACCCGGATCATGCGCCAGGTCGAGAAGCAGGGGCGCGTCGCCGAGTACCTGATGGACCGCGCGATCGGCATCGGCGAGGCGAAGCTGGCGGGGCGCAAGCGGCTGCGCGACGGGCCGATGAACCTGATCCTAGAGAAGACCTTGCGGCCCAAGATCCGCCAGCGCTTCGGCGGGCGGATCAAGGCGATGGTCTCGGGCGGGGCGCCGCTGAACCCGGATGTGGGCGTGTTCTTCGAGACGATGGGGATCACCCTGCTCCAGGGCTACGGCCAGACCGAGGCCGGCCCGGTGATCAGCTGCAACCGCCCGGCGGCGGGGATCAAGATGGACACCGTCGGCCCGCCGCTCGACGGCGTCGAGGTGAGGATCGCCGCGGACGGCGAGATCCTCGTCCGCGGCGAGCTGGTGATGCAGGGCTACTGGCGCAATTCGGCGGAAACCGCGCGTAGCCTGCAGGACGGCTGGCTGCACACCGGCGACATCGGCCATCTCGACGGGCAGGGCCGGATCGTCATCACCGACCGCAAGAAGGACATGATCGTCAACGACAAGGGCGACAACGTCTCGCCGCAGAAGGTCGAGGGGATGCTGACCCTCCAGCCCGAGATCATGCAGGCGATGGTCGCCGGAGATCGCCGCCCCTACCTCGTCGGGCTGGTCGTGCCCGACGCCGAATGGGCGGCCGAGTGGGCGGTGGCGAACGGCGAGAAGTTCGACATGCCCGAGCTCCAGGGCCTGCCCGCGTTCCGCAACGCGGTCCGCGCCGCGGTCGACCGGGTCAACCGCGAGCTCTCGGTGATCGAAAAGGTTCGCCAGATCGCCTTCGCCGACGAGCCGTTCTCGATCGAGAACGAGGAAATGACCCCGAGCATGAAGATCCGCCGCCACAAGATCCGCGAGCGCTACGGCGCGCGGCTCGACGGGCTGTACAAGGCCTAGCGGAGGCTGCGGCCTTCGAGAAACGCGCGCAGCCAGCCCGCGACGCGCGCGCTGTCGTTGGCCAGGCGCAGCGATGCGAGAGCCCGTCCGGCCTGCTCGTCGTCGATCCCCGCGGCGCGCCGGCGCTCGATCAAGGCGGCCGCGAACTCCGGCGTGAACTCGGGGTGGAGCTGGAGCGAAGCCGCCCCCTGATCGCGATAGGCGAGCATGCCGAACCGCGCGAAATCGCTGCCGGCAATGACCTCCGCGCCGGGCGGGACCGCCACCACCTGATCCTGGTGCGAGGCCGGCAGGCGGAACGAGCCGACGGCCTCCATCCACGGTTGTGGCCGATCGACCGAATACGCCAGCGCCCCCAGTCCCCAGCCTTTAGGCGACTTCTCGACTTTGCCGCCGAACGCTTCGGCCATGACCTGGTGACCGAAGCAGATCCCCAGCAGCCGCGCCTGGCCGCCGGCCGCAACCAGGAACGCCTTGAGCTCGGCGATCCACGGCAGCGGATCGTAGACCCCCGCCGGCGAGCCGGTGACGACGTAAGCCGGGCATGCGTCGGCCTGCAGCGGAAGCTGCCCCCCGGGCACGTCGTACTCGACGTATTCGTAACGGCTTTCGCCGAGATGCCGGCGGATCATGTCGGGATAGCTGCCGAAATCGGCGAGCGATTCCGGCGGACCGCCGGCCTCGAGGATGCCCACCCTCACCGCGATCGTTTCAGGCCGCGACCGCTTCGAACAGCAGGTTGGGCACTTCGATGAACTGCCGCATCATCGCGTGCTCGGAGACCCAGTCGTCGAACTCGGCGCGGCTGACCTTGCCGTCGTCGTCCTTGTCGGCGCGCGCCACCGCGAGCTCGGCGTCCTGCTCGATCTCGTTGTAATGCCGAACCGCCTCGAGCGTGACCGCCATCCCGGTGTCGGCCGGGTCGAAATAGGGATCGAACAGGTTCTCGATCATGTGGATGCCGCGCAGGCCCACGGTGCGCAGCATGTTGTACATTTCCTCGGGGTCGAGCGCGTTGTCGCCGTCCATGTCGAACACGTCGAAGGCGAGCTTCTTGCGGACCTCGCTTCCGCCCGGGCAGAACAGCGTCAGGCCCATCAGAGCCTCGGCAGAAGTGATCGAGTGGTCGTAATCGATGTCGATCACGTCATAGAGTCGCCGCGCGACCTTCTCGAGGTTGCCGTTGCCGTCGAACAGCGTCCCGCACAGCATCTGGAAGCCGGTTTTGCCGAGCGGCGCGGACAGCGTGGTGCCGTCCGGCCCGGTCCGGAACAGGCGCGGCTCCCGGTCACAGAGGTCGTCGAAGGCCGCCAACAGCGCTTCGGGCGAGGTCGGCTTGAGGCCCATGTCCTTGGCGAGGCGCCGGACCGCCTGGAGGCTGACCTTCAGATCGCCGGTCGAGAAGCTGTGGCAGCGCACGATGTCGTTGAGCGCCGGCACCGCGACCACCGCCGGCACCGAATGCCTGGCGCTCTTGGGCGGCCAGCTGTCGTCGGGGTCTTTGAGTATCACACCTTGGACCTGCCGGATCAGATCCTCGACCAGCGGCATGCGGCGGAAGGCGTCGAAGGTCGCGCGTTTCGCGGTCAGCATCAGGTGACGGTAGAGCGTGGTGTACGGCGCCGTGTCGCCCTGAACCAGATCGAACACGTCCATTACCGAATAGTCGGCGTCGGCATCGACGTTGGCCGCGCGGTGGAGCGCGGCGAGCACATCGCGCGGCACCGCGTCGACCTCCATCTCCTCGTCGAGCCGGCACAGCGCGCCGAGGATCGCGAAGTAATCGGGCCGCGGCGGTTGGGTGAACGACCACAGCGGGCGCATCCCGTCGGTCAGGTAATAGACCTCGCCGGCCTTGTGCGGGCGGCTCATGATCGGGTTGCGATGGGGGAAGCGCCCGAACACCAGCACCGCCTCGGCGTGCTCGATGATCGATTTTATGAAGTACCAGCTGACATACTGGTTGGTCTTCCTGAACTCCTTGGGCGACGCCGCGACCAGGTCCGCGCTCCAGCGGGTCCACTTCTCGACCGAGAGCTCCTGCATCCCGCGCCGCTCGGGGTGGGAGAGCGCGACGTAGACCCACATCCGTTCGACCTCGTTGTATTCGGCGAGGTCCCACCCCTGCTCGCAGATGCTCTGGAGGGTCGGTCCGGTAATCGCATCGTTGGCGTAGGCGACCGGGGTGCCGCGGTAGACGCAGCGGCCGAACTGATCGAGCACCAGCGTCTTGGCGAGTACCCCCTTGGGGGTTTCCCACACGGCTCCGGCGAAAAACCGGTCGATGCCTTCGAGGTGGATCTGCTCGCACCATTCGCGCTGGGCCTCGCGGAACCCGTCGTCCTCGGCGCCGCGGGCGAACACCCCGACCCGCCACTTGAGCATGCCGTTGCGCCAGTTGTCCTCGGTGGTGTGCTCGATGCTCCGCATCGGCCCGAGCCAGAAATCGAGCACGGCCTCAGGCGAGCGCTCCTTGATGCCCATCGTCCGTCCCCCAGCGATGTCCGGCGGCTGATGGATGCGCCCGCGTGGGCCGCCTGAGTCGGTCGATCGAAGATAGCCGGGGCAGCGGCTCGCGCCAGTGCCAAATTGCGCAACGCCAGGGTGCGAGGCCACCCGGTAGGGCCGCCCGGACGCGGGTTCCCTCAGGCGGCCTCTTTCTCGACCCATTCGGGATAGAACGTCGGCGCGCGCGCGCTCCAGCCCGGGGCCGTGGCCGCGGCTTCGCTGATCGACTGCAGCAGGTTCTTGCGCCGGTCGGGGCGGATCTGCGGCAGCGCGGCGGCGGCGCAGAACGCGCTAGGCAGCCACGGGCGGATTTCGGCGCCGAGCAGCCGCTCGTAGAGAAATCGGTAGGCGGAGAAGCAGGCGAGCCGTTCCTGCGCGAGGTCGAACGCGGTCAGGCGGATCAGCGTGCCCATGAACGGCTCGATCCCGTCGAAGCCGCCGATGCCCTGGGCGCCGTCGGGCATTTCGGCGCGCAGCGCCTTCAGCTCCTGGTAGAGCACGTACTGGCTGCGAATCGAGGCGGTCTCGTCGCTGGTCCGCGCCCACAATTTGAACGCATCCTGGCGGCCCAGCCCGATGTCCAGGCTGCGCTTGATGTAGCGCTGCTCGGCGTTGGAGAAGCCGGCGAACTCGCGCAATTCGGCGATCGTCAGCGATGCGGTGTCGATGCTGGCCATGGCCCCCGAAGCTCCGGCCGGCCCACCCCCCGCGGGCCGTCGGCGCACAAGTCACCACGATATGGTTAGCATCAGGTTAAGATGGGTCAGCCAACTCCCGTCCAGGCGGCGCGAGAAGCGCGGCGGCGAACAGTCCTTCCCCTGCGCCCGCCGGCCGCTCTAAGCGGGGCGCGATGGCGCTCGACCGCATCCTGCTCGAAGACTTCCGCAACCACGCCGCGACCGCGCTCGATGGCGCGGCGCGGTTCAACCTGCTGGTCGGCGAGAACGGCGCGGGCAAGACCAACGTGCTCGAGGCGCTGTCGCTGCTCGCCCCCGGCCGCGGCTTGCGCCGCGCCGCGCTGGCCGAGATGGCGCGGGGCGATGGCGATGGCGGCTTCGCGGTCAGCGCGCGGCTCGGCCAGGATACCGTGCTCGGCACCGCCGTCCGCGCCGCGCAGCCCAACCGCCGTGTGGTCCACGCCAACGGCGCCGACGTCCCCGCGGTGCGGCTCGGCGAGTGGCTGAGCGTCGCCTGGCTGACCCCGGCGATGGACCGCCTGTTCGCCGAAGCCGCGGGCGCGCGGCGCCGCTTCCTCGACCGCCTGGTGCTCGCGCTCGAGCCCGGCCACGCCGCGCTCGCCGCGCGTTACGAGAGCGCCTTGCGCGAGCGCAACCGGCTCCTCGCGGGCGAAGCCGAGCCCGATCCGCTGTGGCTCGACGGGATCGAGGCGCAGCTCGCCCGGAGCGGCACGGCGCTGGCCGCGGCGCGGCGTCGGCTGGTCGCGCGGCTCGACGCGGCGCTCGCCGCGACGCCCGCCGAGCCGTTCGCGCGACCCGCGGTGGCCTATGCCTCGGACACCCCCGACGACCTCGCCGCGGCGTTGCGCGAAGGCCGCCGCCGCGACCGCGTCGCCGGGCGGACCCTCGCCGGGCCGCACCGCGACGATCTCGCGGTCAGCCACGCGGCCAAGCGCCGTCCTGCCGCCGAGTGCTCGACCGGCGAGCAGAAGGCGCTGCTGATCGCGCTGCTGCTCGCCCACGCCGGCTTGCTCGACCCGGCCCGCCCGCGCGTGCTGCTGCTCGACGAGATCGCCGCGCACCTCGATCCGCTGCGCCGCGTTGCGCTGTTCGAGCGGCTGCGCGAGGCGCCCGGGCAATACTGGCTGAGCGGCACCGAGCCCGCGCCGTTCGCCGAAATCCTCGGCGAGGCGGCGGTGTGGGAGGTGCGCGACGGGGTGGTCGAGCGGCTCTAGCCAGCGAGCGAGCGCTCCACGTCGTCCACGGTATCCGCGACGATTAGCTCGATGCCCTTCGCGGTCGGGTGAACGTGGTCGGGCTGGAGCAGGTCGTCGCGCCCGACAATGGGCTCGAGGAAGAACGGCACCAGCGCCGCGTCGTGCTTGGCCGCCAGCGCCGGGAAGATCGGGTTGAACTCGGCCGCGTAGTCCGCGCCGAGGTTGGGCGCGGCGAGCATCCCGGTGAGCAGCGCGGGGATCCCGCGCCGGCCCAGTTCGGCGAGGATTGCGTCGAGGTTGGCGCGCGCTTGCTCGGGCGGCAGCCCGCGGAGCATGTCGTTGCCGCCGAACCCGACCGCGACCAGATCGGGCTTCCTCGGCTGCGCGTCGAGCACGAACGCCAGCCGCGCCCGCGCCGCAGCGGTGGTCTCGCCCGAGACCCCGGCGTTGACCACCCGCGCGTTGATCCCCCGCGCCCACAGCGCGCGCTCGAGCCGCGCCGGCCAGCTCTCGCCGGGCTTGAGCCCGTAGCCCGCGTAGAGGCTGTCCCCGAACGCGACGATCAGCTTCTCGGGCCCGGCCGGCGGGCGCGGGGCTTCCGCCGCGGCCGCGGTGGGATCGGGCAGCGGGGTCGGGGCCGACCGGTCGCATCCGGCTGCCAGCAAAACGACCGGCGCCAGAGCGGCGACGACCAGCGCCTTGGTCACGGGTTGCTCCATGCAACCAATCTATGCCATCGCCGCGGCGTGACAAGTGACACTGCGGCCACCCCCGCCGCTTCGCCCTCCCCGATCGTCGCCACGCAAGGCCTGACCCTTCGGTTCGGCGACGGCGACGCCGCGGTCGAGGTCTTGCGCGGGATCGACCTGGCGATCCGCCCGGGCGAGAGCGTCGCGTTGCTCGGACCTTCAGGCTCGGGCAAGAGCTCGCTGATGGCGGTGCTGGCCGGGCTCGAGCGCGCGAGCGGCGGCAGCGTCAGCGTTGCCGGAGAGGACTTCGCCGCGCTCGACGAGGACAAGCTGGCGCTGGCCCGGCGCGGGCGGATCGGGATCGTGCTCCAGGCCTTCCACCTGCTGCCGACGATGACCGCGCTGGAGAACGTCGCGGTCCCGCTCGAGCTTTCGGGCGATGCCGCCGACGCCACCGCGCGCGCCAGGGCCGAGCTCGAGGCGGTCGGGCTCGGCCATCGCCTCGATCATTATCCCGCGCAATTGTCGGGCGGCGAGCAGCAGCGCGTGGCGATCGCCCGCGCCACCGTCGCCCGGCCGGCGCTGTTGTTCGCCGACGAGCCGACCGGCAACCTCGACACCGCGACCGGCGCAGGCGTGATGGACCTGCTGTTCGCCCGCGCCGCGGAACGCGGGGCGACGCTGCTGGTGATCACCCACGACCCCGCGCTCGCCACGCGCTGCGGGCGGATCGTCACGCTCGCCGATGGGCGCATCGCGAGCGATACGGGTGGCTGAGGCGATGCCCTGGCGCGGCGCGTGGCGGATCGCGCGGCGCGATCTGGCCCACAGCTTGCGCGGCTTGCGTCTGCTGCTGGTCTGCCTGTTTCTCGGGACGATGGCGCTCGCCGCGATCGGCACGCTGACCGGGGCGATCGAGCGCGAGCTGGCGGTGCGCGGCCGCGCGCTGCTCGGCGGCGACATCGAGGCCGCGCTGTGGCAGCGTCCGCCGGCCGCCGACGAGATGGCCGCGCTGCGCGCGCTGGGCGCGGTTTCCACCGGCGCGCGGATGCAGGCGATGGCGGTCGCGACGCGCGATGCGAGCCTCGCGGTCCCGGTCGAGTTCAAGGCGGTCGACGCCGCGTGGCCGCTCTACGGCCGCTTGCGCCTCGCCGATGGCCGCGAAGTCGGCGCGCCCACGGGGATGACCGCATGGATCGCCCCCGGGGTCGCCGACCGCATGGGGCTAAGCGTCGGCGACCGCTTGCGGGTCGGCGCGGCGACGCTGACCGTCGGCGGGGTGATCGCCGACGAGCCAGACCGGCTCGGCGAGGGCTTCACCCTCGGCCCGGTGGTGATCGCCAGCCGCGAAGCGCTCGACGCCAGCGGGCTGATCCAGCCGGGCAGCATGTACCGCTCCAAGACCCGCGTCCGCCTAGCCGGCAGCGCCGACCCCACCGCGGCGATCGACGCGCTCAAGCAGCGCTTCCCCGACGCCGGGTGGGAGCTGCGCGACCGCAGCCGGGCGAGCCCGGGGCTCGACCGCTTCGTCGGGCGGATGGGCCAGTTCCTCGCGCTGGTCGCGCTGGCCGCGCTGGCGATCGCCGGGATCGGCATCGCCAACGGGGTGGCCTCGTGGCTCGAGACGCGACGCCCGGGGATCGCGACGCTCAAGGTGCTCGGCGCGACCAGCGGCGACATCGCGCGGATCCATTCGCTGGAGATCGCGCTGGCCGCGGTGGTCGGGATCGGCGCGGGACTGGTCGCCGGGGTGGCGATCACCCCGCTGCTCGGCGCAGCGCTGGGCAGCCTGCTGCCGGTCGCGCCGGGGCTGGTGCTCGATTGGGGCGCGCTGGCTTTCGCCGCGGCCTCGGGCCTGCTGATCGCCGCGATCTTCGCCGCGCCGCCGCTGCTCCGCGCGCGCGCCTTCCCGGCGATGGCGCTGATGCGCGCGCGCGTCGCCCCGCCGGCGCTGGCCTGGCGGACGCTGGCGCTGCCGGTCGGCGGAGGCCTCGCGGTGCTCGCCGCGCTGATCCTGCTCCGCGCCGAACAGCCGTGGCTCAGCGCGGGCTTCCTCGCCGGCGCCGCGGCGCTGTTCGGCGCGCTCGCCGCGCTGGGCTGGGGCCTGCGCGCGCTCGCCGCGCGGCTGCCGCGGCCCAGGCGCCCGCTGCTGCGGATCGCGCTCGCCAACCTCCACCGCCCCGGTGCGCAAACCGGCGCGCTGGTCACCGCGCTCGGCTTCGGACTGTCGGCGTTCGTGCTGCTGGCGGGCGTCCAGACCAGCCTCGACGCCAATATCGCGCAACGCGTGCCGGCGCGCGCGCCCGACTACTTCGTGCTCGACCTGCCCCGCGACAAGGCGGACGAGTTCGCGCGGATCGTCGAAGACGCCGCGCCCGAGGCGCGCATCCGCACCGTCCCCGCGCTGCGCGGGGCGATCCTCGCCTACGGTCCGGCCGAGCGGATGACCCGCGTTTCCGAGCTCGCGGCGATCCCCGACGACGCCTGGCCGCTGCGCGGCGAGCGCGGGCTGACGTATTCGGACCGCGTGCCCGATGGCAACGTCGTCACCGCGGGCAAGTGGTGGCCGCGCGACTACTCGGGTCCGCCGCTGGTTTCGGTCGACCAGGACCTGGCTGACGCGATCGCGCTCAAGCTCGGTGACAAATTGACCATCGGCCTGCTCGGGGTCGAGCGCAGCGCGACGATCGCCAGCTTCCGCCGGATCGACTGGGATTCGATGGGCTTCAACTACGTGCTGGTGTTCAGCCCCAACGCGCTCGCCGACGCGCCGCACAACCTCGCCGCGACGGTCGAGCTCGGCGGCGAGGCGGACCGCCGCGCGCTGCTTGCCGGGCTGGTCCGCGCGCTGCCGGCCAGCTCGGTGATCGAGATCGGCCCGGTGGTCAGCCGCGCCCGCGACATCCTTTCGCAGATGGCGACCGCGATCCTCGCCGCGGCGAGCGTGGCGATCCTCGCCGGGCTGGCGGTGCTGATCGGGGCGATCGCCGCGGTCCGCGCCAGCCGGCTTTACGACAACGTCATCCTGCGCGTGCTCGGGGCGAGCCGCGGCCAGTTGCTCGGGCTCCAGCTCGCCGAATACGGCGTGCTCGCGGTGCTGCTCGGCGTGCTCGCGCTCGGCCTCGGCGGCTTCGGCGCCTGGCTCGTGATCGTTCAGCTGTTCGAGTTCGAGTGGCTGCCCGACTGGCCGCGCGTGCTGGCCGTCCTAGGCCTCGGCATCGCCACGATCCTCGCCTTCGCGCTGGCCGGCTCGCTCCCGCTGCTGCGGGCCAAGCCGGCGCAAGCGCTCAGGGAGTTGTAGGCGTCAGGCGAAGACCTCGGCGCTGGTCGGATCCTTGGGATCGGGCCCGAAGCGGTTCGGACCGGGCGTGCCGTTGGTCACTGCGAAGACGAGCAACATGACAAGTCCGATCAGGGCCAAGACACCCGCAATGCCCACGAGCCAGGTCAGCTGAGTTACTGCCGCATACCCCACTAGGACCAAGGGCACGATGGGCGCGAGCAACCACCACCCGGTGCGGTCGATATCATGCAGGCGGCGAACCGAGACCGAAATACTTGGGATCAATGTCGCAAGGCTGAAGATCAGCGAGAGGGGTCCGCCAGCCGCGCCAAAGGTTTCGGCCATACCGACCGCCATTTCGATCAGCATCAGCGCCAAGCTGACCAAAAACACGAACACCGTGAACATCCAGTATTCCTTGCGTCGCGAGCGGCCGGAAAACTCGGCATAGCGCCGTAGCGGCATCAGCATCCATTCCATGGCAACTATCCCCTCCCTACGACAGGTGGCTATCCGCCACTTGCCGTCTCAGACTATCGCAATTTGACGCCGAGTGAGGCGTCAGGCGAATACTTCGGCGCTGGTCGGGTCCTTGGGATCGGGCCCGAAGCGGTTCGGCCCGGCCGTGCCCGGCAGCGCCATCAACACCAGGAAGCCGATTGCGACGATGATGTTCACGATCGGAATCAGCGAAGCGACGATCACCCCGAGGTACCACCAGCCCGACATGTTGCGATCGTGCAGCCGGCGCACGGTCACCGCGATCGACGGGATCAGCGCCGCGAGCACGAAAATGCCGAGCAGCCCCGCGCCGAGCCAGAACAGCACCCCCGGCGCTTCGGGCGCGGCTCCGGTCGGATCGCCCAGCGCCGCCATGTCGAAACCGCCGGCGAACATCAGCGCGAAGCACACCAGCTCGACGATGAGCACGAACAACGTGAACATCCAGAACTCCATGCGCCGCGAGCGCCCGGAGAACTCGGCGTAGCGCCGAAACGGCATCAACATCCATTCCATCAGAAAAGCCCCCTTCCCAAATGTTTGGTGAGGGCGAAGCTATCGCTTCGGCACACGAGGGCAAGCAATTTCGCGTCGTCCCGCCTTGAGCCGAGACGACGCAGTTCTCAGAACCGGTAGCGCGCGCTCACCCCGTAAGTCCGCGGCTGGTTGGTGTAGCCCGAGACCGATTGCGACTGCGCGACTGAATCGAACACCCCGATCAGGTGGCGGTCGTCGAGCAGGTTGCGGCCCCACACGTTGAGCTCGAGCCCCATCTCCATCGCGTAAGTCAGCGAGGCGTTGAGGTTGTTGACCTCGCGCCGGAACGGCCGTGCGGCGGCGCGCGCGGGCGCGAAGTTGCGGGTGCCGTCGGGGTTGGTGGTGGCGAACTCGGGCAGCCCCTCGGCGTCCTGGACGTCGGCCTCGTAGTGGAAGTCGCCGCGCGCGATGATCCGGTCGCCGTTGCCCAGCGGCTGGTCCCATTGCGCGCCGAAGGTCGCGCTGAGCGGCGTGCGGGTGATGATGTCGGTGCCCGAAAGGTCGCCGAGCGGCGAGCCGACGAAGCTTGCCCTTGACGCCGATCTCGTAGACTTCCGAATTCTCCGGGCGGGCGAAGCGCGACCCCGGCCGCAGGTTGACCACCGCGAGGCCTGCGGCGGACAGCGCCGCAAGGTCGGCGGCCAGCGGCCGCGAATCGCGCGAGAGGTTGAACGAGCTCGCCTTGAAGCCGGTCGCGAAGCTCGCGTAGAGGTTGAGATTGTCGTTGACCTCGTAGGC
This sequence comes from Novosphingobium sp., assembly GCA_020200285.1. Lineage (GTDB taxonomy): Bacteria > Pseudomonadota > Alphaproteobacteria > Sphingomonadales > Sphingomonadaceae > Novosphingobium. The sequence continues at coordinate 2,002 of JAIVIY010000098.1, read as the reverse complement.
GAGGCGCGCGGTGTACGACCAGTCGCCGTCGCGGGTCCGGCCGCTCTCGACCGCGTTGGGGAAGTTCTGGAACGGCGGCAGGAACTGCAGCGGACGCAGGCCGAGGAACGAGTTGACCGCGGGGTTGTTGGCGTTGGCGTTGGCGAACGCGGTGGCGCCGGCGTTGATCTGGCCGAAGATCGCCGGCTGCGCCGCGGCGAACGCGCCGATCTCGGCCGCGGTGGCGAGCCGCCCGAGCCGCAAGGCGTTGCCGACCTGGGTGGCGATCGCCTGGTTGCGGACCACCGCCGAGCCGGCGGCGGCGAGGTTCACGGCCGAGAACCGGTCGGTGCTGAGCGAGTCGGTCGAAACGTCCTTGGCGTCGTGGGTGTAGTTGGCGCCGAGCGTCAGGACCAGCTGCTCGCTGATCCCGAAATCGAGGTTGCCGAAGATCGAGTAAGCCTCGTTGTCCTGGCGGACATTGTTGAAGAAGCCCTGGCCGGCGGCGAAGAACGCGCCCTGCGGCACGCCGAACAGCGCCTCGAGCGTCGGCGCGGTCAGCTGTCCCCCGGACAGCTGGTTGAGCAGGATGCTGACGTAGTTGCGGAAATCCGCGCCGTAGACGATCTGGTCGGAAGTCCGCGCCTTCTCGTTGAAGTAATATCCGCCGACCAGGGCGTTGACCGGCCCCTCCAGGTCGGTGGCGAGGCGCAGCTCCTGGGTGAAGGTCCGAAGGTCGGCCTGGCCGATGTTGGCCCCGGTGGCGAGCCGCGCGCTGGTGAAGTCGACATCCTGGTCGGCGCGCAGCCGGGTGTCGCGGTAGGCGGTGATCGAGGTCGCGGTGAGCGGGCCGTACTGGTAGTCGACCTGGCCCGAGAGGCCCCAGTTGCGGACCTTGCTGACCGGGTCGACGTCGCTGAAGATCACGTCGTCGAACGGGCGGGTGGGATCGTTGACCCGCCCGCCGACCGCCTCGACCGCCAGCGTCGCGGCCGAGCGGCGGAAGTTGAGCACCCCGCAGCAGACTTCGTCGATCTCGTCGTAGTCGCCGATCAGGCGGACCGAGAGCCTGTCGGTCGGCTCGACCAGCACCTGGCCGCGGGTGAACCAGCGGTTGCGGTCGTTGACGTCGGTGCCGGTGGCGAGGTTGGTCAGGTAGCCGTCGCGGCGGTTGTAGCCGGCGGCGAGGCTGGCGGCGATGCCGTCGCCGACCGGGCCGGTGACGTAGCCCTTGAGCACCATCGCGTCCCAGTTGCCGTAGCTCGCCTCGACGTTGCCGCCGAAGCGAAAAGCCGGCTTCTTCGAGACGATCGAGATCACCCCGGCGCTGGCGTTCTTGCCGAACAATGTCGACTGCGGCCCGCGCAGCACCTCGACCCGCTGGATGTCGGGCAAGTCGCTGACCTGGCTGATCGCGCGGCTGCGATAGACCCCGTCGACGAACACCGCGACCGACGGCTCGAGCCCGAGGTTGTTGCCCGAGGTGCCGAACCCGCGGATGTTGTAGGTCGTCGCGAACTGGCCCTGGGCCTGGGTCACCCTCAGCGAGGGCACGACCGATTGCAGATCGGTGATGTCGCGGATCTGCGCGCGCTCGATCGTCTCGGCGGTGGTCACGCTGACCGCGACCGGGATTTCCTGGAGCGTCTGCTCGCGCTTGGTCGCGGTGACGACGATCTCGTTGCCGGTCGAGCTGTCCTCCTCGGGCGGGAAATCGTCGGCCGGCAGCGCCAGTTCCTCCTCCGCCGGAACGTCCTGGGCGAGCGCCGCGCCGGACGCGGCGAGCGCGGCGATCCCGGCGCCGACAACCAGCCCGGCCCGCGCCCGGCGGACGATGCGACAATCGCTCATGCTTCGAAAATCCCTCATCAACCGCTGCCGCCATGTGCTTGAATGGCGACAATTTCGTGGCCGCGCATCGCCCTAACCGGTGACGCCATCGGCGACAACGCCGTTTGCGCCGGCTCGGGCCGCTCGCCTTGCGGCGGGGCGCGATCCCGGCTAGGGGCGGCGCGCTTCGCGG
>JAIVIY010000180.1 GCA_020200285.1 Novosphingobium sp. | reverse complement strand
TCGCCACGCCTTCCCTATTCGACAGCGCGTCGGGATTCCAGAACCGGATGACGCGATAGCCTTCGGCCTCGATCGCGGCCGTACGTCTGGCGTCCATTTCCGGCGTGTGCTGACGGCCGTCGACTTCGATCACGAGCCGGGCGCGGTGTGAGCAGAAGTCCGCGTAGTAATGGCTGAGCCGCACCTGGCGATGGAATCGCAATCTCGGGAAGAATTCGCGCAGCAGCTTCCACATCGCCTTCTCAGCTTCGGTCGCATCGCGGCGCAACTGGCGCGCGCGCTCGACCGAGCCGGGTGGAGTAGGCTTCTTCACGGGTTCCGGTCTAGCCGAAGGTTCACCCTCATCCAACTGCGCCTAGGCTCCTTCGTCGCCAAGGCTTCGTATCCTTCCCCCATGAAGGGGGAAGGGAGCGTAGTTCGCCTACCAAACCCTCCCCCTTGATGGGGGAGGGATACGCAGGCTTGGCAGCTTGCTGCCTAGCCGAAGTTGGGAAGGGGTGATGCGGCTAGCGCACCGCCTTCGCCACCGCATCCAGCACCCCGTTGACGAACTTGGCCTCGCGCGCGTCGAAGAAGGCGTGGGCGACGTCGAGGTATTCGCCGATCACCGCGCCGGTCGGCACATCGGCGCGGGCGACCAGCTCGTAGGCTCCGGCGCGCAGGATCTGGAGCATGGTCCGGTCGAGCCGGGCCAGCGACCAGCCCTGGGCGAGGCGCGCGGCGAGCAGCGCGTCGAGCTCGTCGCGGCGCGCGGCGACGCCGGTGACCAGGTCGTCGAAGAACGCGGTCTCGGCCTCGGCGTATTGCGCGTCCTCGATCTCGGCGCCGAGGCGGTGCTGGTGGAACTCGTCGAGCAGCCGGGCGAGCGCGGGCTGCTCCATGTCGAGCTGGTAGAGCGCCTGGACCGCGGCGAGCCGCGCCGCCGAGCGGGCCAGCGAGCGGCGGCTGGCCGTCATATCCCCAGCCTCACCTCGATCGAGCGGGCGTGGGCGCCGAGCCCCTCGGCTTCGGCCAGCGCAATCGCCGCCGGACCGAGCGCTTCGAGCGCGCCCTCGCCCATTTCGATGAAGCTGGTCCGCTTCATGAAGTCGAGCACCGACAGCGCCGAGGCGAACCGCGCCCGCCGCCCGGTCGGCAGCACGTGGTTAGGACCGGCGAGGTAGTCGCCGATCGCCTCGGGGCAGTTGCGCCCGAGGAACACGCTGCCGGCGTGGCGGATCTGCGCGAACAGCGGCTCGGGCTCGGCCACCGCCAGCTCGACGTGCTCGGCGGCGAGGCGGTTGGCGAGCGCGGGCGCCTCGTCGAGGCTGGCGACGACGATGATCGTGCCGTGCTCCTCCCAGCTCGCCTTGGCCACCCTCGCGGTCGGCAGCAGCGCCAGCTCGACCCCGACGAGGTCGGCGATCCGATCGGCGAACCCGGCGTCGTCGGTGATCAGGATCGATTGCGCGGCGGGATCGTGCTCCGCCTGGCTGAGCAGGTCGGCGACGATCCATTCGGGGTCGTTGGCGGCGTCGGCGATGACCAGGATCTCGCTCGGCCCGGCGACCATGTCGATCCCGACGACGCCGTAGAGCTGGCGCTTGGCCTCGGCGACCCAGGCATTGCCGGGGCCGGTGATCACGTCGACCGCGGCAATCCGCGCAGTGCCGTGCGCGAGCGCCGCGATCGCCTGCGCCCCGCCGATCCGCCAGACCTCGTCGACCCCGGCGAGATGCGCCGCGGCGAGCACCAGCGGGCTGGCCTCGCCATTGGGCGTCGGGGTCGCCACCACCAGTCGCTCGACGCCCGCGACCTTGGCGGGGATCGCGTTCATCAGCAGCGACGAGGGATAGGCCGCGCGCCCGCCCGGGACGTAGAGCCCGGCGCAATCGACCGCGCGCCACCGGGCGCCCATGCGCACGCCGGCCTCGTCGGTCTCGTCGCGGTCGGCGGGCAGCTGGCCGCGATGGAACGCGCGGATGCGCGTGGCCGCCAGCTCGAGCGCCGCGCGCAGCTTGGGCTCGAGCGCTTCGAACGCCTCGCGGCAGGCCTCGGGCGCGACCCGCCAGTCGTCGCCGAGGCGGTGGCGGTCGAACCGCTCGGTGTACTCGGCCAGCGCCGCGTCGCCGCGGATGCGGACGTCGTGGATGATGTCGGCGACGTCGCGGGCGATGTCGCCGTCACTCTCGCGGCGGTCGCGGACCAGGCGGTCGAATGCAGCGGCGAAGCCGGGGTCGCGGCTGTCGAGGCGACGCATCAGGCGGCCTGCGGGGCGGCGACCAGAGCGCGGAAGGCGTCGATCAGCTCCGCCAGCCGCGGGTCGGTCTTGAGCGCCGCGCGGTTGACGATCAGCCGCGCCGAAACCGGCATGATCGTGGCCGTCTCGACCAGGCCGTTGTCGGCCAGCGTCTTGCCGGTCGAGACCAGATCGACGATCCTTGCCGCCAGCCCCAGCGACGGCGCCAGCTCCATCGCCCCGTTGAGCTTGACGCATTCGGCCTGGACGCCGTGGCGCTCGAAGTGGCGGCGGGTGAGGTTGGGGTACTTGGTCGCCACCCTGACGTGGCTCGCGGCCGCCAGGCCCGCGGATTCGCGGGGCTCGGCAACCGACAGCCGGCAATGGCCGATGGCGAGATCCACGGGCGCGTAGAGATCGGCATAGGCGAACTCGTCGATCACGTCCGAGCCGACGATCCCGGCTTGCGCCGCGCCGTGGGCGACGAAGGTCGCCACGTCAAAGGCGCGAACCCGGATCAGGCGCATGTCGCTG
>JAIVIY010000179.1 GCA_020200285.1 Novosphingobium sp. | reverse complement strand
GTCGAGATGACCCCCGCGGAGGCCGCCGAGCACATCATCCGCGCGATCCTGCCGCTCAAATGAGCGGGACGCTCTCGGACGCCGAGCTCGCCGCGCGGCTCGCCGAAGCCGGCGCGCGGATCGCGCTGGCGCTGCGCGCGACCGGGGTGCCCGCCGGGCGCGCGCTGGGCGACGCCGGCGACAAGGCGGTCAACGCCTTGCTGGTCCGCGCGCTGGCCGAGCATCGCCCCGACGACGGGCTGCTGTCCGAAGAGAGCCGCGACACTTCCGGGCGGCTCGACAAGCGCCGGGTGTGGGTGATCGACCCGATCGACGGCACCCGCGAATACGCCGAGGGCCGCGACGACTGGGCGATCCACGTGGCGCTGGCGATCGACGGCGCGGCGAGCATCGGCGCGGTGGCGCTGCCCGATTTGGGCCTGGTCCTGCGCAGCGATCGTCCGCAACCGCTCGCGCCCCCGGCGGCCGCGCCGCGGATGGTGGTCAGCCGCAGCCGCCCGCCCAAGGAAGCCGAGGCGGTCGCCGCGGCGCTCGGCGCGACGATCGTCCCGCTCGGCTCGGCCGGGGCCAAGGCGATGGCGGTGGTCCGCGGCGAGGCCGAGATCTATCTCCACAGCGGCGGGCAGCACGAGTGGGACAGCTGCGCCCCGGTCGCGGTTGCCGCCGCGCACGGCCTCCACGTCAGCCGGATCGACGGCGCGCAGCTGGTCTACAACCGCGCCGAGACGGTGCTCCCCGACCTGCTGATCTGCCGCAAGGAACTCGCCGCGGCTGCGCTCGAGGCGGTCGCAGCTGCCTGACGGGCCGGCGATGGTGGGCGGTGACGGGCTCGAACCGCCGACCCTCTCGGTGTAAACGAGATGCTCTACCAACTGAGCTAACCGCCCGGAGCGGCGCCGCTTACACCAGGCGGACGGGCTAGGCCAGCCGCTCGCGGCCGCGGCCGAGCTCGGCGAAATAGCGGGCCATCGCGTCGGCCGCGCGGTCGCTCAGGGCGATGAACGCGCGGCGCCGGTCGGTGTCGTCCTCGACCCGCTCGAGCAGCCCGGCCTCGGTCATCTGCGCGATCCACCTGAGCGCGGTGGTCGGCGGCACCCCGCTGGCGATGCACAGCGAGGTCACCGAGACGCGCTTGTGCTCGGCGCGCGCGGCGGTCAGGTCGAGCAGGATGTCCCAGGCCGGATCGGCGAACAGCTCGGCCTCGAAGAACCGTCCGCGCAACTGGCGCTGGCGGATTATCGCGCGGACCAGCCGCGGATCGGGCAGCGCCGGGCGCGGCGCGCGGACCAGCCGCTCGACGCCATCCTGGTCGGGCGGACCGGCCCAAGCCGCCGCCGGGCTTTCGAAGCGGAACACCGCGCCGTCCGCGCCGACCGGCGCCGGCGCGCCCAGCCGCTCGGCGAGCTGGCCGACCTGCTCGGTCAGCCGCAGCAGCGTCAGCCGGTCGCCTTCTGACAATTCGCGGACCCGGCCGCGCGGGGCCGCGGCGAGCACCCGGCCGAGCGCGATCACCCGCTCCGCCCGGCTCGGCGCGACGAGGATCTGCGCGCCCGACTGGTCGAGGCAGCCGAACACGTCGTCGAGCGCGGCGATAGAGGTCGAGACCACCAGCTGCGCCCCGCTGTGCGCGGCGCGCAAGTCGATCCGGGCGAGCGCGGCCATCGCCGCGGCGTCGACCGCGGGCGCGTCGATCACGATCAGCTCGCCCAGCACGCGCGCCTCGCCGTCGAGCAGGTCGCCGAGCGTTCCGGTGAACGTCACGCGCAGCCCCGCTGCGGCAGCGTCCTCGGCGATCTCTGCGCGCAGCGCGGCCCGGTCGGCGAACACCGCGGCGGCGAGCGGCAGGAACCCGGCCTCGTAGGCGTTGGTTTCGCCCGACACCGACGCCAATCGCTCGACCGCCTGGATCATCGCCTGTTCTCCGAATCGACGAGAACAAAGATAGAACGCTAGCTGTGAATGTCAACGATCCGCGGTCGAGGGTTTCGTCAGGGCACGATCTCGATCTCGGCGCCGTCGCCGACCAGCGCCCACAGCTCCTCGATCTCGGCGTTCGCCAGCGCGATGCAGCCGTCGGTCCAGTCGCCGGCGACGCGTCCGGCGCGCCCGTTGGGCTGGCCGTGGATGAAGATCAGCCCGCCCGGCGAGCGCCCGCGCGCCCGGGCGTAGGCAACGTCCGCAGCGTTGGGATACGAGATGTGCAGCGACAGGTGATACGCGCTGTTCGGATTGCCGTAGTCGATCGTGTAGCGCCCCTCGGGGGTGCGCTCATCGCCCTGGAAGCGCTTGGGCCCGACCGGAGCGTCGCCGAGCTGGATGCCGCGGTAGGTCCGCACCATGGTATCGCCGGCGTAGAGCGTCAGCGTGCGCTCCGACTTGTCGACCCGAACCAGATCGACAGGCGCATTCTGCGCGGCGGCGGGGCCGGCGACGAGCGCGAGCGTGGCGATACCGACGCGGAACATGACCGGATGATGCGCATTCGACACGGTGTAGGAAAGCGTAAAATGGCCGCAGCCCCGATCGCCCGCCGCGTCCGCATCACCGGCTCGGTCCAGGGCGTGTTCTTCCGCGCCTGGGCCGCCGAGCAAGCCGAAGCGGTGGGCGTCGCCGGCTGGGTCCGCAATTGCCCCGACGGCAGCGTCGAGGCGTGGCTGCAAGGCGACGCGGGGGCGGTCGCCGCGCTGATCGCGGCGCTGCATCGCGGACCGCCGTCGGCTAGCGTCGAGCGCGTCGAGGTCGAGGAATCCGAGCT
>JAIVIY010000011.1 GCA_020200285.1 Novosphingobium sp. | reverse complement strand
AGCGGAATCGCGCTGAACAGCCCGGTGATGACCTTGGCCCCCCAGAAGCTCATCTGCCCCCACGGCAGCACGTAGCCCATGAACCCGGTGGCCATCATCAACAGGTAGATGACCACGCCCAGGAGCCAGATCATCTCGCGCGGGGCCTTGTACGAACCGAAGAAGAGCCCGCGGAAGATGTGGATGTAGATGACGATGAAGAACGCCGACGCGCCGTTGGCGTGGCCGTAACGCAGCAGCCAGCCCCAGTTGACGTCGCGCATGATGTGCTCGGTCGAATCGAACGCGACCAGCGCGTTGGGCGCGTAGTGCATCGCCAGGATGATCCCGGTGACGATCTGCAGCACCAGGCAGAACCCGGCGAGCACCCCGAAATTCCACCAGTAGTTGAGGTTGCGCGGTACCGGATAGCCGCCGCCGACGGCGTTGTAGACGAGCCGCGGCAGCGGCAGCTTCTCGTCGATCCAGCGACCGACCGCGCTGGTCGGCTGGTATTGGTTCGCCCAGGGGAAGCTCATCTTGGGGTTCCTCAGCCGATCTTGACCACGGTGTCGGACAGGAAGGCGTATTCCGGCACCTCGAGATTGGTGGGCGCCGGGCCTTTGCGGATCCGCGCCGCGGTGTCGTAGTGCGAGCCATGGCAGGGGCAGAAATAGCCGCCGAACTCGCCCTTGACTTCGCCTTCGGCCGCACCCAGCGGGACGCAGCCCAGGTGGGTGCAGACCCCCAGAGTGATCAGCCAGTTCTCCTTGCCCGGCTTGGTCCGCTCACCCAGCGTCTGGGGGTCGCGCAGGCTGCCGGTGTCGACCTTGCGCGCTTCGGCCATTTCCTGCGGGGTCAGGTTGCGGATGAACACCGGTTGCTTGCGGAACACCGCCTTGATCGACTGGCCCGGTTGGATCGAGGAGATGTCGATCTCGGTCGAGCTTTCGGCGAGCACGTCGGCCGACGGCGCCATCTGGCTGATCAGGGGGTAGAGCGCGGCGACCCCGCCGACGCTGGCGAAAGTGACCGCCGCGACGTTGATGAAGTCCCGCCGGCGGACAGCGGTCGGGGCGCCGTCGCGCGTTTGCGGAGCCGGCGCGTCGATGCTCGCCTCGTGTGCCATTCGAAACCCTTGTCGTTGCATCGGCCGACCTGCGCGGCCGGCCCCTTGGTATGCTGTCAAAGGCGTCAGGATTCGCCCCCTAGCCGCCCGGACGAGCCCAGCCCCGACGAGCGCGGGCCCCCCGCTTGGCGGGCCTGATAGACAGGCCATGCGCGCTTGCCAACAGCATTTTGGGCCGCGCCGGTTGCGTGGCGCGCAACCGCGGCGGAAGCCTCAAAAACCGGCCGCGCCGGGCCAGCGCCGATCGGCCAGCCCCATGACCTTGAACAGCGCTCCCATTTCGTCGTCGCCGGTCAAGCGATCGCGGCCGCGCAGGATCGCAACGGCCTGATCGCGAGCCGACGCGGCGAGGCGCTCGGCGCGGGCGTCGATCCCCAGCGCGCGCAGGAACTCGCCTTGCCCGACCGTGCCCAGCCAGCGCGCGCCGCGCATCTCGGCGACCGCCGCGAGCGCGGCGAAATCGACGTGCGCGGTCAGGTCGGCCTCGCCCGCCGCGGCCAGCGGATCGACCTTGCGGTGACCGCGCACCGCCTGGAGCGTGCTGCCGGTGCGAGGGCTCACGTGGCCGTAGTCGATGAGCAACGCGGCCCCGCCCTGCATCGCGAGGCGTTCGGCGACTTCGCCGGCGATTGCCGCGGCGGCGGGACAAGTCTCGACGATCGTGCCAGTGGGGGCATCGCGGATTTCCGCGGGAAGCGCATCGTCCAGCGGCTGCGAGCCGGCGACGAAGGCCAGGCGCTCGCCCCCGTCCTCCTCGACCAGCCCGACCATCCGCTCGCGCCAGCCTTCGCCGGTGCGGACGAGCTGGCGAACCGGCAGCGCGTCGAGGAACTCGTTGGCGACGACCAGTAGCGGACCGGCGCTCGGAAGGGTCGAGAGATCGTCGTGCCGGTGCGCCTCAGGATGAAGCTCGCGCTGGCGAGCGCGCAGCGCGGGGCTGGCCTCGACGAAATGGACTAACGGCCGCAGCCCGAAACGCTCCGCCGCGCCCAGCGCGTCGCCCGCCAGCGTGCCGTGCCCGGGCCCGAGCTCGACATAGTGCACCGGCTCGGCGCGGCCGGCGCGCTGCCACAAGTCGGCCAGCCAGACCCCGATCAGCTCGCCGAACATCTGGCTGATCTCGGGCGCAGTGACGAAATCGCCCGCCGCGCCCAGCGGATCGCGCGAGGCGTAGTAGCGCGCGTTGCTCTCGGCCATGTACTGCGCGACGCTGATCGGCCCGGCCGCCGCGATCAGGCGGGCGAAAACCGCGGACAGCGGCTCGCCGCCAGCGCCGCTCATGTCGCCGCTGGCGCTCCGCTGCCCAGGCGCGGGCGCAACAGGGCGACGATCAGCAGGTACAGCCCGACCACCATCAGCGGGATCGTCAGCCACTGGCCCATCGACAATCCGGTGCGCAGGGCGAACTCCTGGAGCTGGGCGTCGGGCTCACGGAAGAACTCGACCGCGAATCGGGCGAGGCCGATGCCGAAGGCGAAGGTCCCGACCAGCAGGCCCGGCCGCCAGCGGGCGTCGCTGCGCCAGAACAGCCACAGCAGCGCGACGATCAGCGCCAGCCCCTCGAGCGCGGCCTCGTAGAGCTGGCTCGGGTGGCGCGGCAGGTCGCCGGCGCCGGGGAAGACCATCGCCCACGCCACCCGGCTTTCGGCGACGCGGCCCCACAGCTCGCCGTTGACGAAGTTGGCGAGCCGGCCGAACAGCATGCCGAACGGCACGCAGACCGCGATGTAATCGCACACCCGCAGGAACGAGAGCTGGTTGCGCCACGCCACCCAGGCGATCGCCACCAGCACCCCGGCGAGCCCGCCGTGGAAGCTCATTCCGCCTTCCCACAATTTGAGCACGTCGGCGGGGCTCGACCACAGCTCGGGCGCGTAGAAGATCGTGTAGCCGAGCCGCCCGCCGAGGATGATCCCGAGCGTGGCGTAGAAAAACAGGTCGTCGGCGTGGCGCTGGGCCATCGGCGAACCGGGCGCCTTGACCATCTTTGACAAGTGCCAGTAGCCGATGAGGATGCCGGCGAGGTAGGCGAGGCTGTACCACTTGAGGGTGAAGAAGCCGAGGTCGAGCGCGATCGGCGAAAGCCCGAGCTCCTCCCAGCGCAGCGGCTGGACGATCGCCGACCCGGGCGCCGCGACCGCGGCCGCTAGTGACAGCACTGTCAATACTCCCTAAGCTTTTCGGCGCGGCTTTAGGGACAGGCCCGAACGCAAGCAAACAAGAATGCGGCAAGGGGCCGGCCCGCCAACGCGCGGGCGGCCGGGGGATAGGGACGGACGATGCCAAGCCAACTCGATCTCGATCTCGAACGCGCCTTCGCGCGCCACTGCGTGCCCGGCGGATTGCTCGAGACCCAGCCGGTCCGGGTCGAGCGTTTCGGCGTCGAGATGCCGATGCTGGTCCAGTCGCCGCCGGCGCTGCCGCAGTACCTCGCCTATTTCTCGATGACCAACGCCGACAAGGAGTTCGTCGTCGACGGCGAGTTCCGACTGACGTTCGCCCAGGCTTACGCCGCGGCGCGCGAGGCGGCGGGCGGGCTGGTCGAAGGCCACGGGGTCAAGGTCGGCGACTTCGTCGGGATCGCCGCGCGCAACTCGGCCAACTGGATCATCGCCTACATGGCGGTGCTCATGGCCGGCGGCTGCGCGACGCTGCTCAACGGCTGGTGGCAGGGCGGCGAGCTGGCCGAGGGCATCCGGCTCGGCCCGTGCAAATTGGTGCTGGCCGACGCGGGGCGCGCGAGGCGGCTCGAAGGACACGGCCACGGCGCCGAAATCGTCCCGATCGAGCACGACTGCGACCCCGCGCAAGGCCTCGCCGCGCTGACCGCCAAGGGCGGCGGCGCGGACACCGCGTTGCCCGAGGTGACCGGCGAAGACCGCGCGACGATGCTGTTCACCAGCGGATCGACCGGGCAGTCGAAGGGCGCGTGGTCGGACCACCGCGGGGTGACCCAGGCGGCGATGAACTACGTCGCGCAGTCGATCGCGGTGCTCGGGCTGATGGAGGAGCGCGGCGAGCTGCCGTCGAGCCAGCCGACCGCGCTGGTCAACGTGCCGCTGTTCCACGTCACCGGCGAGGTTCCATTGCTGCTCCAGACTTACGCGCTCGGCCGCAAGCTGGTGATGATGCCCAAATGGGACGCGGAAGAGGCGATGCGGCTGATCGAGCGCGAGAAAGTCACCTACTTCGTCGGCGTGCCGCTGATGAGCTACGAGATCGCGACGCATCCGAACAAGGACAACTACGACCTCTCGACCTGCGTGACGTTCGCCGGAGGAGGCGCGCCGCGCCCGGCCGAGCACGTCACCCGGATCCGCGAGGCGCTCCCCGCCGCGTTCCCGATCCTCGGCTACGGGCTGACCGAGACCAACGGGGTCGGCGCGGGCAACTTCAACGAGAACTACCTGGCCAAGCCCGACAGCACCGGCCGCGCCTCGCCGCCGCTGGTCGAGCTCGGCATCCTCGACCCGAATATTGCCGATGGGGCCGGCAAGGTGCTCGAGCAGGGCGCGATCGGCGAGATCTGCATCCGCTCGATCTGCAACTTCATCGGCTACTGGCGCAACGACGAGGCTACAGCCGAAGCGTTCACCGCCGACGGCTGGTTCCGCTCGGGCGACCTCGGCTACCTCGACGAGGACCAGTACTTGTTCATCGTCGACCGCAAGAAGGACATCATCATCCGCGGCGGCGAGAACATCTCGTCGATCGAGGTCGAGGCGGCGCTCTACGCCCATCCCGACGTCGCCGAGGCGAGCGTGTTCGGGCTGCCCGACGAGCGTTACGGCGAGGTTCCCGCGGCGGTCTATCTGACCGAGGAGGGCCGCGAGCTCGACCCGGACGCGCTGCGCGCGTTCGTCGCCGGCGAGATCGCACCGTTCAAGGTCCCGGTGAAGTTCTGGCAGGTCCACGACGCGCTGCCGCGGCTCGGCACCGAGAAAGTCGACAAGCGGACGTTGCGCGAGCGTTACACCAAAGTGTGGGAGGGCGAACAACCGGCCTGAGCCGGAGCGCAGTTTCCATTTTCCTCCACGCCTGCTGCTGCTCTACCGTCGCGGCGATGTCCGGACTCGGCAATCTTTCGGTGCAATGCAAGCTCGCGCCCGCACGGCTTGAAAGGCAGCGCAGCGCTGCGGCCTCCGCTGCCGAAGGTCACAGGCGGTGGGCGAGATCTCTATTCGAAGTAATGGGTTGCGCCCCAAGGTCACAGATTTTCACCAGCCGTTCTGCGGTCCACACTGCCGAGCCCAGGCCAGCCCGGTGACGCAGCCCCGCGTTCCCAACCAGCGCGCGATCATCGATCGCCGCGCGCTCGCCGAAGCGGTCGCGGGCACGGTGGCGGAGCGTGGCGGCAAGGCGCGTCAGCCGATTGTCGCCTTGCTGCGCGAGGCGCTAGCCGCGGGCCGCGCCGAGTTGGCCCGACGGCTCGCCGCGCACCCCAGCGCCGGCCACGATTGCGCGCTGGGGCATGCTTTCCTGATCGACCAGCTGGTCCGGGTGATCCACGACCACGTCATCGGCGACCTCTATCCGCTCGGCAACCGCAGCACCGGCGAGCGGCTCGCGGTGATGGCGGTGGGCGGCTACGGCCGCGCCGAGATGGCGCCGCATTCCGACGTCGACATCGCCTTCCTCACCCCGGCCAAGGCTACCGCCTGGTGCGAACAGGTGATCGAGGCGATGCTCTATTTCTTCTGGGACCTGGGGCTCAAGGTCGGGCACTCGACGCGCTCGCCCGACGACGTGGTGCGGATGGGCCGCGCCGACCTCACGATCCGCACCGCGCTGCTCGAAGGCCGCTACGTGTGGGGCGACCGCGAGCTCTACGACGAATCCAGGGAACGGTTTCGGGCCGAAGTCGTGACCGGAACCGAGCGCCAGTTCGTCGCCGAGAAGCTCGCCGAGCGCAACGAGCGCCATCAGCGGGTCGGCGACAGCCGCTACGTCGTCGAGCCCAACGTCAAGGAGGGCAAGGGCGGCTTGCGCGACCTCCACACATTGTACTGGATCGGCAAGTACATCCACCGCGTGCGCAGCGCGTCCGAGCTGGTCGATGTCGGCCTGTTCACCCCGGCCGAGTACCGCGCGTTCCGCCGCGCCGACGACTTCTTCCTGGCGGTGCGCTGCCATCTCCACCTGATCACCGGCCGCGCCGAGGACCGCCTGACCTTCGACCTCCAGCGCGAGGTCGCAACGCGGATGCAGTTCGCCGAGCGCCCCGGCAAGAGCGCGGTCGAGCGCTTCATGCAATACTACTTTCTCAACGCGAAGAAGGTCGGGGCGCTGACCGGGGTGTTCCTCGCCCAGCTCGACGAGCAGTTCGCCAAGGCGAACCGCGGGTTCTTCTCGGGCTTCCGCCTGCGCGGGCGGAAGGTCGGCGACTTCCCGGTGGTCAACGGCAAGCTCTCGGTCCCCGACGACGGTTTCTTCGCCGCCGACTCGGCGCGGCTGATCGAGCTGTTCGTGCTCGCCGACCGCGAGGGGCTCGAGGTCCACCCCGACGCGACGCGCCTCGCCAATCAGAACGTCCGCCTGATCGACGCCGAAGTGCGCCGCGACAAGCGCGCCAACGCCTTGTTCCTCGCCCTGCTGACCAGCCGCCATGATCCCGAGACCGCGCTTCGGTGGATGAACGAGGCCGGTGTGTTCGGCCGCTTCGTCCCCGATTTCGGCCGGGTCAACGCCCAGATGCAGTTCGACATGTACCACCATTACACGGTCGACGAGCACACCATCCGCGCGATCGGCCTGCTCGCCCGGATCGAGAAGGGCGAGCTGGCCGAGGACCACCCGCTGTCGGTCGAGATCATCCCCAAGCTGGCCTCGCGCCGGGTGCTCTATCTCGCGGTGCTGCTCCACGACATCGCCAAGGGCCGCGGCGGCGATCATTCGGTGCTCGGCGCCGAGGTCGCCCTGAAGCTGTGCCCGCGGCTGGGGCTGAGCGAGGCCGAGACCGAGCTGGTCGCCTGGCTGGTGCGCCATCACCTGCTGATGAGCGCGACCGCGTTCAAGCGCGACCTCGCCGACTACAAGACGATCGCCGACTTCGTCGCCCAGGTGCAGTCGGTCGAGCGGCTGCGCCAGCTGCTGGTGCTGACCGTGGTCGACATCCGCGCGGTCGGGCCGGGGGTGTGGAACAGCTGGAAGCGCCAACTGCTCGGCGACCTCTACCTCGCCGCCGAGGAGCTGCTGCGGCTCGGCCACAAGGCGCACGGCCGCGCCGAGCGGGTCGCGGCCAAGAAGCGCGCCGTCGGCGAGCGGCTGGCCGAGCGCGCCAATCTCGTCGGCACCGCCGGCAGCCATCTGGGCGACGCCTATTGGATCGCCGAGCCCGAGGACATCATCGCGCTCAACCTGGTGCAGATGGACCGCGCGCTCGGCCATCCGCTGACGGTCGAGGCCGAATACTATCCGGCGCGCGGAAGCACGCTGGTGACCGTGCTCGCCGCCGACCACCCGGGGCTGTTCTACCGCATCGCCGGGGGCATCCACCTCGCCGGAGGCAACATCATCGACGCGCGGATCCACACCGCCAGGAACGGCATGGCGGTCGACAACTTCCTCGTCCAGGACCCGCTCGGGCGTCCGTTCAACGAGGGCCAGCAGATCGAGCGGCTCAAGCGCTCGATCGGCGATGCGCTGGCCAACCGGGTCAAGCTGGTCCCGCAGCTCGCCGCTCGCCCGCTCGCCCGCCCGCGCGCCGAGGCCTTCGAGGTGCGGCCCATCGTGCTGTTCGACAACAAAGCCTCGAACCGCTTCACCGT
Source organism: Novosphingobium sp. (assembly GCA_020200285.1). GTDB lineage: Bacteria > Pseudomonadota > Alphaproteobacteria > Sphingomonadales > Sphingomonadaceae > Novosphingobium. Next base: position 9,031 of record JAIVIY010000011.1, on the reverse strand, counting down.
GATCGAGGTCGGCGCCCGCGACCGCCCGGCGCTGCTCAACCGCCTCGCCCGCGCATTGTTCGAGGCCAAGCTGATCGTCCACTCGGCGCATATCGCGACTTACGGCGAGCGCGCGGTCGACACTTTCTACGTGACCGACCTGCTCGGCGGAAAGGTCGACGCGGCGGCGCGACTCAAGGCGATCGAGAAACGCTTGCTCGAAGCTGCTCACGAACATGGCGACACCGCGGTGGCGGCCTGATTCGATTCTTGCCGTGCCGCGGGCGAGGACTTGGCGGAAGCCTAGGCGGTGAGAACCGGGGCCCGCCTTTCAGCCAAGAGCACGCTCAGCACCGTCATCAATTGCGGGCGCGTGAAGGGCTTGTTGAGTACCGGGCGGCTCTGATAGCCTTCGCCGACGCCATGCTCGCCGTAGCCGGTCGAAAAGGCGAACGGCACGCCCGCATCGCTGAGCGCCTGGGCGGCAGGGTAGCTTCGCTGTCCGTTGAGATTGATGTCCAGTGTCGCCACATCGAAGGCCTGGGTCGCTATCAGGTTCAGGGCTTTTTCGAGGTTTCCGGCAACCGTGATCGCCGTGCAGCCGAGGTCGCTGAGCATGTCCTCGATCGCCATCAGAACGAGCATCTCATCCTCGATGACAAGGACCCGCTTCCCCGAGAGCAACTGTTCATCCATCGAGAACCGCTTGTGGGGCAGGCACTTCGATTGTGCAAACGATACCCTCGGGCCGGTAATCGAGATCGACCGTGCCGCCAAGCTCGTGCGGCAGACCCTGTTCGATCACCCGCGATCCAAATCCCTTGCGCATCGGCGGCTTCACCCGCGGTCCGCCTTTCTCGCGCCAGTGCAAGTACAACCATCGGCCATCGGAGTTCGCCTCTAGGGTCCACTTGATCGAGACCGTCCCCGCCTCATTTGAAAACGCGCCGTACTTGACCGCGTTGGTCGCCAGTTCGTTGAACGCGATCCCCAGCGCCAGCGTCGCCCTGGGCGACAGCCGAATGTTCTCGCCCTCGATCGTAAAGCGTTCGGCGCGGCCTTCCGTCACCCTGAACGGCGCCATCGCCTCGCGAACCAGGTCATGCAATCCGGCGCCGTCCCATTTCTCCCGTCCGAGCAGATCGTGCGAGCGCGACAACGCGACTATTCGAGTCTCGATCGATTCGCGCACGCTCTCCGGATCGGAGGCGCTGCGCACCGCCTGGGTGACGATCGACTGAACCGTCGCCAGCGTGTTCTTGACCCGGTGATTGAGCTCGTCGATTAGCAAGGCGGCGTTCTCGCGCGCGCGTTGGTGCCTGGTCGTATCGACCAGCGAGACGAAATGCTGAACGACTTTGCCATCCGCGTCTTTGACCGGGTTGACGAAGATCGTGGCGCAGAACTCGCTGCCGTCCTTGTGGCGGTAGCGGATCTCCGGGTCGTCGCTCTTTCCAGCGAACGCTGCCGCTATCTCGGCCAGATCGTTGCGATCCGTCTCTTCCGCCAGCAGGAAATTGAAGCGTTGCGCCAACACTTCGTCGCGATCGTACCCGGTCAGCTTCAGGAACGACTCGTTGGCGTATATGATCGGATTGTCGGGCCTGGCGTCGGTGAAGACCATCGGCATCCGCGTGGTGTCCGCCGCGACGACGAATGGCCCAAGCTCTTCCTTAAACTCCTCGACCTCGGCCTCGGCCGCTTTCTGATCCTGATCCTTGGGCGCCTTGTCGCTCATCGGGGGTCCGCCGAGTTGTCCTTCGGTCCAAACGCGCCAATGACCATTGCGGCCCCCGAGGGCTAGCCCCGCGTCAGCAAGCGCTGGACCGCCGCCTCGCGCCCGATCAGCGGCAGCAGCGCGGTCATGTCGGGGCCGTGGTCGCGGCCGGTGAGGGCGCGGCGCAGGGGGTGGAACAGCGGCTTGCCCTTGCGGCCGGTCGAATCCTTGAGCGCGGCGGTCAGTGCGCGCCACGGATCGTCGCCCCAACCGATCTCGGCGAGCGTCGCGGCGGCCTGGGCGAGGTAGCCGCGGTCGTCGTCGTCGAACTCGGGCGGCTCGACGGGCCCGGTCACCACCCGCCACCAGACGGCCGCTTCGTCGATATGCGAAAGGTTCGGACGGATCGCTTCCCAGGCGGTTTCGCCCATCCCTTCGGGCAGCAGGTGCGCGACGCGCGCGAACGGCAGGCGGTGGACCACGGCGGCGTTGACCCGGTGGAGCTCGGCCTCGTCGAACCGCGCCGGGGCGCGGCCGAAGCGGGCGAGGTCGAAGCTCGCGACCAGCTCGGCGATGCTCAGCTTCGGATCGACCGGATCGGCGGTGCCGAGCCGGGCGAGCAGCGCGATCAGCGCTTCGGACTCGATCCCCGCCTCGCGCAGCGCGTCGGCGCCGAGCGAGCCGAACCGTTTAGACAACTTCCCCTCGGTCCCGACCAGCAGCGCCTCGTGCGAGAAGCGCGGCGGATCGGCGCCCAGCGCGGCGAACATCTGAATCTGCGCGGCGGTGTTGGAGACGTGGTCCTCGCCGCGCAGCACGTCGGTGACGCCCATTTCGACGTCGTCGATCGCGCTCGGCAGCATGTAGAGCCAGCTGCCGTCGGCGCGGCGGACCACCGGATCGGACATTTGCGCGGGATCGAAATGCTGGGGTCCGCGGATGCCATCGAGCCATTCGATCGGCGCGGCGTGGTCGAGCTTGAAGCGCCAGTGCGGGGCAACGCGCATTTCCGCCATGGCGGCATGGTCGGCCTCGCTCAGCGCCAGCGCCGCGCGATCGTAGATCGGCGGCAAGCCGCGCCCGAGCAGGACCTTGCGCTTGAGGTCGAGCTCCTGCGCGGTTTCGTAGCAGCGATAGACCCGCCCTGCCTCGGTGAGCTGCGCGAACGCGCGCTCGTAGAGCGCGAACCGCGACGACTGCCGTTCCTCGCCATCGGGGTGCAGGCCGAGCCAGGCGAGGTCGGCACGGATCGCCGCCACGAACGCCTCGCTGCCGCGTACCACATCGGTGTCGTCGATCCGCAGCAAAAACCGCCCGTCCCTCTTCTTCGCCAGCATCCAGTTGTGCAGCGCGGTGCGGATGTTGCCGACGTGGAGCCGCCCGGTGGGCGACGGCGCGAAGCGGGTGACGACCATGCCCGCCCCTATAGGCGCTAGGCTGGCGCGGGGAAGCGTTCCTGGTCGGCTTGGACTCCGGCCTTGGCGGCGGCGACGAAGGCCATGTCCTCGGCGCTGCCGTGTTCTGCGACGATCGGCGAATTTGCGCGCGGCGGCGTAGCGCTCGATCAGCGGCAGCGAGACGACGTCGCCGTGATCGAGCCAGATCATCGTCGCGTGAAGCTTCGACAGCGTGCCGGCGTCGATCGCCTTGACCGCGCCGCTCTGGATGCGCTCGAGATCCTGCCGGAAGTTGCGGAGCTTGAGCACCGCGCGGTCGACCAGCGGGCACGCTAGCGCAGGGAGCTCGGGCGAGGCCGGCCGCTTGCCCAGCGCCACGAGGCCTTCGAGCGCGCGGCCGCCGTCGTCACACTCGCTCATTCGCTCGCCTCCCGATTCGCGCGGAGGCTCGTTGCGCCGAAATAGGTTGCGATCGGGTTGTCCTGGCGCGGCGTTCGAGCGCGAGGTCAGGACGGGTTGGCTGCGGCGAGCGCGGCCAGCGCGCGGACAGTGGCGTCGAACAGGCGGTCGTGGCGCGAGGTGCGGACGAAACCGTCGAGCAAGGCCGAGAAGCCGGCGCGATCCCCCGCTGCGGCGGCGCGTGCCATCTGCGCCAGCGTGTGCTCGTCGGGGGTGAGCTTGACGCAGCACGGCCGGTTGAGCGCGAAAGCTTCGGGCCAGGCGGCGCAGACTTGCTCGCCCAGCGCCAGCGCGGCGAGCGCAGCGGGGACGCTGCGGAAGCGCATCGCCAGCTCGGCCGCGGCGTCGCGCTCGGCGTAGTCGAAGATCGGCCGCAGCCGCATCGCCATCACCAGCTGCGCCGCGGCGAGCGAGAGGACGCGCAAGTCTGGGATGCGGGCGAGGCGGGCGACAGTACGAACGTAGTTCAGCGTCCGGTCAGGCCCAGGTTGAAGCGGCAAAGGCATCGGCGGCGGCTCCTTCTGCGAACGAATCGCAAGATGCTGCAATGCCCGGGCTAGGTCAATGCGAATGATTATCAATAGCGACTATTGCGAGAACAGCGTCAGGCTGCGCCGGCCTCCCGATAGCTCGATCCCATTCTGCGGCGTGCGACGGATGGTGTCGGCGTTGTCGAGCGCGCGCAACACGTCGTCGGTGCGCGGCGGCATGCCGATCGCGCAGACCGCGGTTTGCGGGTCGGGAGGCGGGCCGATGACAATCCGCGCGCCGGTGATCCGGTAGCTACGGACGATGCCGGCGCAGCGCGGCTCCATCCAGATCTTGCGATCGTCGGCCGACAGCCCCAGCCCATACGGCTCGTCGAACGGCGCGCCGTCGATCCCCGCGACTCGCCATTCGCCGGCGAGCGTGGTTGGCGCTGTTGGTGGGATGGGATCCGCCGGCTTGGCCGGCACGGAGGCGAGGGGACTTGGCGAGGGTTTGAGCGGCGTCGGCGAGGCCGAGGTTTCGACCCGCTCGCATCCGGCGACCAAGGCGGCAGCCGCCCAAAGAACCGCCGCGCCCCTCATCCGCTGCGAAACGCGTTGGTGATAGGGTAGCGGCGGTCGCGGCCGAAGTTGCGCATGCCCAGCTTGACCCCCGGGGGGGCCTGGCGGCGCTTGTACTCGGCGACGTAGAGCAGCCGCTCGACCCGCTTGACCGTGTCGCGCTCGAAGCCCTCGGCGACGAGCTGGGCGACGCTCTTCTCGTTCTCGACCAGCCCCATCAGGATGCCGTCGAGCACGTCGTAGGGCGGCAGCGAATCCGAATCCTTCTGGTCGGGGCGCAGCTCCGCGCTGGGCGGCTTGACGATGACGCTCTTCGGCATCACCGGGCCCGGCGGGCCGAGCCCGATCTTGGGTCGCCGTGCGTTGCGCCACTCGGAGATCTTGAACACCGTGGTCTTGTAGGCGTCCTTCAGCGGATTGTAGCCCCCCGCCATGTCGCCGTAGATCGTCGCGTAGCCGACGCTCATCTCGCTCTTGTTGCCGGTCGTCAGCAGCATGTGGCCGAACTTGTTCGACAGCGCCATCAGCGTCACGCCCCTGATCCGCGACTGGACGTTCTCCTCGGTGATGTCGACGCTCATGTCGGCGAAGCTGCCGGCGAGCATCGTGTCGAACGCCTCGACCGCGGGAACGATGGGAATCGTATCGAGCTTGCAGCCGATCATCCGGGCGCACTCGGCGGCGTCGTCGAGGCTCGCCCGGCTGGTGTATCGGCTCGGCAGCATCACGCACCACACCCGCTCGGGGCCAAGCGCGTCGGCGGCGATCGCCGCGCAGATCGCGCTGTCGATTCCGCCCGACAGGCCGAGCACGACCCCGGGAAAGCGATTGGCGTCGACGTAATCGCGCACCGCCAGGACCATCGCGCAATAGATGTCCTCGGGGTGCCGCGCGAGCTCGTGGACTTCGCCCGGCTCGCAGCGCCAGCGGTAGCCGGTGCCGACTTGCGCCTTGGTCCAGCGGGTGGCGACGACCGCTTCCTCCCAGTCGGGCAGCTGCGCCCAGACCGCCCCTTCGGGGCCGACCACGAAGCTCGCCCCATCGAACACCACTTCGTCCTGCCCGCCGACGCGATTGACGTAGATCAGCGGGATCCCGGTATCGATCGCGCGGCGCTTGGCGACGCCGTCGATCCGCAGTTCGTCCTTGTCGATCTCGTACGGACTGCCGTTGACGCTGATGAAGATCTCGGCGCCCATCTCGGCCAGGTGGCGGCAGACCTCGGGGTGCCAGATGTCCTCGCAGATCGGCAGCCCGAGCATCGCCCCGCGGAACGCCACCGGCTCGGGCAGCGGGCCGGGCATGAACACGCGCTTCTCGTCGAAGGTGCCGTAGTTGGGCAGCTCGTGCTTGAAGCGGGTGGCGACGACGTGCCCGCCGTCGAGCAGCGCCACCCCGTTGTGGAGCGCGCCGTCGCGGACGAACACGCTGCCGACCAGCATCGCCGGGCCGCCGTCGCCGGTCGCGTGTGCGAGCCGCTCGAGCTCGGCCGCGGCGCGTTCGACCAGCGCGGGCTTGAGCACCAGATCCTCGGGCGGATAGCCGATCAGCTGGAGCTCGGGATAGGCCACCAGGTCGGCGCCGTGGTGCTCGGCGCGCGCATCGAGCATGCCTTCCGCATTGCCGGCGAGGTCCCCCACCGTCTGTTTGAGCTGGGCGAGGACGAGGGTCAGCTGGTCGGGCATGGCCTGGCTCTAGAAAGCGGTGGACCAAGCTACAACCCGGGCGTTGCAATTGGGCTCCCGCCGATTACAGCGCGCTGCAACTCCGAACGAGGGCGTCGCGAATGAAGCTGATGGCGGGCAATTCCAACCTCCCGCTCGCCCGGGCGGTCGCGGGCTACCTCGAATTGGCGCTGACCGACGCCAGCGTCCGCCGCTTCGCCGACGAGGAAGTGTTCGTCGAAATCCACGAGAACGTCCGCGGCGAGGACGTCTTCGTGCTCCAGTCGACCAGCTTTCCGGCCAATGACAACCTGATGGAGCTGCTGATCTGCATCGACGCGCTGCGCCGCGCGTCGGCGCGGCGGATCACCGCGGTGGTGCCTTATTTCGGCTACGCCCGGCAGGATCGCAAGCCGGGCCCGCGCACCCCGATCTCGGCCAAGCTGGTCGCCAACATGATCACCCATTCGGGCGCCGACCGGGTGCTCGCGGTCGATCTTCACGCCGGGCAGATCCAGGGCTTCTTCGACATCCCCACCGACAACCTTTACGCCGCGCCGACGATGGCCGCGGACATCCTCGAGCGCGCCCAGGGCAAGGATCTGGTGGTGGTCTCGCCCGACGTCGGCGGGGTGGTGCGCGCCCGCGCGCTGGCCAAGCGGCTCAACAACGCGCCGCTGGCGATCGTCGACAAGCGCCGCGACCGCCCGGGCCAGTCCGAGGTGATGAACATCATCGGCGAGGTCAGGGACCGCCACTGCATCATGATCGACGACATCATCGATTCGGGCGGCACATTGTGCAACGCCGCGCAGGCGCTGATCGACGAAGGCGCGACGAGCGTCTCGGCGTACATCACCCACGGCGTGCTATCGGGCGGGGCGGTGGCGCGGGTCGACGCTTCGGCACTTGACGAGCTGGTGATCACCGACACCATCCTCGCGACCGACGCCGCCAAGGATTCGAAGTGCATTCGCATCTTGCCCATCGCCCCGCTGATCGGCGAGGCCATCCGCCGCATCGCCGACGAGAGCAGCGTCAGCTCGCTGTTCGACTGAGTGAACCTCGACAACGACATCGCGCTCGCCTTGCGTCTGGCCGATGCGGCGCGCGCGGCTATTCGGCCGCATTTCCGCTCAGGCCTGACGAGCGAGCGCAAGGGCGACGCCTCGCCGGTGACCATCGCCGACCGCGCGGCGGAGGAGGCGATGCGCCGCATCCTCACCGCCGAAGTCCCGCGCGACGGGATCGCCGGCGAGGAGCTCGGCTACTCGGAGGGCTCGACCGGGCGGCAATGGGCGCTTGATCCGATCGACGGTACCTGCGCCTTCCTTGCCGGGCGGCCGCTGTTCGGCACATTGATCGCGCTGCTGGTCGAGGGCTGGCCCGTGCTCGGCGTAATCGACCAGCCGATCCTGGACGAGCGCTGGCTCGGCGCTGCGGGCCGGCCGACCACGCTCAACGGCGCAGCGGTCCGCACCCGACGCTGCTCCGAGCTCGCCGAGGCGACGCTGGCGACGACCGGCGCGCACTACTTCCGCGACCACGACGCCGGCCCTTTCAGGGCGCTCGCCGCCCGCACCGACCACAAGCGGATGGTCATGGGCGGCGACTGCTACAATTACGCGATGCTCGCCAGCGGCCACCTCGACATGGTCTGCGAATCGGACTTGAAGCTCCACGACTGGGCGGCGCTGGTGCCGGTCGTCGAAGGCGCGGGCGGATCGATGAGCGACTGGGCGGGCGAGCCGCTCGGCCCCGGCGCGACCGGCCACGTCCTGGCCTTGGGCGATCCGGCGCGGCTCGACGACGCGGTCGAGGCGCTGGCCTGCGGTCACTGAGCCAGCCGGTGCGGTTCTTCTTCTACGGGACGCTGACCCACGAAGCGACGAACCCGGTCGCCCGCGCGCTCCACGCCAGGCTCGGAGCCGGGCGGCGCGGATACGTGCGCGGGCGGTTGCACGCGATTCCGCTCGATGACGGCTGGTATCCGGGGTTCGTCGCCGATCCTGCCGGCGGGCGCGTCTCTGGATACCTCTACGATACCCTGCCAGACTTCACGCCGGCCGATCTGGCGCGGATGGACGCTTACGAGGGCTACGATCCGCGCGACCCCGAGGCGGGCGATTATGCCCGCGAGACGATGGCCGTAGAGCTCGAAGCCGGCCGGGCGTTCGCCGCCGAAGTCTACGTGCACCGCGCCGAGCTGCCCGCGGCGAGCCAGCCGATCGAAGGCGGTGACTTCGCCGCCTGGCTCGCCGCCACCGGTCGCAGCGCCTTCGCCCCGGGCGACGCCAAAAGCTGAGCGCTACGTCTTCGACGGGCAGCCGATCGACCAGGTGAATCCGAACGGATCGTCGACCTGGCCGTAGCGGTCGCCCCAGAACTGGTCGTCGAGCGGGAAGCGGACGATCGCGCCGGCCTCGATCGCGCGGTCCCACCAGCGATCGGCGTCGTCGACCTGGAGATGAAGCGTGCAGCCCGCTGGCGGGTGCGCCTCGCCGCCGCCGCGCATCTCGGGAAAGTCGTCGTTGAGCATCAGCGAGGCGCCGTTGACGTTGAGGTGCGCGTGCATGATCCGCTTGCCGTCCTCGGCCATGTGGCGGCCGGTCTCGGTCGCGCCGAACGCCCGGGCGTAGAACTCGATCGCCTCGGCGGCGTTGCCGTCGCGGACGGTGAGGTGGGGAATCAGGCCGGTATCGGATCGTCCGTCGTCTTGCGCCATGGGCTGCCTCCTGCGAGTCGCGATTGCGCCATCGTAGCACG
>JAIVIY010000069.1 GCA_020200285.1 Novosphingobium sp. | reverse complement strand
GGACATGGCCGCCTACGACGCCGATCCGGCCGCCTACACCCAGTCGCTCGGCTGCTGGCACGGCTTCATCGCCCAGCAGAAGATGATCGCGGTCAAGAAGCATTTCGGCACCACCAAGGGCCGTTACCTCTACCTTTCGGGGTGGATGATCGCGGCGCTGCGCAGCGAGTTCGGGCCGCTGCCCGACCAGTCGATGCACGAGAAGACCAGCGTCCCGGCGCTGATCGAGGAACTTTACACCTTCCTCCGCCAGGCCGACGCGCGCGAGCTCGGGATGCTGTTCCGCGAGCTCGACAAGGCGCGCGAGGCGGGCAACGAAGTCGAGGCCGCGCGCCTGCAACAGGCGATCGACAACCACGAGACCCACGTCGTGCCGATCATCGCCGACATCGACGCCGGCTTCGGCAACGCCGAGGCGACCTACCTGCTCGCCCGCAAGATGATCGAGGCCGGGGCCTGCGCGTTGCAGATCGAGAACCAGGTTTCGGATGAGAAGCAGTGCGGCCACCAGGACGGCAAGGTCACCGTCCCGCACGAGGACTTCCTCGCCAAGATCCGCGCCTGCCGCTACGCCTTCCTCGAGCTCGGGGTCGACGACGGGATCATCGTCGCGCGCACCGACAGCCTCGGCGCCGGCCTGACCAAGCAGATCGCCTTTTCCAAGGAGCCGGGCGACCTCGGCGACCAGTACAACGCCTTCCTCGATTGCGAGAAGGTCACGCCTGAGCAAATCCGCAACGGCGAAGTCGTGCTCAATCGCGACGGCTGGCTGATGCGCCCCAAGCGGCTGCCCTCGAACCTTTACCAGTTTCGCCCCGGCACCGGCGAGGACCGCTGCGTGCTCGACTGCATCACCAGCCTGCAGAACGGCGCCGACCTGATCTGGATCGAGACCGAGAAGCCGCACATCGAGCAGATCGCCGGGATGGTCGACCGCATCCGCGAAGTCGTGCCCAACGCCAAGCTCGCCTACAACAACTCGCCGAGCTTCAACTGGACGCTCAACTTCCGCCAGCAAGTCTATGATGCCTGGGCCGAGCAGGGTCGCGATGTGTCAGCTTACGATCGCGCCCGGCTGATGAGCGTCGACTACGACCAGAGCGAGTTGGCGGCCGAGGCCGATGAGTGGATCCGCACTTTCCAGCGCGACGCCAGCGCGCGGGCCGGCATCTTCCATCACCTGATCACGCTGCCGACTTACCACACTGCGGCGCTGAGCACCGACAACCTCGCCCGCGAGTACTTCGGCGAGGCGGGCATGCTCGGCTACGTCAAGACCATCCAGCGCGAGGAAATCCGCCAGGGCATCGCCTGCGTCCGCCACCAGAACATGAGCGGCAGCGACATCGGCGACGACCACAAGGACTACTTCGCCGGCGAAGCCGCGCTCAAGGCCGGGGGCACGCAGAATACGATGAATCAGTTCGCGGCCTGATCGCCGCAGCAAGCTCCTGGGGAGGAGAACCGGCGGCCGTCGGGGGTGGTGACGACCCCCGGCGGCCGCTTACGTCTTGGGCATCAGGTGCATCGCGGCCGCGGCCAGCGCCTCGGCGCCGGTGGCGATGACCTTGTCGGCCTCGGGCGCCCAGAACGGGCTGTGCAAGCCGTGGAGCACGCGCCCCTCGCGTTTCGCCGCATCAAGCTCGGCCTGGGGTCGCCCGCCGACCCAGAAGATCAGCGACTGGATGCGCTCGGGATCGGCCTTGGCGAAGACGCCGAAGTCCTCGGCGGCCATCGACGGGGTGGGCTCCGCGACCCGCTCGGCGCCGAACCGTTCGCGGAAATGCCCGGCGATCCGCTCGCTGAGCTCGGGCGTGTTCCACGTCGCGTCGGCCTTCTCGGGGCTGACCGAAACCACCGGCATCTTGTCCGCCGGCATCCCCGCCGCCGCGGCCTCGCCCGCTGCGACCCGCGCGATCCCGTCGAGCAGCCGCTTGCGCGATTCCGCGGAGTAACTCCGCACGGTGAGCTGCAGCTTGACCTCGTCGGGAATGATGTTGTGCTTGGCCCCGCCGTGGATGCTGCCGACGGTGACCACCGCGGGATCGAACGGGCTCGCCTCGCGGCTGACCAGCGTCTGCAGCCGCGTCACGATCGCGCTGGCCAGAACGATCGGATCCCTGGTCGTCTGCGGATAGGCGCCGTGGCCGCCGAGGCCCCTGACCGTGATGTCGACGCTGTTGACGTTGGCCAGCGCGAACCCCGGCGTCACCCCGATCACCCCCGATCCGAGGTCGGCGGTGTCGTGCATCGCCAGCGCGAAGTCGGGCTTGGGGAAGCGGGTGAACAGCCCGTCGGCGAGCATCGCCTCGGCCCCGGCGACGATTTCCTCGGCGGGCTGGCCGATCATCACCACCGTGCCCGACCACGCGTCGCGGTTGTCGGCGAGCAGGCGCGCCGCGCCGATCCAGCTCGCCATGTGGGTGTCGTGGCCGCAGGCGTGCATGACCCCGCTTTCGACCCCCGACGCCGACTTGGCCCGCGCCTTCGAGGCGAACGGCAGCCCGGTCTGCTCTTCGACCGGCAGCGCGTCCATGTCGGCGCGGATCAGCACGGTCGGGCCCGGGCCGTTCTCGAGCACCGCGACGACGCCGGTCCGGCCGACCTTCTCGGTCACCGTGAACCCGGCCTTGCGCGCGGCCTCGGCCATGATCCTGGCCGACCGCACTTCCTGGAACGACAACTCGGGATATTGGTGGAGGTCGCGGTAGATCGCAAGCAGCGACGGCAGCCCCCTCGCGGTCTGCTCGCTTAGCGTGTCGGCTGCGGCGGGGGTGGCAATGGTGAGGAC
>JAIVIY010000097.1:11698-12632 GCA_020200285.1 Novosphingobium sp. | reverse complement strand
GGACATGCGCCGGGTCGATCTCGAAGCCCATCCGCTGGGTCAGCTGCGGCTCACCGGGCGCGCGATGGCGGAATTTGGGCAGGGTGAAGCCGATTTGCGCGAGCACCGGATTGGCCTGGTTGCCATCCTCTTCGCCGGGCAGCCAGTGCCCGTAGTAGGAGGCGTACGTCACCGCCTTGAGCCGCGCGAAGTCCTGCTTGTCGTCGTTGCTCGACTTGATCAGGTTGTCGATGATCCGCTGGCGCCTGCTGGCCACCGAGGCGCTCTTGAAATCGAGACCCAGCACCAGCCACCACAATGTCAGCGCGTTACGGATTCGCTGGCGCGGCTCACCTTTGATCAGCTCGAAGAGGTGCACGAAGTTCGCGACGACCTGGTCCATAGGAATGGCCATGTCGTCGAAGCCGTCGAACAGGGCTTCGGCGAACTTCTCGAAGAATTCGAGCTGATTGCTGTTGAATGGCGGCGACATCGGGCGGGTCCCCTCGTCCGGTTACGGTTGGTCGGACCCGGCGTTATGCTCTTGACGCCAGACTAGCGCGCGCGTCGCTTCATGCAAGCACTGGAAAGCTCAGACGATCTTGTCGCCCAAGCCCATCGTCTTTCCGTCGGTGACGATCACCCGGTCGCCGAGCTTCGCGGTCGCAAACAGCTTGGCAGCGAAGCCATGGGGCACACCGACGCAGCCGCGGGTGATGTAGCCGTTCTCGACCTCGGTCGCGTGGATCGCGACGCCGTCGTTGGTCAGCCGCAGCATGTACGGCATCGGCGCGCCGTAGAGGTTGGAGACGTGGTCGCGGTCCTTCTCGGTGATCGGGAACACCCCCAGCGGGGTCGGCTTGTCGCCGTGCCCGGTCAGCACCGCGGTCGCGCCGATCTCGTAACCGTCGCGGAACACCGAGAGGACGTTGGCCTTGAGGTCGACGGTGATGAC
>JAIVIY010000097.1:0-11686 GCA_020200285.1 Novosphingobium sp. | reverse complement strand
CCCTCGATCGGCAGGATGCGCTTGACCACGAAGCGCGGGTCGACCGGCTCGGGCTTCGCGGCCGGCGCCAGCGCGACGCGCTCGACCGGCGGCGCCGCATCCCCGCGCGACGGCAGCCCCTGGAGCAATACCATCGCCGAGACGAACGCCGCCGAGGCCAGCGCGAGGCTGGTTCCGGTCCACAGAGTGCGGCGCGACGGCTGGGACATTCTTAAGCTCCTGTTGACCATGAACTGGCCGGTTCGTGCAAGCAGGGCGAACGATTCGCTCGCGGTGTGCCGCAACGGGATGTCTGTGGCCCGTCTCTTAAAGCGCAACCTTGCGTTTCAATGTGATTTTTTGCGGTTGGTTTTCACACTGTGGTGTGACAAGCTATGTCCATGTCGACCCAGCTCATCGATCGCGTCCGCCGCCTCGTCAGCGACGGCGGGATGTCCCGCTCCGGCCTCGCCCGCGCCGCGGGGTTGCACGCCAACACCTTGCGCGATCTGATGGAGGTCGAGTGGAACCCGACCGCCGACACGCTCGGCAAGCTCGAGCGCTTCCTCTTCGCCAACGACGACGGGCCGACGCTGGTCCCGATCGAGGAGATCATCGACGAGGCGCGCAACGGGCGGATGTTCATCCTGGTCGACGACGAGGACCGCGAGAACGAGGGCGACCTGATCATCCCGGCGCAGATGGCGACGCCCAACGCGATCAACTTCATGGCCACCCACGGCCGCGGGCTGATCTGCCTGGCGATGGCTCAAAAGCGGATCGACCAGCTCGGCCTAACCCCGATGAGCGCGCACAACGGCACCCGCCACGAGACCGCCTTCACCGTCTCGATCGAGGCGCGCGAGGGGGTGACCACCGGCATCTCCGCGGCCGACCGCGCGCGGACGATCGCGGTGGCGATCGACGCCGGCAAGGGCCGCGACGACATCGTCACCCCCGGCCACGTCTTCCCCCTTGCCGCGCGCGACGGCGGGGTGCTGGTCCGCGCCGGCCACACCGAGGCCGCGGTCGACATCGCCCGGCTCGCCGGGCTCAACCCCGCCGGGGTGATCTGCGAGATCATGAAGGACGACGGGACGATGGCGCGGATGGACGACATGATCGCCTTCGCGCGCTTGCACGACCTCAAGATCGGGACGATCCGCGACCTCATCGAGTACCGCATGCGCCACGACCACCTGGTCGAGAAGGCGACCGAGAGCACCTTCGTCTCCGACTATGGGGGCGAGTGGCGCGCGATCACTTACCGGAACAAGATCGACGGGACCACCAACCTCGTGCTCCAGAAGGGGCACGTCGAGCCGGGCAAGCCGACGCTGGTGCGGATGCACGCGATCTCGATCTTCGACGACCTGCTTGGCCGGCCGGGAAATCGCAAGCGCGTGCTGCAGCGCTCGATGGCGGCGATCGGCGAAGCGGGCAGCGGGCTGATCGTGGTGCTGATGCCGACGCGGCCCGACACGCTCCAGGCCGAGATCGGCGGCAAGCCGGAAGGCGAGCTGCGCGAATACGGCATCGGCGCGCAAATCCTCGCCTCGCTCGACGTCCACGACATGATCCTGCTGACCAACTCCTCGCGCAACGTCGTCGGGATCGAGGGCTATCATTTGCGCGTGGTCGGCGAGCGGCCGATCCCCGCGGCGTGATACCGGTCGACCGCGGGCTCGACGCCGAACTCGGCGACCCGAAGCACGCGCGGCTCGAGCTCGAGCGGCGCTGGCTCGTGAACACCGCGGCGCGGCCGCCGCTGCCCGACGCGTTCGTCACCGAGATCGACGATTTGTATATTGCCGGGACGCGGTTGCGCCTGCGGCAAATGCGCCGGACCGTTCCGGCCGAGACCAAGTGGAAGCTGACCAAGAAATACCAATGCGACGATCCTTGCGCGCGGCCGATCGTCACCGCTTATCTGACCGCAAGCGAGTACGCGTTGCTGCGGGCGCTGCCGGGCCACGAGCTGCGCAAGCGCCGGCTCCACTTCGAGCACGAGGGTCGCTGGTGGAGCCTCGACCTATTCGGCGGCCCGCTCGCCGGGCTCGAAATCGTGGAATGCGAGGCCGAGGATAGGACGGCGCTGGCCGCGCTCAGCCCGCGCGATTGGGTGTTGCGCGAAGTGACCCAACTGGCTCAGTGGCAATGCGGCGCGCTCGCCGTGAACGGTATCCCGGAGGATTGATGGCCCGCTTCCTGATCGTCGAAGCCCGCTTCTACGACCACCTCAACGACCTGCTGATCGCCGGCGCCAAAGCCGCGCTGAAGGCGGGCGGCCACAAAGCCGATGTCATCACAGTTCCCGGTGCGCTCGAGATCCCCGGTGCGATCGCGCTAGCCGACCAAGCGGAGCAGTACGACGGGTACGTCGCGATCGGAGTAGTGATCCGCGGCGAGACTTATCACTTCGAGATCGTCGCCGGCGAAAGCGCGCGCGGGATCATGGCGCTGACGATGGATGGCGTCGCGATCGGCAACGGCATCCTCACCGTCGAGAACGAGGCGCAGGCGCTGGTTCGCGCCGATCCGGCGCAGAAGGACAAGGGCGGAGAGGCGGCCAAGGCCGCGCTTGCCTTGCTCGCGCTCAAGGAGAGATTCGCATGATGCTTCGACCACCCCGGATCAAGTCCGGGGACGAGCGGGACCATCCTTCGATCGGCGGCATTCCCCTGGTGCTCGGCGGCAACGTGTTTGGCTGGACCGCCAAGGGAAACGACGGCTTCGCGGTGCTCGACGCGTTCTATGAAGCGGGCGGGCGGATGATCGACACCGCCGATGTCTATTCGGCGTGGATCCCGGGCCACAAGGGCGGCGAATCCGAGATGCTGATCGGCCAGTGGCTCGAATCGCGCGGGGTGCGCGAGGAGATGCTGATCCATACCAAGACCGGGATGCTCGGCGGCCAGGAGCTGTATGAGCCCGAGCGCGTGCTGCGCTCGCTCGACGCCTCGCTCGAGCGGCTTCGAACCGAGCGGATCGACCTCTACTACGCGCACCGGGACTACGCGGAGCTGCCCGTCGGCGAGATCGTCGCCGCGTTCGACAGGGCGATGCGGACCGGCAAGGTGCGCGAGCTGGGCGCCTCGAATTTCAGCGCCGAACGACTCTCGGAAGCGCTCGATGCGGCCGAAGCCACAGGGGCGACGCCTTTCACGGTGCTTCAGAACGAGTACAACCTGGTCGAGCGCGCTAAATACGACCCTGCATTGCAACGTCTGTGCGCGGAGCGGGATAT
Organism: Novosphingobium sp.; assembly: GCA_020200285.1. Taxonomy (GTDB): domain Bacteria; phylum Pseudomonadota; class Alphaproteobacteria; order Sphingomonadales; family Sphingomonadaceae; genus Novosphingobium. Next base: position 8,460 of record JAIVIY010000097.1, on the reverse strand, counting down.
TGCGATGCTGCCGTTCTTCGGGCTCGCCTCTGGATACCTGACGGGCAAGTATCGCGAGCCCGCCGATCTCGACAAGTCCGCCCGCGGTGCGCGCGCCAAGGGCTACCTCGAAAAAGGCGCGCCGGTCCTCGCCGCGATGGACGCGATCGCTGTGGAAACCGGCGCCAGCCTCGCCGCCATCGCGCTCGCCTGGCTGCGCGCCCAGCCCGGAATCGCCGCCCCGATCGCCAGCGCGCGCACGCACGAGCAACTGCAAACGCTTGTCGAGTCGACCCGGCTCGAACTGAGCGCCGAACAGCTCGCGCGGCTCGGCGCCGCGGGCTGAGGCTACTTCGCCAGGTCGCCCGCGCTCTTTAACCCCAGCCGGGCGTTGGCGCCGAGGATCAGCTGCTCGAACACCCCGACGCCCTGCTCCTTGCCGCCGAGCACGGCACGGCAGGGTATCTGGACATGGAAGTTGTCGGCCCGCGCCGGGTCCTCGGCCTCGAGGTCGATGTCCTCGCGCTCGATATCGAGCGGGCCGTGGTGGAGCCCGTGTCCCCACTTGGGCGAGGTGTAGCCGAGCCCGCGCATCAGGAAGCTGCCGAGCGGCTCGAGCGTGACCGAAAGCGCGCCTTCCGCCGTGTCGATCGTCAGCTCCCCGCGGGCCGGCCAGCGCGTGCCTGGCGTCAGCGGCGATTCCATCCTGGCCGCCGACGTCTCGAACCGGCCGTGCGGGCCCGAGCCGTCGGGCACCACCGCCGCGCGCAAGTTCCACGGCGGCCCGTCGCCGTCGGCGTTGCAGTGGAAGAACAGGCTGTGGCGGACGAAGTTGATCGGCGTCCACTGCCAGAAGAACCCGACCGGGCGCTCGCCGGTGTGCGGCTGCGCGTCTTGCGCGCCGATCGGCCGCACCCCCCACGAGCGGTCGCGGGTGCCGGTGCAGGCGCGCTGGATCGCCTCGCGCCGGCCGTCGATCTCGATCCAGCCGTCGTAGCGGCCGTTCTGGGTCATCCTAGTGTAGTCCATGAACGCGCGCGGGCCGATCCGGCGGGTGAAGCGCGGCTCCTCGAGCGGGAAGGCGCGGCCGGTGAAGACGATCTCGGCGGCGATGCCCGAATGCTCCTCGACCACGATCCGCAAGCGGCGCAGCGGCTCGATCACCTCGATCCGGATGGGTCCGACCGCGAGGTCCATCCGCTCCATCCCCAGCTCGCGCGAGGCGTGGAGGCAGTATTGCTTGCCGCTGCGGATCGCGCAGAAATGCGCGTCGGCGACGTCGAGGTGCGGATAGATTCCCAACGCCACCGCGAAGAAGCCCGAGCCGTCGGGGTTGTAGCCGTTGAAGAAATAGCGGTCGTAGAAGTTGCGGTCGGTGCCGGCGAACGCGATCGGATCGGCGGTCTGGTGGACAGGAAAGTCGTCGCCCTTTGAGAGCATTTCATCATCCCCTCAACCCAACCAATCCCATTCGTGCTGAGCTTGTCGAAGCACCGTCCTTCTTTTCGGCCCGATGCGCCCAGATCAAAGAAGAAAAACTGTCCTTCGACAAGCTCAGGACGAACGGAAGGGGGGATGGGTCTACAGCGCCCCCAGGCTGTCGTGCTTCAATGCAAGCTGGCAGGCGCCGCGGGCCATGTCGAGGAACATCGCGTCGCCGCGCGCGGTGCGCTCGACGAACGCGGCGCTGAACACCGCGGTCGAGACCCCGTGGAGCGCGCCGCGGCGGTAGTCGTCCCAGATTTGCGCGCGGTTCAGCGCGACGCCGCGCTCCGCCATGGCGGCGAGATACAGATCGACCAGCTCGTCCTCGTGCGCGGCGAGCGATGTCCCCACCCCGGCGCCGAGGAAGTAGGCGAGATCGGTCAGTCCGCTGCCGACCTGCAAGGTCTGCCAGTCGAGCACCCCCATCGCCTCGGCCCCGCCGCGGATGTCGAACAGCATGTTGTCGAGGCGGTAGTCGCCGTGGACCAGGCAGCGGTGCGCGGCTTCGCGGCCGAACCACTTGTCCGCCGCCGCGGCGAGCGCCTTGCATACCGCCATCAGCTCGGGCGCGAGCGCATCGGCATAGCGCTCGACGAACACTTGGGTGGCGACCGGGTAGGCGGCCGCCAGGCTCTCCAGCGCACCCGGCCGAGCCGCGAACCACGGCCGCTCGACGAACTCGGCGTTGCCCCAGCTCGGCGCGTGGAGCCCGGCGAGCTGGCGCACCGCCTCGCGTGCGTCGACGAGGCTGCACCCGGCCAGCTGGTCGCCTTGTCGCGCCGGGCCGAGATCCTCGAATAGCAGGACGAATGCGCTGCCATCGGCGCCGACCTCGGCCGCATAGGCGCGCGGAGTGCGGATCGCCACGCGCGCGGCGAGCTCGCGGTAGAAGGCGACTTCCTTGGCGTAGAGCCCGTGCGTCACCGCGGTCCGGCGGCTGGTGGCGTCGGCCGCGGCGAACTTGCCGGCGAGCGTCGCCGGACCCGCGCCGGGCCGATCGTAAGTGAGCGAGAACCGCGCGCTGTCGCCGACCTGGCCGGTGCCGATAGGGCGCCAGTCGACGGCCGTGACCGTCCCGTCGAGCTCGCCCGCGGCGCTCAGAACCGCGCTCAGCCATTTCGGAGTCACCGCCGCCGGGTGCGCCGGAAACTCGCCCGCCATGCCAGCCCCTCCCGCCGCGTTCGACGGAACCTTATGGACCACTGCGGCTTGGAGCAACCGGCACGCCGAAGGGGCACGCATGAACGGACCGCTCGAATGGATCGCCGCGATCGGCACGATCGTCGCGGCCTCGCTGCTCGCCGCCGACCTCGGCCGCCGGGTCACCGGGTTCGGCTTCGCATTGTTTTGCGGGGTCGCGGTCGCGTGGATCGCCGCGTCGCTGAGCGCGGCGCCGCCGGCCTACCCGATCGCGGTGATGAACGGCCTGCTGCTCGCGATCAACGCCTGGGGCGTCTGGCAATTCCTGCTCAACCCGAAGAAGAAGCGCGAGATCGAAAAGACCGAAGCGATCGCGGAGCAGGCCGAGCGCGAGGTTGCCGAAGGCTGAGGCGATCGATCACCACACCTTCACGCGCTGCTCGGGCGGCAGGTAGAGCTTGTCGCCGGGCTTGACGTCGAACGCGTCGTACCAGGCGTCGAGGTTGCGCACCGTCAGCGCGCGATAGTTGCCCGGGGCGTGGCCGTCGGTGGCGATCCGCTGGCGCAGCGCCGGCTCGCGCATCTTGGTCGCCCACGCCTGCGCATAGGCGATGAAGAAGCGCTGGTCGCCCGTCAGCCCGTCGATCACCGGCGCTTCCTTGCCGCCGAGCGAGGAGCGGTAGGCGTCGTAGGCCGCGGCGAGCCCGGCGAGATCCGAGATGTTCTCGCCGAGTGTCAGCTCGCCGTTGACGTTGAGGCCGGGGAACGGCTCGTAGCGGCTGTACTGGTCGGCCAGCGCCTTTCCGGTCTGCTTGAACTTGGCGAGGTCGGCGTCGGTCCACCAGTTGCGCATCGCCCCGGATGAATCGAACTGCGCGCCGTTGTTGTCGAAGCTGTGGCTGATCTCATGGCCGATCACCGCGCCGATCGCGCCATAGTTGAACGCCGCGTCGGCGGTGGGATCGAAGAACGGCGGCTGGAGGATCGCAGCGGGAAAGTTGAGCGCGTTCTGGACCGGCAGGTTGACCGCGTTGACCAGCTGCGCGTTCATCCACCACTCGCCCTTGCCGAGCGGCTGGCCGACTTTGGCGAGCTGCTGCGCGTAGTAGAGCTTCTGCGCCGCCTGCTTGTTGGCGAAGGCGCTGTTCGGCGCGACGGTCAGCTGCGAATAATCGCTCCATTCGTCGGGATAGCCGACGCCGACGTTCATCGACTTGACCTTGGCCAGCGCCTCTTGCTTGGTCTCGGGCGCGAGAAATTCGTTGGCCTCGACCCGCTTGGCGAACGCCGCCTTGATCGCATCGACCATCTGCTGGACTTGCGCCTTGGCCGAAGCGGGGAAGTATTTGGCGGTGTAGAGCTTGCCCAGCGCGTCGCCCATGTTGGCGTTGAGCGCCGCGAGCGCGCGCTTTTCGCGTGGGCGCGGCTGCTCGGTGCCGGTGAGCTGCTTGCCGTAGAAACCGAAGCGCAGCGTATCGAGCTTGCTCCCCAGCACGTCGGCGTTCTGGTTGATGCGGTGGAACGCCAGCCAGTCCTTCCACGCCTCGAGCGGCTGCGACGCGACCAATGCCGAGAGCTTGGCGATCGCGGCGGGATGGTACGCGTCGAACTTGGCCTGGCCGCCGAGCTGCGCGGCCTGGAAGAACGCATTCCAGTCGAGTCCCGGGGCCTTGGCGGCGAAGTCCGCGGGGGTCCAGATCGCCTTGGCGGTGGCCCAGTCGTCGCTTTCCTCGCGGCTGGCGTGGGCCTGGGCGATCTTCATCTCGAGATCGTAGATCCGCACCGCCTTGGCCGCGGCGTCGGGCACGCCCGCGGCGGCCAGAAGATCGGCGATGTAGGTCTTGTACGCCGCGCGGTGCTCGGCCATCTTGGGATCGGCGGCGAGATAGTACTGACGCTCGGGCATCCCCAGCCCGCCCTGGAGGATGTAGGGCATGACCTCGCCGCCGGCGAGCGCCTGGGTGACGAACACCCCGAACAGGTTCTCGGTTTCGAAGTCGGTCGCGTTGAGCGGATCGACGTCGGCGCGCACGGTCTGGCCGATCGCGGCGGCGAGCTGAGTCTTGTCGGCGATCGCCGCGATGCGGTCGAGCTCGGGCCGGATCGGAGCGATCCCGGCGGCGTCGATCGTCTCGGTGTCGAGGAACGCCTGATAGTATGCCTTGACCCGCGCCGCATCGCTGCCCGCCTCGGGCTCGGACTCGACGATCTCGGCGATCAGCGCCTCGAGCTTCTTCTCGGTCGCCTGGTCGGCGACGTAGAACCCGCCGATGCTCGAGCGGTCGGCGGGAATCTCGGTGTTGCGCATCCAGGCGCCGTTGGCGTAGCCGTAGAAGTCGTCGCCGGGCTTCACCGACGTGTCCATCGCCGCCAGCTTGATCCCGACGCCGGCGCCGGGGGTGACTTCCGTGGACGGGTCCGAGCCCGGCATCTTGCAAGCGATCGGCCCGGCGAGCACCGTGGCGCCGAGCAGAATGGCGGCGGAAAGGGTCTTGCGGATCATCGGCGGTCCTTACGATGGAATGGGGGCGCTGACGGGCGCGCGCGATCGACCGGCTCTAGGAGCCGGTTGCCGTTGCAACAATCGCCGTTGGTCGATTGCGTTCCGCGGTTGGTGGAGTGTCGGCGCGCGGCCTTCGACGGGGCTCAGGCTGAGCGGAGGTTTGCAAAAAACCCAAACCAAGGTCCGCTCAGGCTGAGCTTGTCGAAGCCCACGCGCTGCCATGGCCTTTTACGCCAACCGCCCGAACGCGCCCTTCCCAGCATAAACCGCCGCGTCGCCGAGCTCTTCCTCGATGCGGATCAGCTGGTTGTATTTCGCCAGCCGGTCGGAGCGGGCCAGCGAGCCGGTCTTGATCTGGCCGCAGTTGGTGGCGACCGCGAGGTCGGCGATGGTCGCGTCCTCGGTCTCGCCCGAGCGGTGGCTCATCACCGCGGTGTAGCCCGCGCGCTGGGCGATGCTCACCGCCTCGAGCGTCTCGCTGAGCGTGCCGATCTGGTTGACCTTGACCAGCAGCGAGTTGGCGAGGCCCTTGCCGATGCCCATCCGCAGCCGCTCGGGATTGGTCACGAACAAGTCGTCGCCGACCAGCTGCACCCGGCTGCCGACCGCCGCGGTCACCGCCGCCCAGCCCTCGAAGTCGTCCTCGCCCATCCCGTCCTCGATCGAGCGGATCGGGTAGTCGTTGGTGAGGCCAGCAAGGTAGTCGGCCATCGCCTGCGGGCTCAGGCTGAGGCCCTCGCCGCTGATCTCGTACTTGCCGCCCTTGAAAAACTCGGTCGCCGCGCAATCGAGCGCCAGCGCAATCTCCTCGCCCGGCTTGAACCCGGCCTGCTCGATCGAGGCCATGATGAAGTCGAGCGCGGCGCGGGTGCTGGCGAGATTGGGGGCGAAGCCGCCCTCGTCGCCGACCGCGGTGGCCAAGCCCTTGTCGTGGAGGCCCTTCTTCAAGGTGTGGAAGACTTCCGCGCCCCAGCGCACCGCCTCGGCCAGCGTCGGCGCGCCGATGGGCATGATCATGAATTCCTGGAAATCGATCGGGTTGTCGGCGTGCTCGCCGCCGTTGATGATGTTCATCATCGGCACCGGCAGGACGTGCGCCGAAACTCCGCCGACATAGCTGTAGAGCGGCAGCCCGCGCGCCGATGCGGCCGCCTTGGCCGCGGCGAGGCTGACCCCGAGGATCGCGTTGGCGCCGAGCCGGGCCTTGTTCGGCGTCCCGTCGAGCTCGATCATCGCCAGGTCGAGCGTGCGCTGGTCCTCGGCGTCGAGCCCGAGGATGGCGTCGGAAATCTCGCCGTTGACCGCGGCGACCGCCTTGGTCACGCCTTTGCCGAGCCAGCGCGCCTTGTCGGCGTCGCGCAGCTCGACCGCCTCGTGCGCCCCGGTCGACGCGCCCGACGGCACCGCGGCGCGGCCCATGCTGCCCTCGTCGAGCAGCACGTCGACCTCGACCGTCGGGTTGCCGCGGCTGTCGAGGATCTGGCGCGCGTGGACATCGATGATCGCGGTCATGGGGACTCCGGGGTGGGTATGGGCCGCGCCCCTATCGGCTGGAACCTTGATCGGCAAGGCGCGTTCACTGGCCGACGACGGGTTCTCGGCGTGGCTTTGCCGCACCTTGGGTTCGCGCTATGCAGAGCAGGTTCGCGCGCTCCGCGCGAAAGGGCCGCACGGGCAAAAAAGGACAAGACGATGGCCGACACTCCCGACACCACCCCGAGCACATCCAAGCCGGCCGCCAGCAAGCCCCCGGCGTCCAAGCCCAAGCCCGCCGCCAAGAAATCGGCCGCGAAGAAGCCGGCCGCCAAGGCCAAGTCCAAGCCGCGCCGCGCCGCCGCTTCGAAGGCCAATGGCGCGCGCGCCAAATCGGGCAACCGCACCCAAGCCCGCACCCGCTTCAACGCCGCGATCGAGGAAGCCCGCGCCGGGGTCGCCGCGCTGCGCGCCGACGCGATGGAAAAGGGCGCGGCGTATCGCCGGACCGCCGCGGACAACACCGCCGACTGGGTCGAGGACGCCAAGGCGATGGGCGGCCAGGCCAAGAAGCGCGCCGCCGAACTCGCCAAGGACGGCAAGGCCCGCGCCAGCGACGGCCTCGCCGCGTTGGGCAAGACCGTGTCCGGAACCGCCACGACGATCGACGACAAGCTCGGCAAGCAATACGGCGATTACGCCCGCACCGCCGCGCGGACGATGCAGGAAGCCGCGGCCAAGCTCGACGCCAAGGACCTGGGCGAGCTCGGCGACGACGCGCGCGAGTTCATCAGGAAGAGCCCGGGCGCGGCGATCGGCATCGCCGCGGTCGCCGGGTTCTTCCTCGCCCGAATGTTCCGCGGCTCCGACGATTCGGCCTGACCCGATTGACACGCCGCGAACGCCGCGGCCATTGACGCGGCATGGCTGACGCTGCCGAGATCGAGCCCGCGAGCCTTCCAACCGAAGCGGACGAGGCCGAAGACGCGGGCTCGCTGTTCGAGGACTTGCGCGACCTCGCCGAGGACGCGCAGACCGCGGTCGAGGCCGAGGTCCAGTACCAGAGCGCGCGCGCCGGTTACGCGCTGGGCGAGATCAGAGACATCGCCACGTGGCTTACGCTCGCGCTGGTGGCGGCGATCATCGCCTTGTTCACGCTGGCGACCGGTTTGCTGCTCGGTCTCGCACCCCTGATCGGGCCTTGGGCCGCGACCGGGGTGGTCGTTCTCGCCCTGCTCGCGATCGCTGGGAGCGCGGCGCTGGTGGCGATCCGCGGTATCCGACGTTTGAAGCGCAATGCGTTTCCCGCGACGATCGAGCGCAAACCGTGAACGAGCTCGCGCGCCTCGTCGAATTCCGCATGCTGCGCGACGATGCCTGGACGATCGTTCGCGCCGACCTCGAGGCGCTGCAAGTGAGCCTCGAACAGCGCGGCATCGGCGAGCGGATCAAGGACCGCGCCGCCGAGGAAGCGCATGAGGCATGGGACCAGACGATCGACATCGCCTCCGAGCACAAGGGGATCGTCGCCGCGACGCTGCTCGCGCTGATCGCATGGTTCCTGCGCGGGCCGATCGGCAGCGCGTTCGAGGCGCTGTTCGGGCGCGGCGACGACGAAGAAGATGAGGAACAAGAGGGCGGCGAAAGCGTCGATGCGGACAAAGGAGACGCATCGTGAGCGAGACCACCAAAAGCGACGACGGCAAGGCCGACCGCATCCGCAGCAAGATTTCCGCCTCGCAGGCGCGCACCCAGGGCAAAGCCGCGCCACGCAAGCCAAAGCGCCGTTCGAGAGAGAAAAGAGCCGCCAGCGGCAACTTCTTCGACAAGGCGCTCGACGATCATCCGCTGGCGATGCTCGCGGGCAGCATGGTGCTCGG
>JAIVIY010000096.1 GCA_020200285.1 Novosphingobium sp. | reverse complement strand
CGAGCCATCGTCTCACGGCTCATCCGCGCCAGGCCGGTGCCGCTTTCCTCCTGGCGCGCGCCGGCGACCTGGAGCCGGATGCCGGATTCGGTGTCTGCGAGCGCGGTCGCTACGTCGGCCATTACCCGTCCTGCAATTGTGGGGTCCCAGGCTCGAAAGCTAGGAACGCGCGACCGCGATTGCAAACGGACGGGAAGCGGGAATCGATCCGGCGCCGCCCAAAGAAAAAAGGCCCGGACGTCGCCGTCCGGGCCTGGGAAGTTTTGGGAGAGGATGCCTGAAAGGCAGGATCGTTATCGGCACCGCCCCGATTTTGTGCAAGTGCGAAAAGGGTCGGGGTGATTGAGAAACATGCAACTCAAGTGCTAACCTTTCGGTCACTGCGGAGTCAAAAAGCGATTTGACCGGCGATTTGGCGGTGGCGCGTGGCGGTGGTGATCGGCCGTCGTTGCAGTGCAGCACGAAATCATGGCTTCGGCCGGCCTATCCGGACGCGGGGCCAGGCGACGCGTCGCGCGGATCGATCCGGGCGCAGCCGCGCTGGACGTCGTCGCCTAGCCGGCGTTCGACCGACCAGCGATAGACCACGTCGGACATCCCGTCGCTGCACGGCCCCTTCGTGATCGTCAGGGCAAGCGGCTTTCCGGCGAGCGTGCCACGCAGCTCGACCAAATCCGCGTCGTCCTCGCGCTCGACCGCGATCGTCTGCCCGGCCTGGTCCTCGGGCGTCATGTAGGTCAGCCGGCCGCCCGCGACTGTGGCCGCCCAGAACGGCTCGGTGCCGAGCGCGGTGAACCGCTCGGGCAGTGCGAGGCCTGCTACGGGAGCGGGCGGTTCCCGCGAGGGCGCTGCGACCGGGGTCGGAGGCGCTTCGTTCGCCTCGCTAGGCGGCGCCGCCGAGCCTTCGGCGGCGGGCTGGCTGGGCTGGTCGCAACCGGCGAGAAGAGCGACGAACAGCGGTGCGAGCGGTTTGAGAGCGGGCATGGGCGACGGCTACCATAACCTCCGCGGCGCGGCTATGCGCGTGGCGATGAGCCAGTTCGCAGCCGTGATCTTCGACTTCGGCGGGGTGATCACCGCCTCGCCGTTCGAGGCGTTCAACCGGCTCGAGGCCGAGCGCAGGCTGCCGCGCGACCTGATCCGCCAAATCAACGCCGCCGATCCCGACGCCAACGCCTGGGCGCTGCTCGAGCGGGCGGAGATCGGCCGCGGCGAGTTCGACGCGCGATTCGCGGCCGAGGCCAAGGCGCTGGGCCACGAGCTGGGCGGCGCCGACGTGCTCGCGGTGCTGGCCGGCTCGATCCGCCCCGGGATGGTCGCCGCGCTCGATGCGATCGCCGCGCGCGGGCTCAAGCTCGGCTGCATCACCAACAACGTCCCCGAAAGCAGCGGACCGGCGATGGCCGCCGACCCGATGAGCGAATCGCGCTACGCCGAGATCTTCGCGCGCTTCGAGCACGTCATCGAAAGCTCGAAGGCCGCTCTGCGCAAGCCCGATCCGCGGATTTACCTGATGATGTGCGAGGCGCTGGGCGTCGCGCCCGGGCAGTGCGTCTACCTCGACGACCTCGGCATCAACTGCAAGCCGGCGGCCGCGCTCGGGATGACCGCGATCAAGGTGACGAGCGAGGCGCAGGCGCTTAGAGACTTGTCGCAAGTCCTCGGATTCGATCTGACCAGGGAGCCCGCATGAACAAGCTCTTCCCCGATGCCGCCGCCGCGCTCGACGGCCTGCTGCGCGACGGCCTGACGATCGCTTGCGGCGGGTTCGGGCTGTGCGGGATTCCCGAGCGCCTGCTTGACGCGGTGCGCGATTCAGGCGTCAAGAACCTGACCTTCGCTTCCAACAACGCCGGGATCGACAACGAGGGCATCGGCAAGCTCCTCCGCACCAGCCAGGTCCGCAAGATGATCTCGTCCTACGTCGGCGAGAACAAGGAGTTCGAGCGCCAGTACCTGTCGGGCGAGCTCGAAGTCGAGTTCTGCCCACAAGGGACGCTGGCCGAGCGGATGCGCGCGGGCGGCGCGGGCATTCCGGGGTTCTACACGAAAACAGGCGTCGGCACGCTGGTTGCCGAGGGCAAGGAAACCAAGGTCTTCGACGGGGAAGAATACGTGCTCGAGCGCGGGATCTTCGCCGACCTGGCGCTGGTCAAGGCGTGGAAGGCCGACGCGACCGGCAACCTCGTGTTCCGCAAGACCGCGCGCAATTTCAACCTGCCCGCGGCGACTTGCGGCAAAGTCTGCGTGGTCGAGGTCGAGGAAGTGGTGCCCAAGGGCAGCCTCGACCCCGACTGCATCCACCTGCCGGGCGTCTACGTCCAGCGGATGATCATAGGCGCCCCCTACGACAAGAAAATCGAGTTCCGCACCGTGCGGGAGCGGGCGGCGGCGTGAGGGAAGGGGCCGCCTGGTTGGCCCTTGCAGGCTGCCTCAGCCTCGGCGCGGCGCTCGCCCATCTGGCGACGATCGCCGGTGGGGCGGACTGGTACCGGACCATGGGCGCGGGCGAGCGAATGGCACGCGCGGCGGAGCGCGGGGACGCGTTTCCTGCCATCGCGACGCTCGGCATAGCGCTCCTCCTGGCGGTTTGGGCTGCCTATGCCGCATCGGGAGCGGGGCTGATTGCGCGATTGCCGCTGCTGCGTACAGCGCTGGTCGCGATCACGCTGGTCTATTTGGCGCGGGGAATGGTGCTGTTCTGGCCGGGCCTGTTGCGCCGTCCCGATCTGACCCCCGCCTTCCTGTTCTGCTCGTCGCTGATCGTCCTTGCGATCGGCGCAGTTCACGCGATCGGCGTGTGGAAGGCGTGGCCACTGCTCGCCGCGAGCGGCCGTGGTTGAGGTCGGCCGGCTCGCGCGGCGCGGAGGCTTGCTGGCCCTGGCTCCGCTGCTCGGCGGCTGCGTCGCGGTGGCGGCGCTGCCGGTGCTGGCGAGTGGAGCGATGTTCGCGGGCGGCAACGTCAAGATCCGCGCGGCGACGCCGCGGCCGAAAGTCGCTCAGCCGCCGCGGGTCGCCGCCGAGCGCACCGCGGGGGCGCCGGCCGGAGCTGAGGCGGCCGCGGGCGCCGGGATCGTGCTCACCAACCTGACCGCGCTGCCGCCGCCGGGGCCGGTGCGCTCGGCCGCGGCCGATCCGTGGCGGCGGTTCGTCGCCTGGGCGCTCGACCGCGCTCCCGCAGCGGCCGGCCGCGCGCCGCGCCGCTCGGTGCTGTATGAGCCCGGCAGCTCGCTGGCGCTGCCGCGAATGCGCGAGTGTCGCGCCGAGACGCCCGCGGTGGTGATCGATCTCGACCGCGAGGGGGCGCCGTTCGCGCCCGCCGCCGCCCCAGCCGACCCCGCGCTCGCCGCCGACCTCGCGCGCCTGCGCGAGGCGGGCATCGTCGTGCTGTGGCTGACCGCATTGCCCGCCGACCGGGTCGGCGAGGTCGCCGAAGCGCTGCGCGCCTCGGGCCTCGATCCCGAGGGACGCGACCCGCTGCTGCTCGCGCGAAACCCCGACGATCGCAAGCAGACGCTGCGCGAGGACGCCAACCGCGACGTCTGCGTGATCGCCATCGCCGGCGACCGCAAGGGCGACTTCGACGAGTTGTTCGACTATCTGCGCGACCCGGCGGCGGCGGTCTCGCTCGATTCGTTCCTTGGGGCCGGCTGGTTCCTCGTCCCCCCGCCGCTCGGTTGACTTAGCTAAGCCAGTTGACTAAGTGGTCAGGATGACCACCGTCACCATCCACGAAGCCAAGACTCACCTTTCGCGGCTGATCCGGGAAGCCTTGGCTGGAGGCGAGGTCACGATCACGCAAGGCCGCTCGGGCGAGGAACTCGTCAAGCTCGTCCCGGCCAAGCCCGTGATCAAACCGCGTCCCGTTCCAGGATGGCTTGCTCATCAGCGACCCCCTGGAAGCAAGGGGATTTTGGAGAACGGTTTCTGGGATCCGCTCTCGGACGAAGAGATGGGTCTCGGCCACGATCCGCTGTTGGACAAGCGCGATCCAACTTCGTGAGGCTCTTATTGGACACCCATGCCCTGCTCTGGCTGGCGCACGAACCGGCCAAGCTGAGCAAACGCTTGGTCGCCGCCGTCAATGACGACGGGCACGAATTCTGGGTCAGCGCGGTTTCGGCGATGGAGATCGCCACCAAACGGCGGGCCGGAAGGTTGCAGTATCAAACCTTGCTCGCGACCGATTTCGTCAGGGAAGTCGACAGTCAGGGATTCAAACCTCTTGCAATCACCTGCGCCCACGCCGAACGGGCCGGAAACCTTGATTCGCTCCATAAGGATCCCTGGGACCGTTTGCTCGCAGCCCAGGCGCAGATCGAAGGGTTGACCTTGGCGACCGTTGACCCGTTCTTCGGCGAGGTCGGCGTCGCGACCTTCTGGTAGGATGTGAATGACATGCACGACACGCAAGTGAAAGGCTGGACCCGCGACGAAATGGCCGCCCGCGCGGCCCGCGAGCTGCGCGACGGATTCTACGTCAATCTCGGCATCGGCATCCCGACGCTGGTCGCCAACCACATCCCGCCCGGCGTCGAGGTCACGCTCCAGTCGGAGAACGGAATGCTCGGGATCGGCCCGTTCCCCTACGACGACGAGGTCGACCCCGACCTGATCAACGCCGGCAAGCAGACCATCAGCGAGCTGCCGCACTCGGCCTATTTCGACAGCGCGGCGAGCTTCGCGATGATCCGCGGCGGGCACATCGACCTGACCGTGCTGGGTGCGATGGAGGTCAGCCAGGACGGCGACATCGCCAACTGGATGATCCCCGGCAAGATGATCAAGGGGATGGGCGGGGCGATGGACCTCGTCGCCGGGGTCAAGAAGATCATCGTGGTGATGGAGCACACCAGCAAGGCCGGAGAGCCCAAGTTCATCCCCGAATGCACGCTGCCGCTGACGGGCAGGAACGTGATCGACATGATCGTCACCGACCTCTGCGTGTTCCAGCGGGCGGATCACGATTCGCCGTTCAGGCTCGTCGAGCTGGCGCCGGAGGTGACCGCCGAGGAAGTGGCGGCGAAGACCACGGCGCGGTACGAAGCCTAGCCGAAAGGCTTGCGCGGGGGCTTCGACAAGCTCAGCCTGAGCGGGCCTCTGGAATTGAATTCTACCCCACATCCGCTCAGCCTGAGCCTGTCGAAGGCCACGCGCTGAGGGCCGAACCTGGCGAGGAAGCCATGAATAACGCCGTCTGCCGCCTGACCGGATGCGAATTTCCGCTGTTCGCGTTCAGCCATTGCCGCGACGTGGTCGCTGCGGTGAGCAAGGCGGGCGGGTTCGGGGTGCTCGGCGCGACGCGGTTCAGTCCCGAGCAGCTCGAGGAGGAGCTGGCCTGGATCGACTCGCAGGTCGACGGCGCGCCGTACGGGGTCGACGTGCTGGTGCCCGAGACGATCGACCCGCGCGTCGCCGGGATGGTCAGCAACGCCGAGCGCGCCGCGGCGATCGGCGCCGAGCACCGCGATTTCGCCGCCGGCATCCTGGGCCGCTACGGGATCAAGACCAGCGGCGAGCTGCCGACCAACCGCGAGCGGATGGGAATTACGCCGGAGAACGGCCTGGCGCTGATGGAAGTCGCCTTCCGGCACCCGATCCGGCTGATCGCGAACGCCTTGGGCATCGCCCCGCCCGAGATGCTCGCCGAGGGCAAGAAGCGCGGGGTGCCGGTCGCGGCGCTGGTCGGGGCCAAGGAGCACGCGCTGCGCCAGGCCGAGGCCGGGGTCGACGTAATCGTCGCGCAAGGCGGCGAGGCCGGCGGGCATTGCGGCGAGGTCTCGACGCTGGTGCTGATCCCCGAGGTGGTGCGCGCGCTCGCGCAGGCCGGCTACGACACCCCGGTGCTCGCCGCGGGCGGGATCATGACCGGCGCGCAGATGGCCGCGATGATGGCCGCGGGCGCGCAAGGCGCATGGACCGGCAGCGTCTGGCTGGCGACCCCCGAGGCCGAGACCAGCGAGGCGTTCCGCGACAAGATGGTCGCCGCGCGCAGCCGCGACACCGTCCGCTCGAAGAGCCGCACCGGCAAGCCCGCGCGGCAATTGAAAACCGCCTGGCACGAGGCGTGGGATGGGGCGAACTCACCCGGCACGCTGCCGATGCCGCTGATGGGCATGGTCTCCGAGCCCGCCTTCGCCCGGATCGAGCGCGCCGCGGCCGCCGGCAACGCCGAGGCGCGCGAGCTGGTGTCCTATTTCGTCGGCCAGGGCGTCGGCTTGGTCGAGGACGTGCGGCCGGCCAAGGCGGTGGTCCAGGCCTTCCGCGAGGAGTTCGCCGATGCCGTGGGGAGCCTGGTCGCCACGCTCGAGTGAGGCGCGAGCGCTTGCAAATCGGCGGCGGCGGGTGAATCTAGCGCCGATGTCGCCCCTGGTCGTCTTTCGCGCCCGGTTCCTCGACGTGCTGGCGTCGATCTACATCTACAACGAGCACCGCGGCTACACCTCGCTCGACCGCGTGCTCGAGGCGGTGCGCGCGCGCTGCGCGGGCGAGACCGGGTTCATCGCCGCGGTCGAGAAGCACCGCGCCGACGAGTACAAGCACTACCTGATGTTCAAGCGCTGGTTCGAGCGCCAGGGGCGGATGCCGCTGAGGGTCGACCGCACCTGCGGCCACATCGACCGGTTCATCGAAAAGGTGTTCGGCTGCACCATCGACGAGCTCGACAGCCGCGCGATCATCGCCGACGGCAAGCAGTTCGAGAAGCTGTGCCGGGTGATCATGCTGACCGAGCAGCGCGGAATGCGCCAGGTGGAGGTCTTGCTACGCAACCCGCACATTCGCTCCGACCCGGTGATGCGCAAGATTTTCGAGATAGTCGAGGAGGACGAGCCCGACCACTGGCGGCCGTACCACGGCTGGCTGACCCGCCAGGGCCGCACCACCGCGAAGTGGCGCGAGCGCTGGGCCGACTGGTGGATCCACAAATCGCTGATGCTGGCGAAATTGCCCGCCGTGTTTCTGAACGCGCGGATGCCGCGGCTCGACAAGTGGCCGCATGAAGACCCGCGGGCATACACCGTGGCGGGTTGATACGGGCGTTCGGTTCGGTTTCCGCCGGCAGTAGGCCGCGGGTTTCTGGACCACCCGTAAGTTCGCCTGAAGCTGAACTTCGTCTAAACGGCCCGTTGCTTCGACCTTCAATTGCGACACGGCACCGCCGACATAGGAACTGCCAGGCGGTTCCAATGGTTTTACCTTCAATGTTGCGAAGTAACATTTTAGGAGCAAAGACCATGTTTAAATATCTGATCACGGCCGCTGCCGTTGCGGCTTTGGGCACGGCAACCCCGGCAGCCGCCCAGGTTGGCGGAATCGTTCAGCAGCAAGGCCTATTCGGTTTGTTCGGCGGAGGCGGAATCAACAGCCGCCTCGACGCGCTGGACAGGACGATCAGGCTGTCGTTCGAGCGCGGCGAGCTCACCGAGCGCGAGGCGCGTCGGCTACAGAATCAGCTCCTCGAACTGAGGCAGCTCAATCAGACCTATCGGATCGATGGCCTCAGCAGGGCCGAACGGCTCGAACTGCAGCAGCGGCTCGACCGGCTCGAGCGCCGGATTCAGCAGGCCCGCTTCGACCAGGACGACCGCTTCGACGACGATGACGACGACGATCGCTTCGGTCGCAATGGGTGTCCTCCGGGCCTGGCCAAGAAGAACAACGGCTGTTTGCCTCCGGGCCAGGCCAAGAAGATGGGCGATTCCGATCGATTTGGCTGGAGGGATCGCGACAGGTTCGAAGACAGCGATCGCTTCGTCTATCGCCGCGACGGAGATCGAGTTCTTCAGATAGACCGGCGCACCGGCCAGGTGGTGAGGGTCTTCCGGCGGCGGTGAACCCGATCCCGAGTTGCTTCGAGAAGGGGCGATCGCTCGATCGCCCCTTTTTAGCGTATGCTTACGGGTCGTCGCCACTTCCGATAGCGGCCGTTCAATCGAAAAGCCGTTCGAACCAATTGCCGGCAGCTTGCGCGGCAGGCCGCTCGTTCGGCCATGATGGTGCGCAAGTTTCGAATTCGGCTGCCGTCATCAGACTTTGGAGGATCGGCGCAATCTCGACGTGCTTCGGCTGCACCGGGCGGTAGCTCGGCTTGGCCACCTCATAGGCCAGCACGGTCCCGTCGCCGACCCACTTCGCGTCGAAGAACAAGTCGCGCTCGGCACGGCGGCGGGGGAGGATTTGGCGGGGACGGCGCCAGTCGAGGAACGCTTCGCGGGCGCGCGGGTCGCCGGCGAGGAAGCGCTTGAGCCAGGCGGCGCGGGCGATCGCGCCGGTGTTCCAGTGGAACGACAGCGCCGCGGCGAGCTGGTGCTCTTGCGGAACGAATCCGCCGAACGCGCGGAGCACCGCGGGGAGGTAGCGCGTGGTCAGCAGCCAGACGAACACCTCTAGGCAGCGCTCGATGCTCTGCGGGTTGTCGCGGTAGCGGCCGACGCGGTGGCCAGAGGCGTCGGTGATTCCGACGCTCCAGGTCCACACCCCCGCGCTGTCGCGGTAGGCCTCGCGGACCAGCCCCTCGTGGTGGAGGATTTCGCCGACGATCCGGGGAGTGAGTGGGCGCATGATAGCGAATCGCCTTTCGCCAAAAGCGAGTTTGGTGGCGAAACGAACCAAAGTAGGAAAGTTGTTTTTTACCGAAAGGGTGAATTTTGCGCAGAGACGCAGAGAGAGTGCAGTGATGCCCGTGCGGCGTAGCCGCCTCCATCCGCTGAGTCTCGGCGCGAGGCGTCCCGAGGTGGGTGCGGATGCCGCGCGGGGTCAGGTCGCCGAGCTTGGCGATGCCCTTGATCGCCTCTTCCAGTTGGTCATCCCCCACCGTCCCCGTGCCGTGGGTGTCGACGTAGAGCGACAGCGGCTTCGACACCCCGATCGCGTAGGCCAGCTGGATCGTGCAGCGCTTGGCCAGGCCCGCGGCAACGATGTTCTTGGCGAGGTAGCGCGCGACGTAGGCCGCCGAGCGGTCGACCTTGGTCGGGTCCTTGCCGCTGAATGCGCCGCCGCCGTGCGGGGCCGCGCCGCCGTAAGTGTCGACGATGATCTTGCGGCCGGTCAGCCCGGCATCGCCGTCGGGCCCGCCGATCTCGAAGCTGCCGGTCGGATTGATGTGATAGACGGTCTCGTTGGTCAGCAATTCGCGCGGGAGCACGTCGGCGACCACGCCGCGGACGTAATTGTGGAGCTCGGCCTCCTTGGCGCCTTCGTCGTAACCCTTGGCGTGCTGGGTCGAGACCACGATCGCGGTCGCCGCGGCGGGCTTGCCGTCGCGGAAGCGCAGCGTGACCTGGCTCTTGGCGTCGGGCTCGAGAAACGGGGCCGCGCCCGAATGGCGGTCGGCGGCCATCCGCTCGAGAATCTTGTGGCTGTAGTCGAGCGTCGCCGGCATCAGGTCGGGTGTCTCGTCGCAAGCGAAGCCGAACATGATACCCTGGTCGCCCGCGCCTTCGTCCTTGTCCGCGCCCGCGTCGACGCCTTGCGCGATGTGCTCGGACTGCGGGTGGAGATGGTTCTCGAACGCCAGCTGGGCCCAGTGGAAGCCGTCCTGCTCGTAGCCGATGTCCTTGACCACGCCGCGCACGACCTCCTCGATCTCGTCGCGGGCGCCGGGGGCCCAGCCGTGATGCTCGGGCCAGCGCGCCGGATCGTACATCGGCTTGCAGCGGATCTCGCCGGCCAGCACGACCTTCTGCGTCGTCGTCATCGTCTCGCAGGCGATTCGGCTTTCGGGGTCCTTGGACAGCATCAGGTCGACGATCGCGTCGGAAATCTGGTCGGCGACCTTGTCGGGATGGCCTTCCGAAACGCTCTCGGAAGTGAACAGGAAATCGCTGCGCATGGGGATTGGCGGTCCGATATAAAGGAAGCTTTATGTCCGGGGCGCGGCTCTAGCGGCGAGCGCGGCGCAAGGCAACCGCGGCGACGCCGAGCAGCGCGATCGCCCAGCCGAGCGGCAGGAGGTTGCCGGCCCGCGCGAACGGCGTCGGCGCGTGGGCGCGCGGGACCAGCCCGTCGATCCGCGCGGCGCGGTCCTCGCCGATCGCACCGCGAACCACGCCGTTGGCGTCGATCACCGCGCTGATCCCGTTGGTGGTCGAGCGCAGCACCGGCAGCCCTTCCTCGATCGCGCGTAGTCGCGCCTGGGCGAGGTGCTGCGGCGGGCCGAACGCCCCGAACCAGCCGTCGTTGGAGGGGTTGAAGATAAACTCGGGGCGATTCCCCTCCTCGACCACCTGCCCCGAGAAGATGATCTCGTAGCAGATCTGCACGCCGATCCGCCCCCACGGCTGCAGCTCGAGCGTGCGCGGGCCGGACCCCGAGCGGAAGTCGAGGCTGCCGGCGACGAGCCGCGACAGCCCGAGCGGCTCGAGCAGCCCGCGCATCGGCAGATACTCGCCATAAGGCACGAGGTGCGCCTTGACGTAGCCGGCGCGGATGCGGCCCTCGGCGTCGAGCGCGGTCACCGCGTTGTCGGCGGCGATTACTCGGCCCTCGCGCACCACCAGGTCGACCGTGCCGGTCAGCAGCAGGCTGCCCGGGCCGATCGCATGCCCGATCCGCGCCCGCGCCGCGGCGGGATCGCCGGCGAAGGTGCTCTCGTCGTAGAACCGCTGCGGATAGCCGGGGCGCAAGTAGTCGGGCACGCCCGATTCGGGCCACAGCACCAGCCGCCGCCCGCCCGGACGCTGCGGCCGGCTGAGCCGCGCGGCGCGCTGGAACTGGCCTTCGTACTTGCTCGGATCATTGAGCTCGGCTTGCGGGATGTTGGGCTGGACCAGCGTGAACGGGGTCCGCCAGGGCTCGGCCGGAGGAGCGTAGAGCTGGGGCAGGAGAATCGCGGCGACGGGGATCAGGCCCAGCAACAGCTTGCTCCACAGCGGTCGCGCCGTCGCCGCCAGCCCCCAGCACCCGGCGAGCAGCGCGACCAGCGCCGACAGCGCGTAAGTCCCCAGCCACGGCGCGGCGAGCGCCAGTCCGGGCCGCTCCCACGGTCCCAGCGCGACCATCGCCAGCGGGTTCCACACGAACCCGGTGAAGACCCAGCTGCGCAGCCATTCGGTGAGCGTCCACAGGCCGGCGAAGGCGAGGACCAGCGCCCAGCCGCCGGCTCGGCGCGCGATCGCCCACGCCCCCAGCGCGGCCAGCGCAGGGTAAACCGCGAGGTAGAGCGCGAGCAGCACCACCGCGATCCACCCGAGCCACTGCGGCATCTGCGCCTGATAAGTGAAGGCGGTGGCGATCCAGCCGTTGCCAAAGGTGAAATGCCCGACCCCGAACAGCCAGCCGAGCAGCGCCGCGCGCTTCCAGTCGGGGGCGGCCGAGATCAGATGAAGCAGCACCGCCAGCGCGGCGAGCGTCAGCGGCCACAGCCCCAGCGGCGCGAACCCGGCGGCGGAGGCGAACCCGGCGAGCAGGGCCAAGGCGTAACGAATCCCCCTCCCGCTTGCGGGAGGGGCTAGGGGTGGGCGATCCGGGCGCGACCGTTGATCAGGCCCACCCCCGGCCCCTCCCGCAAGCGGGAGGGGAGAGTGCGCCGAATCCGCCATCGAGGCTTTAGCCGTTGACCGCTTCGAGCGGGCCGGCATCGTCGTCGGGCGCGGGCTTTCGCGGGCGGCCGCGGCGGCGCGGGGCGGGGGTCTCTTCGGCGTCGGCGTCGGCGATTGGCTCGCGCGCTTCGGAGATCGCCGGGGGCAGCAGCGAGGGGTCGAGACCCAGCTCGCCTTCGTCGCCGTCCTCGCCTTCGAGGCTCGGGCGAACCGGGCGCTCGCGGCGCGGGCGCAGGCCGCGCACGGCACGATTGTCGCGGGTGAAGGGGTTGGCGCTCGTCGGCTCGAAATCGGCGCCGCTCTCGGCGGCTTCCGCGGCTTCCGGCGGTGCTTCCTCGGGCGGTTGCGGTTCCTCGAAGCGCTCGAGGCGCGGCGGCCGCTCGTCGCTGTCGCGGAACTCGCCACGTTCCTCGCGGCGCGGCTCGCGCTGGCTTTCCTCGCGGCGGTAGGGCGGGTCGAAACCGGGCATCTCGTTCTCGCCGGCGAGCTCGGCTTCGTCGCTCTCTTCGTAGGAGCCGTCGCCGAAGCGCTCGTCGCGCGGCCGGCGCTGCTCTTCCTGGCGCGTGCGGGCGTCGGCGATCACGCGGAAATAGTGGTCGGCGAACTGGAGGTAGTACTCGGCCTGGACCCGATCGCCGTTGAGGTGCGAATCGTGCGCGAGCTTCTTGTACTTTTCGAGCAGCTGCGGCGCGTTGCCGCGGGCGCGGCTGTCGATCCGGTTGAGCTGCTGGCCCCCCCCGCCCTGCTGGCGATTCTGGCCGCGCCCGCGGCGGCGGTTCTGATTGCGATTGTTGTTCAAGTCAGCCTCGTCCTCTGGCTGGGATGCAGGCGCACGCCGCCTGCCGCAAAACCCTGGTCCACCGCGCGCCGGTTGGCGTTCGCGGGGCTCCTCATCTGCGGTGCGTAACGGGGGTTCCGGCCCGGGCGCTGTTGCAAATGCTGGAGTGGGCCGGGCGGGCGGGAACGCGTCATCCGCCTGCTGGCTTGGCTTCGAGGTAATGCGTGGCCGCCGGTTTGCCAAGCGCTTTCTTGAACTCGAGCGCGCGCGGGCGGTCGGCGAGGTCGCGGTGGAGCGTCGCGGCGAGCCCGCAGGGCGCGGCCAGCGCGGT
The DNA here is from genome assembly GCA_020200285.1 of Novosphingobium sp. Taxonomy (GTDB): domain Bacteria; phylum Pseudomonadota; class Alphaproteobacteria; order Sphingomonadales; family Sphingomonadaceae; genus Novosphingobium. The sequence goes on along the minus strand of JAIVIY010000096.1, from coordinate 16,553 downwards.
CACCGGCGCGGCTTGGGTCGGGCCGATCTCGAGCACCGCGACGCCGTCGTCCTCGAGCAGCGCGGGCAACTGCGGCACGATCGCGCGGTGAGCCTCGAGCCCCTCGGGTCCCGCATAGAGCGCGCCCGCGGGCTCGTGGTTGCGGACCTCGGGAGCGAGCTCGGCGTCGTCCTCGACATAGGGCGGATTGGCGAGGATCAGGTCGAAGCGGCCGAGGTCGTCGGCCCAGCCCGGCCGGTCCCAATCGCCGCGCAGCAGCCGCGCGCGGCCCGCCAGGCCGAGCCGCCCGGCGTTGGCCGCGGCCACCGCCAGCGCCGCGAGCGAGCGCTCGACGCCGACGCCACGCGCTTGCGGCCAGAGGTGGAGCGCGGTGAGCAGCAATGCGCCCGAGCCGAGGCCGAGGTCGAGGATCCGCTTCGGCTGATGCCCGGAGAATCGCGCGCGCGCCGCCTCGATCAGCGTCTCGCTGTCGGCGCGGGGGATAAGCACTTCGGGAGTGACGATGAACTCGATCCCGTAGAATTCCTGCCGCCCGACGATCTGCGCGACAGGCTCATGGCGCAGGCGGCGCATGACGAGGCCGGCGATTCCGGCCGGCACCGGCTCACCCATCGCACCCAACAGCATCTCCGAGCGCGACACACCAAGCACGTGGGCCATCAGCAGCTCGGCGTCGAGCCGCGGGGTGTCGGAGACCTTGGCTAGCGCCGCGGCCGCCTCGCGGATCGCCAGCGCGACGCTCACGCCCCCAGCGCCGCGAGCCGCTTGGCCTGGTCCTCCTCCGCCAGCGCGTCGACCAGCTCGGCCAGGCCCGGGCCCTCGAGCACTTCGGCGAGCTTGTGCAAAGTCAGCCCGATCCGGTGGTCGGTGACGCGGCCTTGCGGGAAGTTGTAGGTGCGGATGCGCTCGGAGCGGTCGCCGCCGCCGACCATCGCCTTGCGCGCTTCGGCCTCGGCGCCGTGGGCCTCGGCGCGCTTCAAGTCGTAGAGCCGGGTGCGCAGCACCTGCAGCGCCTTGGCGCGGTTCTTGTGCTGGCTGCGCTCGTCCTGCTGGATCACCACCAGCCCGGTCGGCAGGTGGGTGACCCGCACCGCCGAATCGGTGGTGTTGACGTGCTGCCCGCCCGCGCCCGAGGCGCGGTAGATGTCGATCTTGAGGTCCTTGTCGTCGATCGCCACGTCGACCTCGTCGGGCTCGGGCAGCACCGCGACGGTCGCCGCCGAAGTATGGATGCGCCCACCGCTCTCGGTCACCGGCACGCGCTGGACGCGGTGGACGCCGGATTCGAACTTGAGCTTGGCGAACACCCCGGTCCCGGCGACGTTGGCGACGATTTCCTTGAACCCGCCGATGTCGCTGGCGTTGGCGCTGATCGTCTCGACCCGCCAGCCCTGATCTTGCGCGTACCGCTCGTACATCCGGTAAAGGTCGGCCGCGAACAGCGCCGCCTCCTCGCCGCCGGTCCCGGCGCGAATTTCGAGCATCGCCGGACGAGAATCGGCGCTGTCGCGCGGCAGCATGGCGACGGCGAGGCGGTGCTCGGCTTCAGGGAGCGCGGCGGAGAGGTCGGTCAGCTCCTCCTGCGCGATCGCGCGGAGCTCGGGGTCGGCGTCGTTGGCCATTTCGGAAAGCTCGGCGATCTGCCCGCGCAACGACGCGACCCGCTCAGCGGCGCGGGCGACGGGCTCGAGTTCGGCGTAGTCGCGGCTGGCGGCGACGAAGTCCGCGCCCTCGAGCATGCCCGAAGCCAACCGGGCCTCGAGCTCGGCGAAACGCAAACCGATCTGCGCCAGCCGAGCGTCGGAAATGCTCACGACACCCACCCAACCAAACCAACCTCGTCATGCTGAACTTGTTTCAGCATCCATCGCGCCTCCGGGTGGCTAGCCACGCGAGGAGAAATGGACCCTGAAATGAGTTCAGGGTGACGAGGTGTGGTTGGTTTCATTCACGTCCGCTCTTTGAGAACGGCGTCGACCCAGTAGCCTTGCGCAGCTCGATCTTGGCGAATGACATCGAAGTGGTCGCTCAGAACCTTGAGAATCAAATTTCGGTATGCACTGTCGGCAGGATCGAAGGAGTCTGGCTCGTTCACGACGACATGGTGACCCAGCCTAGATGGAATGCCTTCAGTCGACTTTTGACGTCGAATGACCAAACGTGCGCGCGATCCATTCCGCCTTGCAACCTCGAAGCGCCGTTTCGCACTGCCTCGAAATGCGATGTCCGCGGACACACCTGCATGCCGGAGAAGCGCTGCAATACGGTTGGCCAGTGACTCGTCTTCAGGTTCGTCGGGAATAACGGTTAGTAACGGAGCATCGAGCGGCGCTTCCCCCACCAGCATCGCCAGCCTTTCGATCCCGGCGGCCCAGCCGACGGCCGGGGTGTGCGGCCCCCCCAATGTCTCGACCAGGCCGTCATATCGCCCGCCGCCGAGCACGGTGCCTTGCGCGCCCAAACGGTCGGTGACGAACTCGAAGGCGGTGTGGCGGTAGTAGTCGAGGCCGCGGACCAACGACGGGGCGCGCTGCCATTCGACGCTGGCGGCCTTCAGCCCCTCGCAGACCTTGCCGAAGAAGTCCTGCGCCTCGCCGCCGAGGAAATCGTCGATCCTGGGCGCGTCAGCGACGAACGGGCGATCCCGAGAATCCTTGCTGTCGAGGATGCGCAACGGGTTGCGTTCGAGGCGGTCCTGCGAATCCTCGGACAAAGCCGCGGCGTGATCGCGGAAGTATTCGACCAGCGCCGCGCGCCAGGCCTCCCGGCTGGCGGCGTCGCCCAATGTGTTGAGCTGGAGCGTCACCCCTTCGGCGATGCCCAGCTCCTTGAGCAGCTGGTCGGCCAGCGCCAGCACCTCGACGTCGGCTTGCGGCTCGCCCGCGCCGATGATCTCGGCGTTCAACTGGTGGAACTGGCGGTAGCGGCCCTTCTGCGGGCGCTCGTAGCGGAACAGCGGCCCATGCGTCGCGAGCTTCACCGGCGCATGCTGCTGCCAGCCGTTGGTCAGGTAAGCGCGGGCGATCCCGGCGGTGAACTCGGGCCGCAGCGTCAGCGATTCGCCGCCGCGGTCCTCGAAGCTGTACATCTCCTTGGAAACGACGTCGGTGGTCTCGCCGATCGAGCGGCTGAACACTTCGGTGCGCTCGAACACCGGCATCTCGACGCGGCGGAAGCGGTAGAGCTTGCGGACCCGCTCGAACGTCTCGACCACGTGCGCGAACGCCTCGGCCTCGGCGCCGAAGATGTCCTGCGTGCCGCGGATCGCCTGGGGTGTCGTGGGTTTGGCCATGCTGGCCGCGCGCTTAGCGGGTTGGGCGCGAGGGGGAAAGGGCGGCGCGTGGCCTTCGACGGACGCCCGCTGCGCTGGCTGCTCAGGCTGAGCGGGTCTTGGTAAAAAATCCGCTCAGCCTGAGCCCGTCGAAGGCCACGCGCCGACATTCACCCCGCCGCAATGGTTGCACGTGCAACCGCTCGTCGCCATGAAGCCCACCATGCTCAAGCTCGCCTCGGTCGCAACCGCTCTCGCCCTCGCCCTTGCCCTAGCCAGCCCCACGCTCGCCCAGCCGCAGCTTTCCGCGCCCGTCGCGACGCCGATCGTCCAGACCGTGCCCGACGCCGCCGATACGCCCTACCCCGGCGGGACGATGCGGCTCGAGATCGACGCCACGGACGTCCAGCGCGGGGTCTACCGTGTGCGCCAGACGGTGCCGGTCGCGCCCGGGACGCGGCGGCTGATCCTGCAGTTCCCGCGCTGGCTGCCCGGCAACCACGGCCCGCGCGGCCCGCTCGCCGAGCTGGTCGACTTGCGCTTCCTGGTCGGCGGCAAGCCGGTGGTGTGGCGGCGCGACCCGGTCGAGGTCAACGCCTTCCACGTCGAGCTGCCGCCCCAAAGTTCAGGTGGCGGCGCGCGCGAGGTCGTCGCCACCTTCCTCCACACCTCGCCGCTCCAGACCAGCGAGGGGCGGATCACGATGACCCAGGAGATGCTCAACCTCCAGTGGGAGAAGATGAGCCTCTATCCCGCCGGGCACTACGTCCGTCAGATCCGGGTCAAGCCGAGCGTGACCTTTCCCGCCGGTTTCACCGCGGCGACCGCGCTCGACGGGCAGAGCGCGCGCGGCGGCAGGGTCTCGTGGGACGAGACGACTTATGAAATCCTGGTCGATTCGCCGATCTTCGCGGGGAAGCATTACCGCAAGTGGGACCTCGGCAACCGCGTCTCGATGCACGTCGTCGCCGATACCCCCGACCTGATCGCGCTCAGGCCGGAGCACGAGGCCAAGCTGCGCGCGATGGTCAGCGAGGCGATCGCCGCGTTCGGCAGCCGCGCGTTCGACCGCTACGAGTTCCTCGTCGCGCTGACCGACCGGATGGGCGGGATCGGGCTCGAGCACCACCGTTCGAGCGAGAACCAGCTGGAGCCCAGGAACTTCGTCGAGTGGGACGCCTTCGACTGGGACCGCAACGTCCTCGCGCACGAGCTCGCCCACAGCTGGGACGGCAAGTTCCGGCGGCCGGCGGCGCTGTGGACCCCCGATTACCGCGAGCCGATGCGCGACACGCTGCTGTGGGTCTACGAGGGGCAGACCCAGTTCTGGGGCAACGTCATCGCCGCGCGCTCGGGGCTGCAGAGGAAGGAAACCCTGCTCGGCGCGATCGCGACCCAGGCCGGGGCCTACGCCGAGTTGCCCGGGCGCGGCTGGCGCTCGGTCGAGGACACCACTTACGATCCGGTGTTCGCGGCGCGCAAGCCCAAGCCCTACCAGACGCTGGCGCGCGGCGAGGACTATTACAACGAGGGCATGCTGGTGGACAAGTCGCTCTCGCTGACCCATTCGCTGGGCGTCGGGCTCGACAAGGACGGCAAGGTCACCTCGACCCAGTGGAACGGGCCGGCGTTCAACGCCGGGATCGTCAACGGCGCGAAGATCGTCGCGGTCAACGGCGAGACCTATACCACCGACCGGCTCAAGGCGGCGATCGCGGCCAAGCGCCCGGTCGAGCTGATCGTCCAGCGCGGCGAGCGGATGCTGACCGTGCCGATCGACTACCGCGGCGGGCTGCGCTGGCCGTGGCTGGAGAAAGTCGGCAGCGGCGAGGGTGGCCTGGACCGGCTGCTGGCGCCCAAGGTCACCCGCGCAAACTAGCATTGGCGCAGTGCAGCGTGAGCGGTAAGGGCGCGCGATGCGCATCGACCTGATCCCGACGGGCGACGACCCGCCGCATTCGCTCAACGTGGTGATCGAGGTTCCGATCGGCGGCGAGCCGGTCAAGTACGAGCTCGACAAGGCTTCGGGCGCGCTGTGGGTCGACCGCATCCTTCACACGCCGATGCGCTATCCGGCCAATTACGGGTTCGTGCCGCATACTTTGGGCGAGGACGGCGACCCGTTGGACGCGCTGGTGGTGACGCGCAGCCCGATCGTCCCCGGCGCGGTGATCCGCGCGCGCCCGGTCGGGGTGCTGCTGATGGAGGACGACAAGGGCGGCGACGAGAAGCTGGTCTGCGTGCCGGTCGACGCGACCTTCCCCTACTACCGCGAGGTCGCCGGCCACGAGGACCTGCCGCCGATCGTCACCCAACAGATCGAGCACTTCTTCCAGCACTACAAGGACTTGGAACCCGGCAAGTGGGTCAAGATGAACGGCTGGGGCGACGCCGAGACAGCGAAGCGGATCGTGGCCGAGGCGATCGAGCGGGCGAAATAGCCGCAAAACTGGCGCGTGGGCTTCGACAGGCTCAGCCTGAGCGGGCCTTTCAGTGCAACTGCGTTCCTACCCCGCTCAGCCTGAGCTTGGCGAAGGCCACGCGCTGAAATTTCGTTGGGCGATCACTCCCCCGCCACCGTCATCCCGTCGACCCGCAGCGTCGGCACGTCGATCCCGCGGTAGACTTCCAGGTCGTTGGCCGGCGTCATTCGCGCGAACATCTCGCGCAAGTTGCCCGCGACGGTGATCCCCGCGACCGGGCCGGCGATCTCGCCGTCGACGATCCGGAACCCGCTGGCGCCGCGGCTGTAGTCGCCCGTCACGCCGTTGACCCCGTGGCCGATCAATTCGGTGACCAGCACCCCGTCTGCGATGTCGGCGATCAGCTCGGCGACGCTCGCCGTGCCGGGCTCGAGGATGACGTTGCCCGCGCTGACCCCCGGCGGGCCACCGTGGCCGCGCGCGGCGTGCCCGGTCGGGGTGCGGCCGAGCTGGCGCGCCGCGGCCGAATCCATCAGCCATCCGGTCAGCCGGCCATCCTCGACCAGCGCGCGCGGGCTGGTCGCCAGCCCCTCGCCGTCGAACGGGCGCGAGCGCAGCCCGCGCGGGCGATGCGGGTCGTCGCGGATGGTCACCCCGGGCGCGAACACCCGCTCGCCCTCGCGGTCGAGCAGGAAGCTCGCCTTCCGGGCGATCGCCGCGCCGCTGATCGCGCCGAGCAGGTGGCCGATCAGCGAGCCGCCGACCCGCGGGTCGAACACCACCGGCCGCGGCCCGCTGGCGAGTGCGGCAGGTTTGAGGCGGGCGACCGCGCGCTCCCCGGCGAGCCGGCCGATTTCCTCGGGCGACAGCAGGTCTTCGGCGTGGCGCGCGGCGCGCCACGCGTAGTCGCGCTGCATCCCCGCGCCTTCGCCCGCGATCACGCTGGCCGACAGCGAGTGGCTGGTGGTCGCATAGCCGCCCGAAAAGCCGTGGCTGGTGGCAAGCGCGACCACCGCTTCGCCGATCCCGGCGCCGGCCCCCTCGCTGTTGGTCACGCCGCTCACCGCGCGCGCCGCATCCTCGGCCTCCTCGGCGCGGGCGCGCAGCTCGGCGGGCGAGAATGCGCTGGCGTCGACGCTGTCGAGCGCGGGCGGGGGGTCGCGAAGCAGCAGCTGTGCGGGCGCAAGCCCGGCGTACTTGTCCTCGGGCGCGGCGTGGGCCATCGCCACCGCGCGGCTCGCCAGCTCGGCGAGCGCGGCGTCGGACAAGTCGGTAGTGCCGATCGTCGCGCTGCCACGGCCGGCGAAGACCCGCAGGCTGGCATGCTCGCCTTCGGAGCGCTCAACGTCCTCGAGCGCGCCGAGCCGCACCCGCACCGTCTGCGAGCCGTCGGCGAGGTAGATCGCATCGGCCGCGTCGGCGCCCGCGGCGCGGGCGCGCTCGACCAGCGCCTGGCAGCGGGCCTGGGCTTGTTCGGGGGACAGCATGGAAAACGAGCCTCATCGCCCGCAAAGTGCGGGACGATGGCCCTAGCCGCGGGTCAGGCGAGGGTCAAACGCGCCCCCGATCGCTTCAGGCGAGGCGCTCGATTCCCATGAACAGCGCGGTCAGCGCGAACGGCAGGCCCAACGCGATCAGCCACAGCACGAACTGGTCGCGGCGGTAGATGGGCCGCAGCGCGGGGTCGGCTGCCTGCGCGTCGTCGAGGTGTTCCCAACGTTTCTCATAGCGGCGGCAGGCGGGGATGATCAGCGCGACGAGCACGATCAGCGAGAGGTACGGCAGGAGCGAGCCCTTCGCCAAGTCCTTGATCGCGCCCATCGTCAGGAAGATCTGCAGGCCCGTATAGACCAGCAGTGCGTAAGCGACGTTGTCGCTCATCGCCTTGCGCCAATCGCCGCGCGGCACATGGCCGCGCTCGCGCTGGCCGAGATGGGCCTTGGCCATGGCCTCTCCTTTTGTCCTCTTCCCGGAAGCGACTATCCGCCATCGCCGCAGGGGATTCAACCCCGTTCACCATCGCGCAAGCCGTGCGCGGCGATCAGTCATGCATAAATCCTGCCAGACGGCGACGGAGAGGGGCTTTCGCCGCCGCCGCCAGATGCTATGGACCCGGCGATGCGACGCGAGACCCTGACTGTCCGGCGATGAACGCGCTGCAGGATCCCGCGATGGCCGCGGTCGCCGAGGCTTCGCCGCCGATCCCCCAGGGCGGGCTGGAGGTGGTCTCGATCGCCAAGAGCTACGACAAGCGCGCGGTGCTCAACGACATCTCGCTGTCGGTCGGCAAGGGCGAGGTGCTCGGCCTGCTCGGTCCCAACGGCGCGGGCAAGACCACCTGCTTCTATTCGATCATGGGGCTGGTCCGGCCCGACAGCGGGCGGATTCTGTTGGACGGCGTCGACATCACCAAACTGCCGATGTACCGCCGCGCGATCCTCGGGCTCGGCTACCTGCCGCAGGAAACCTCGATCTTCCGCGGAATGACGGTCGAGCAGAACATCGCCTGCGTGCTCGAGCTGGCCGAGCCCGACGCCGGCGTGCGCGCCGCCGAGCTCGAGCGGCTGCTCAACGAGTTCGGGCTGACCCGGCTGCGCGGGTCGGCGGCGATGGCGCTGTCGGGCGGTGAGCGGCGGCGTTGCGAGATCGCCCGCGCGCTCGCCGCCAACCCGTCGATCATGCTGCTCGACGAGCCGTTCGCGGGGATCGACCCGCTCTCGATCAGCGACATCCGCCACCTCGTCACCGATCTCAAGAACCGCGGGATCGGAGTGCTGATCACCGATCACAACGTCCGCGAGACGCTCGACATCGTCGACCGCGCCTGCATCATCTACGGGGGCCAGGTGCTGTTCGCCGGCTCGCCCGAAGCGCTGGTCGCCGACGAGAACGTGCGGCGGCTGTATCTGGGCGAGGGGTTCACGTTGTGAGGAGCGGGAGGCGGCAGCGCGTGTGCTTCGACAAGCTCGGCATGAGCGGATGTTGGGAAATGGGGCATTACCAAAGCCCGCTCAGCCTGAGCCTGTCGAAGGCCACGCGCTGACATAGGCCCCAACCGCCATGGCCCTCGGCCCCCGCCTCGACTTACGCCAATCCCAGTCGCTGGTGATGACGCCGCAGCTGCAGCAGGCGATCAAGCTGCTGGCGCTGTCCAACCTCGAGCTCGAGACGGTCGTCGCCGAGGCCGTGGCCGACAACCCCTTGCTCGAGATCGGCGAACCGCCGGCCGCCGAGCCGGGCGAGGCCGATCCGGTCGAATTGCGCCGCACCCATCTCGAAAGCTCGCCGGTCGACCAGCTGATCGGCGAGGGCCGCGCCGACGAGGACCGCCCGCTCGACATCGACGGCGCCGCGCTCGACCGTGATCGCGACACCGGCGACGGATTCGGGGGTGACGGCGCGGCCGCCTTCGAGCTCGATTTCGCGCGCGAGACGGCGGGCTGCGACGGCCCGGGGATCGACGAGCGCGGCGGCGCGGGCGCGACGCTCGCCGAGCATCTCCACGCCCAGGTCGGGGCGGCAGCGGACGATGCGCGCGAAGCCGCGATCGCCCGCTGGCTGATCGACCAGCTCGACGAGGCGGGCTACCTCGAAGCGCCGTTGCGCGACGCCGCCGAGACGCTCGGTGTCGCGCTCGGTGAGGTCGAGGACGCGTTGCGGCTGGTCCAGTCGCTCGATCCCACCGGGGTCGGCGCTCGGTCGCTGAGCGAATGCCTCGCGCTCCAGGCGATCGAGGCCGACCGCTTCGATCCGTGCATGAAGCGGCTGATCGAGAACCTCGACCTCGTCGCCAAGGGGGCGTTCGCGCAACTGAAGCGGATGTGCGGGGTCGACGACGAGGACTTCGCCGACATGCTGGCCGAGCTCCGCAGCTACGATCCGCGCCCCGGCCTGCGCTTCGGCGCCGCCGCGCCCGAGGCGGTGACGCCCGACGTCCTGATCCGCGGGCGAGCGGACGGCGGCTGGGACATCGCGCTCAACCAGGCGACGTTGCCGCGGCTGGTGGTCAACCGCAGCTACTATCTCGAGCTCAAGCGCACGTGCGGCGACAAGCAATCGCGCGGCTGGCTCGGCGAAAGGCTCGCCGACGCCAACTGGCTGGTCAAGGCGCTCGACCAGCGCCAGAAGACCATCCTCAAGGTCGCCGCCGAGATCGTCACCCAGCAGGACGGATTCTTCCGCCGCGGCGTGTCCCAGCTCAAGCCGCTGACGCTGCGCGCGGTCGCCGAGGCGATCGCGATGCACGAATCGACCGTCAGCCGGGTAACCTCGAACAAGTATCTGAACTGCGATCGCGGGACCTTCGAGCTCAAGTACTTCTTCACCTCCGGGGTCGCTTCCGCCGACGGCGCGGGCGCGGTTTCGGCCGAGGCGGTCAAGGCGCAGATCCGCGCGCTGATCGAGACCGAGGATCCCAAGGACATCTTGTCCGACGACGCCCTGGTCGAGCTGCTGCGCGCCAAGGGCTTCGAGCTCGCCCGGCGCACAGTGGCCAAGTATCGCGAGGCGATCGGGCTGGGCAGCTCGGTCCAGCGCCGCCGCCAGAAGACGCTCGCCGGCGTGCGCTGACGTGTCCTCGCGCGGCCCATCCACCGGCTGCTCGAAAGCCGCCGAGCGCGACGAAGCGCCGGAGATCGCCGCCGAACCGCTCGCCGCCTGAGACGTTGCGTGGGGTCCCTGGGACGGGGCGTGGAACCCGTCCTGGAACGGAATCGCCCCCCCTCGCGTTACCCGAGTCACGAGAGCCACGAGCCTTCCGGGTCGCAGACCTGTTTTTGGGTCCGGAAATCCCGCCGCTCTCGCGCTCCAACACGGACTTGCGGAGAAGCTCGATGAAAAAGACTCTTTTGACACTGTGCAGCGCGGCGGCGCTTTCGCTCGGCGGCTGCGCCTCGATGGACGACGACGAAACGCTGGCCAGCGCCGGCACCGGCGCGGGTATCGGCGCGGTGGCGGGTGCGGGCGTCGGCGCGGTGGTCGGCGGCCTGACCCCGATCGAAGGCGCGCTGATCGGCGCGGCGGTCGGCGGGATCGCGGGCGCGGTCTGGGCCGATCGCGACAACGACGGCTATGCCGACGGCTACGTCCAGAACGGCCAGTACTACGAAGGCCGTCCGCAATATGCGGCGGCTTCGCCCGACCGGTGCCGTTCGGTGCTGGGCGGCGCGGCGACCGGCGCGGGCATCGGCGCGGTCGGCGGCGCGGGCGTCGGCGCGGTTGTCGGCGGGATCAACCCGCTCGAAGGCGCGCTGATCGGCGCCGCAGTCGGCGGGATTGCCGGCGCGGTCTGGACCGACCGCAACAACGACGGCTGCGTCGACGGCTACGTCCGCGAAGGCCAGTACTACGAGGGCGGCCCGGTGGTTCAGCCGGTGTCGAACACGTCGTACCGGGCGGGCGAGCGCGGCTGAATGGGCTCACGCGGAGTTCCGGCCGGACGGCGCGTCCGGCCGGCCGGGCTTTCGATCGTGGCGATGACGGCGGCGGCAGCGATGCTGTCGCCGTCGTTCGCGCACGCCGAGCTCGCACCGGGCGAGCTGATGGCCGCGCTCGACCGCAGCTCCAAGGTCGACGCGGCGCTGCGCGGATTCTACGTGGTCCGCGGCTACAAGCCGCTGTGGATCGACGGCGACGCGCCGGGCGACGCCGCCGAGGAGCTCTATAAGCTGGTGGCGACCGCGCGGTTCGACGGGCTCAACCGCAGGGCACTGCAAAGCGACAGGTTGCGCGACCTGCTGCGCAAGGCGAGCCGGCTCGACGCCGATCCCGACGAGCTGGCCAAGGCCGAGCTGTTCCTCTCGCGGGTGTTCGCGGCCTACGTCCAGGGCACCCGGATGCCGCGCGACGCGGGGATGACCTATCAGAGCAACCTGCTCGCGCCGGCGGTGCCGAGCGTCAACGCGGCGCTGACCGCGGCGGCCGCGGCGCCCTCGCTCGAGCGTTACGTCGCCGACATGGCGTGGATGCACCCGTTCTACAACGACTTGCGCGACGCGCTGGCCGCGCGCGAGCTCGATCGAGAGGCAACCGAGCTGGTCCAGCTCAACCTCGAGCGTGCGCGCGCGATCCCGGCCAACCCCGCGCGGCGCTATGTCCTGGTCGACGCCGCCGGCGCGCGGCTGACGATGTTCGAGAACGGCAAGGCGGTCGATTCGATGAAGGTCGTGGTCGGCAAGCCTGCGGCGTCGACCCCGATGATCGCCGGGCTGCTCAGCAGCGCGGTGCTCAACCCGTACTGGAACGTGCCGCCCGACCTGGTCCGCGAGCGCGTCGCCCACAACGTCAACAAGCGCGGCCTGGGCTATTTGAAAGCCGGCGGCTACCAGCCGCTGAGCGACTGGTCGGACAAGCCCAAGGTGCTCGATCCGCGCAAGATCAACTGGAGGGCGGTCGAGGCCGGAACCCGCGAGCTGCGCGTCCGCCAGCTGCCGGGCAAGGCCAACTTCATGGGCAAGGTCAAGTACACCTTCCCCAACGACCAGGGCATCTACCTTCACGACACTCCCGACAAGCACCTGCTCCAGGAGGAGGTCCGCTTCGCCAGCTCGGGCTGCGTCCGGCTCGAGGACGCGGCGCGGCTGGGCTCATGGCTGTTCGGCAAGATGCCGGCTCCGCGCAAGGGCGCGGTCGAGCAGGTCGTCCCGCTCGAGCAGCCGGTGCCGATCTACATCACCTATCTGACCGCGGCCCCCGAAGGCGAGCGGATCGTCTTCCGCGACGACCTCTACGGCCGCGACCGACCGCAGATGGCCGCGCTGGCGCGGGCGGGACGGCGGGATTCGCGGTAGCGCCTAACCCGGCCGTTCCGCCAGCATGTGGGCGATCATTCCCTTGAGGCCCTCATCGTAGCTGGCCAGCACCTCGTGCTCCTCGGCGGTGTCGTAGTGGCTGATCAGCTCGCGCCCGTTCCACCAGTGCAGCGCATAGGCCGGCGGGTCGGCGACGATCAGCGGGCGGCCGTCGGGCCGCTCGGGATCGATCGGCTGGAGCTCGAGCGCGACTTGCGGCGCGGTCGAGGGGCAGGTGGCGACGATCACGTCTTCCCACCGGGTGGTGATCGCGCGGTGGATGTGGCCGCAGATCAGGCCGATGACGTTCCCCCGACCGCGCAGGCAAGCGGCGAGGCGGTGGACCCACGGCTCGGCCGGGTCGGTGTTCATCCACGGGATCCCGACCTCGACCGGCGGGTGGTGCTGGACGATCAGCGTGCGGCGCTCGGGCGCCTCGTCGAGCCGTTCGCCGAGCCAGCGCGCGCGGCGCTCGCAGAAGCCGCCGCCGTGGCGCCCTTCCTCGAGCGTGTCGAGCACCACCAGCCGCACCGGCCCGGTCTCGATCACGTATTGCAGGAACCCGTCGACGAACTCGAGTTCGGGGAACACAGCTGCGAAGTTGCGCCGCACGTCGTGATTGCCGAGCGCGTAGTGCACCGGGAAGGGCAGCTCGGCGAACGCCTCGCGCAAGCGCCGGTAGCTGGCGACGTCGCCGCGGTCGACCAGGTCGCCGGTCGCGAGCATCAGGTCGGGCAGCGGGTCGAGCGCGGTCAGCGCGGCGAGCGCGGCGTCGAGCCTCTGGCGGTTGAATTCCCGCGGGCTGTCCGGCTCGAAGCCGAGGTGGATGTCCGTGACTTGTGCGACCAGCATGTCATTGTTCTACCGAGCGGAGGGTTGCCCCGCGTTGCGGCGGCGGTCATAGGACGCGCGCCGCGAGGCGGGAAGCCGCGTCAGCCACGGCGCCTTTTCGTCGAGGTGATAGTCGTGGCACATCGCGCAGCCGGATTCGACCGGCTGCTTGACCTTCGAAGAGGCCAGTTTGGCGCCGGATTCGCCGACGTGGCAATCGCGGCACCCGCCCTTGCCGTCGAGCCCGGGGACCAGCAGGTCGGTGGCGTCGTTGGTGTTCTCGGCCTTGACGTGGCAGTCGACGCACTCGAACCGGGTGTGCTTGGCGTGGGTGAACCAGCCCTTGTGGTAATAGCGCTGGGTCTGAACCACGTTCTGGACGTTGTAGCCGGCGGTGGTCGCGGTCCCGGTGCGGGTGATGTTGTGGCAGTCGAAGCAGGCCCCGCCGCGGTTGAACAGCATCTGGATCGCCTGGCCCGCCTGGGTCGGGTAGAACCGCACCGCGCGGGCATAATCGCTCGCGGTCCCGGCCGCGGCGCGGTCGCCCGGCACCCGGCGCGACATCGAATCGAGGTTGATCGGTCGCGGCGGGCCGCCCGCGGCGAAGAACCCGCGCAAGTCGGCGACGACCATTTCGGGCTCGCCGTGGCGCAGCGTGCGGAAGGTCCCGCCGATCTTGTCGAAGGTCAGGCTGTGGCAGGTCTGGCAGGCATCTTCCATCACCACCGGCTTGAACCACACGCCGCTGGGATCGGTCTGGTGGCAGTTCTCGCAGTCGAGGCCGTCCTGGCCGCCGAACTCGTCGGCCCGGCGGCGGACCATCTGGGCGACGCCGTTGGTGGTCGAGAGGTGCTGGGCGTGCGTGAACTTCAGCCCGTTCATCTCCTTGACGTCGGCCGACCAGGTGATCTGGCGCAGCGCCGGGCGGGCCGCGTTGCGGGTGTCGGCGATCACCGTCGGGCGCAGCTGCGGGTGCGCGGTTCCGAAGTCGCCCGCGTCGGGAAGCTGGGTGTCGGTCAGGCGCGATTTCATGTCGGCATGGCAATCGGTGCAGAATTTCTGCGCCGTCGGGGCCATATCACCCGCGCCCTCGTGCTCGGTGTGACATTCGACACAACGCCCCGCGGGCTTGTTGAAGGTGGTCGCGACCGCCCGGGTGAACGCGCCGAATCCGGTCGGTTCGCCGCGCGCGGTAATCAGCCGGCCGGTGTCCTTGATGTGATCGTGGACCTGGGTGTGGCAGGTCTGGCAGGCGTTGTCGCGGACCGCCACGAACGGCTCGACGTGGCACGCCTGGCAATCGTTTTCGAGGCTCTGGTGGGCGAGGCTCAATTTGCCCGATTCCCACGATTTGTCGGCATGGTAGCCTTCGGGACGCGAGGCGTCCTTCTTGAGCGCGAGGTCGTTGTAGCTGGCGTAGCTCCAGATCGGGAAGGCGAGGAACGCGACCAGCACCGCCGCGGCGAACGCCCAGGCGCTCATCCGTTTGCCGGGCAATAGCCCTTTCAGGTTGTAGACGTCGGTCATGTCGTTGTCGGCGCTCGAATGCGACAACGGCGTATGGCGGCGCACGGTGAAGGTCGGGAAGCGGCTGCGCGGATCCTGGCCGAGCACGATCCGGTGGTTGCCGAAGCGCAGCTCGTTGCCGTGGGTGACGTCGAGCTCCTTGCGCTGCACCGCCTGGCCGTCGACCTCGAACGGCTGGCCGTGGAGGCTCTCGATCTCGATATGGGTCTCGTCGAGCTGGGTGACCAGCGCGTGCTCGGGATCGACAGCGAGGTCCTGGAGGTGGACGCCGCAGCTGCCGTCGCGGCCGATCTTCATCTCGTCGCCGTCGACCCGCTTGGCGCGGACGATCTCGCCCCCGCTGGCCTTCAATGCGATCTGGCGGACAAGAAAGCTCATGCGCTCACCAGTAGAAGAACACGCTGAAGACGTGCGCGGAGAGCGCGGCGATCAGCGCGAAGGTTGCCGGAACGTGGAGGTAGAGCCAGGCCTGGAGCCAGCTCTTGAGCTGAAGGTGGCGTCGAAGCTTGGCGAGCAGCGCCTCCTTCTTGGTCAGCAGCGTCTCGACCCGCTCGAACGGGTCGTCGTCGAGCCGCGGGCGGAAGTTGCGGAGCTGGCGCAGCTCGACCACCGCCGCGCGGGTCCGGTCGCTGGGATAGCGGTTGCGGATGCGCTGGAGGAAGCTGCCGGCGAAGACGTTCTCCTCGAGGCTGCGCTCGATGATCGCCGCGGCTTCGGGGTCGAGCGGCTGGGCGGCGTCGTGGATCTGGCGGTCGAGCTGCCTGACCTGCTCGATCATCACCTTCTCGGTGATCGCCCCTTCCTCGTCGAAGCGGTTCGCCGACAGCGACTTGGGCAGCGTCGCATAGACGTAGATCCCGAACAGCCCGGAGAGAATCACCAGCATCATCAGCGCCCAGGCCAACGTATGGACGTTCCAGCCGAGCTGGAACCCGGTGTGGAGCGTGCCGACCACGATCAGGCTCAAGCCGAGATAGACGTGCGCGCTGGTCCACGCCTTGAGGCTCCACCGTCCCGGAGTCATCGCCCGCTTGCGCACGCCGAGCAGGGTCAGCCACAGGATCAGCCCGAAGCCGATCGTGCCCATCGTGTAGCCGTACCACGAGCCGCCGTTGTGGCGCGGCTGGACGTCGATCAGGAAGTAGCTGGCGAAGCTGACCACCGCGACGCCGATCGCGATCTTCCACCACCGGCCGTTGCCGTAGGTGAGGAAGCTTTCGTGGCTGGTGACCTTGTCGCGGCGCACCCGCGGGGCCGGGCTCGGCGCTCGCGTCGAGGTCGATTTGCGACTGGTCGCTGCGGTTTCGAAATCGCCCTTGTCCGGGGTGTGCGGAAGAGTGGCCATCAGGCGCTCTCCCGCTCGAGCCGGGCGACGGTCAGGAACTCGTCGGGCGCGACGCGGATCGCGGCCCCGGTCGGGCACGCGCGGACGCAGGCCGGGCCGCCGTCGATCCCGGCGCACATGTCGCACTTGACCGCCTTCTTGCGGTCGAGCGCCTCGTCGATCGCCGGGTCGCCGGTGTACTTGGTGTTCTTCTTCGACCACTTGTAGGTCGGCTCGCCCGGCCCCGGCCCGGTGCCGAAGAGCAGCCAGTTCAATAGGCTCGGCTTCTTCGGCGGGACCTTGTCCATGCGGATCACGCCGTAGGGGCAATTGCGCTGGCAGTTGCCGCAGCCGATGCAGGTGTCGTTGATGAACACCTCGCCGTCGGG
>JAIVIY010000010.1 GCA_020200285.1 Novosphingobium sp. | reverse complement strand
CTATGGAAGCTGGTCGACACGATCTGCGCCGACGAGCCGCATCTCGGCGTCGGCGCGTTCGTCGATCACGCGGAGATGGCCCGCCACTTTCGCCGACACGGCGGCCGCCAGGGCGACCGCTTCGGCGCCGAGGGCGTGCGAGGGGGCCGCGGCCGCTTTCGCGCAACCGAGCGCGCGCAGGAAACGATGGGCTGCAAGCCCTATTCCAACTTCAACCTGGTCGGCGCGGCGCAAGTCGGCAAGGCGAGCCTGGCGGGAATGCGCCTGCTCCATCGGGTCGCAGGCGGCATCCCGGTCTGGCCGTTCGATCCGCTGCCCGAGCGCGGATCGGTCATCGTCGAGATCTACACGACGATCGCCGCGCTCGCCGCGCGCCGAAGGCCGGGCCGATCGAAAATGCGCAGCGTCGAAGAGCTCAATGATGCGCTGGCGGCGCTCGGCAGCGAGCCGGTGACGGGCAGCGGCTCGATCGACGATCACGCCAGCGACGCGCTGCTCACGGCCGCCTGGCTGCGCAAAGTCGCCGACGACCCCGCGCTATGGAACCCGCCCGGGCTCGACGCCGTCCGTCACACCGAAGGCTGGACCTTCGGCGCGCGCTGAAGCATGGCGGCGCACGGCCGGCTTAGCACAGGGGTAGTGCAGCGGTTTTGTAAACCGAAGGTCGGGGGTTCGAATCCCTCAGCCGGCACCAGGTTCAGGCGAAGGGGCTCCGGCGCGAGCGCGAGGCGCGCCACGTGGCGAACGCCAGTCCCGCCACCAGCGCGGCGCCGCCGGCGGCCGCCTCGCGCGGATGCCGGCGCAGTTCCGCCCAGCCCCGGCGCGCCAGGCGCATCGCCTCGTCGGCGTAGGGTCGCCAGTCGAAGCCGCGGCTTTCGGCATCGTTGTCGGCGCGGGCGTGGGGCATCGCGGAATTGGGGATGTAGGACATCATGGCGACTCCATTAAGGGTTGCCACTCAAGCGCTTGGCGAGCCGGGTGGTTCCACGTCCGCGCCGGTTCGTGCGCGGGATGCGCTCAGCCCCGCCCGCGATAGCCCGGCACCCCCTGGTCGGGCAGCCACAGGCCTTTTGGCGGTGCGCCCGACTGCCAGAACACGTCGATCGGGATGCCGCCGCGCGGGTACCAGTAGCCGGCGACCCGCAGCCACTGGGGCGCCATCTCGGCGACCAGCCGCTGGCCGATGCCGACGGTGACGTCCTCGTGAAACCCGCAGTGGTTGCGGAACGCGGCGAGGAACAGCTTGAGCGACTTCGATTCGACGATCGTCTCGCCGGGCGCGTAGTCGATCACCAGGTGGGCGAAGTCGGGCTGGCCGGTGACCGGGCACAGCGAGGTGAACTCGGGCGCGGCGAACCGTACGCAATAAAGCGCGCCGGCGCGCGGGTTGGGGACGTAATCGAGCACGGCCGCCTCGGGCGAAGCGGGCAGTGCGCTCGGCCGGCCGAGGTGCCGGGTTGGCGGTGCGTCGGTCATGCTTTCGCAATGCCCGCGCCGGTCTCGACTGTCGAGGGCTCGGCTTGTCGCATCGCGCGCACCGCTTCTCGTTGGAGAAGCGCAATTCAGCCGCTATTAAACCGCCCCCTTGCTGGGAACGGTGGACGATGACGGGTTGGGCGAATCGCAATCGACGGACGACGCAGCGCGCGGCGGGCGCTGTCGCGCTGGCGCTCGCGCTCGCCCCGGCGACGCTCGCCGCGCAGGACGGGCAGTTCGATCTGCGAGCCCGGCCCACTCCCACCCCCGAACCGACCGTGGTCGGGCCGGTCGATCCGGAGAACCCCGGCGCGAGCCGCCCCCGGCCGCGTCCCGCCACCACCGCCGCGCCGCCGCAGGTGGTGCCGAGCGCTCCGGCGCCTGCGGCGACGGCGAACCCGCCGGCCGAGGCCGCGACCGACGTCGCCGCTCGACCGCAGTCCACCGCAACGCGTCCCGCGCCGCTGCCCCGGGGAGCGACGTCACCGCTGCCCGCGCCCGATGACCGGGGGCAAGTCTTCGCCGACACCCCGCCCGCGGCGGCCTCCGCGCCGGCAACGCGCGCGCCACGCGCTTACCAGCCGCGCAACCTCGATCTGGTCGCCGAGCGGGACGGCATCGGGCTGTGGCTGGCGCTCGGCGCGCTCGCGCTGCTGTTGGGAGCGGGCGGGTGGCTGGCCTGGAGCCGGCATTTCCGCAACCGCGCGGTCGCCCCGCGAGTGGTCGAAATCGAGCGCCCGCGCCTGGTCGAGCCCAAGCCCGAGCCCGCGCCGGCGCCGGTGGCTCCAGTGTCGCCGGCAGAGCCGCACACCGGGCTGCACCTGACGCTCGAGGCGACGCGGATGAGCGCGACGCTGATGAACACCACGCTGGCCTACCGGCTCGCGGTGACCAACCGCAGCTCCCGCGTGGCGCGCGACGTGCGGATCGAGGGCGACATGATCGCCGCCCACGCCTCGCGCCCGCACGAGCCGTTGTTCGGCACGTTCGCGGCGGTGCTGCCAGAGCTGCACCGCGTCCCCGCGCTGGCGCCGGGCGAAAGCGTGACGCTGGGCGGCGAGGTCCGCCTGCCGCTGGTCTCGATCACCCCGATCCGCCGCGGCAACGCGGCGTTCTTCGTGCCGCTCGCCCGCTTGCGCGCGCGCGGCCTGGCGCCGACCGGGGTCACCGTCGAGGGCGGCGGCACTTATCTGATCGGGCAGGAGCCCGGCGCGAACCGCAAGCTCCAGCCGTTCCGCCTCGACCTCGGTCCGCGCAATTATTCGCGGCTCGGCCAGCACCTGCTGTCCGCCGCCTAGGGCGGTTTTTCCACCTCGACGGCGCCAAGCCTCGCGACTAAGCCTTTTCGCCCTGCCCGCGGGGAAGACGGGCGAACGAGCAGGAGCGCGCGCATGGAATCGCTGGTTTCGACCGAATGGCTGGCAAACGAGCTCGGCGCGAGCGACTTGCGGATCGTCGACGCCAGCTGGCACCTGCCCCACACCGGCCGCGACGCCGCGGCCGAGTACGAGGCCTGCCACATCCCCGGCGCGGTGTTCATGGACCTGACCGACCTGGTCGACAGCTCGTCGAACGTTCCCAACACGCTGCCCCCGCCCGAAAAGTTCGCCAGCCGGATGCAGAGCCTCGGCCTGGGCGACGGCAGCCGGATCGTGCTCTACGACGACAGCACCGTGCGCAGCGCGGCGCGCGCGTGGTTCATGCTGCGCATGTTCGGCGCGCACGACGTCGCGATCCTCGACGGCGGGCTCGCCAAGTGGAACCGCGAGGGCCGCAAGGTCGAGCAGGGCAAGCAGACCCTGCGCCACCGCCACTTCACCGTGTGGCAGGACGACAAGAACGTCCGGACCAAGGCCGACATGCTCAGGAACCTGCACGAGAAAGCGGAGCAGGTCGTCGACGCGCGCGACGCGGGCCGGTTCACCGGCGAAACGCCCGATCCGCGCCCCGGCATGGCCAGCGGGCATATCCCCGGGGCGCGCAACGTGGCCCATTCGGCGCTGTTCAACCCCGACGGCACGATGAGGGACGAAAAGGCGCTCAAGGCCGCGTTCGAGGGCGCGGGGCTCGATCTCGCCAAGCCGGTGGTGACCAGTTGCAACAGCGGGATGACCGCGAGCGTGCTGGCGTTCGGGCTTCACCGCCTCGGCAAGGACGACGTCGCGCTCTACGATGGCAGCTGGAGCGAATGGGGCGCCGATCCCGACACGCCCAAGGCGACGGGAGCGGCATGACATTCAATCTCCGCTCGTGCTGAGCTTGTCCAAGCACGCGCGCGCGGCCAGCGTTTTCGCGTGGCCTTCGACAAGCTCAGGCTGAGCGGACGTGGGTAAAGGCAAGCATCGCGAATTGTCATCCGCCACCCGCCTGGTCGGGGCCGGGCGCAAGCCCGAGTGGACCGGTGCAGCCGTCAACCCGCCGGTGTGGCGGGCGAGCACTTATCTCTACGAGGACAGCGCGGCGCAGGAAGCTGGGCGCCACGTCAACGCCGACGGAGTGTTCCATTACGGCGCGCGCGGCGGGCCGACGCAGTGGGCGCTGGCCGAGGCGCTGACTGCGCTCGAGCCGGGCGCCGCGGGGACGATGCTCTATCCGACCGGGCTCGCCGCGCCGGTGGTGGCTCTGCTCAGCGTGCTCAAGGCCGGCGACGAGGTGCTGATCGCGGACAATTCGTACGACCCCACGCGCAGTGCCGCGCTCCATGCGCTCAAGGATTACGGGATAGCGGCGCGGTTCTTCGATCCCCTCGATCTCGCGGGATTTCCAGCCCTGATCGCCGAGCGGACCCGTGCCGTGCTGCTCGAAAGCCCCGGCAGTCTGTCGATGGAGGTCTGCGACGTGCCCGCGCTGGCGGCGGCGGCCAAGGCGCGCGGCCTGGCGGTGCTGCTCGACAACACCTGGGCCGGGCCGACCGGGTTCCAGGCGCTGGCCCACGGGGTCGACCTGTCGATCCTCGCGCTGACCAAGCACGTCGGGGGACATTCCGACCTGATGCTCGGCAGCGTCACCGCCAACGCCGAGTATTATCCGCGGCTGCGCAAGCGCTCGCTGCTGCTCGGCCAGCAGGCCTCGCCCGACGATTGCGCGCTGGCGCTGCGCGGGCTGCGGACGATGGACGTGCGGCTCGAGCGATCGAGCCAGAGCGCGCTCAAGATCGCCGAGTGGCTGCGCGAGCGGACCGAAGTCGCGCAAGTGCTGTTCCCGATGTTGCCCGGCGCGCCGGGTCATGAGCTGTGGCAGCGCGACTACACCGGCGGCTGCGGGCTGTTCACCTTCCTGCTCAAGGGCGCCGACCGGGCGGCGCGCGACCGCTTTGTGGACGCGCTCGAACTGTTCGGGATCGGCTACAGCTGGGGCGGGTTCGAAAGCCTGGTGCTTGGCGTCCATCCCGAGCGCGACCGCGCGGCGATGCCGTGGCCGCCCGCCGGCTGCGATCCGGCCGAGCGCTGCGCGGTGCGGCTGTGGGTCGGGCTCGAGGACTCAGACGATCTCATCGCCGATCTCGAACGCGGGTTCGCTGCGCTAAAGCTGACCTAGGCTGAGCCCAACCCATTCTCGCTGGCGGATCGCCGGCGTCGGACGCATCTGCGCGACGATGCGCGAAGCCCCTGCCAGAACCGGAACGGTCCATCTCGTCGGCGCCGGACCCGGTGATCCCGACCTGCTCACGCTGCGCGCGGCGCGGCTGGTGATGAACGCAAAGCTGATCGTCCACGACGGGCTGGTCGACCCGGCGATCCTGGCGATGGCGCGGCCCGGCTGCCGGATGGTGTCGGTGGCCAAGCAGCGCGCGCGCCATTCGCTGCCGCAGGACGCGATCAACGCGCTGCTGGTGCGCGAGGCGCTGGCCGGCAACGACGTGGTGCGCCTCAAGGGCGGCGATCCGTTCGTGTTCGGCCGCGGGGGCGAGGAACTCGAGGCGTGCCGCGCCGCGGGCATTACGGTCGAGGTGGTTCCAGGCATCAGCGCCGCGCTCGGCGCCGCGGCGGCGGCGCAGCTCCCGCTGACCCATCGCGACGAGGCCAGCGTGGTCAGCTTCGTCGCCGGGCAATGCAAGGGCTTGTCCGGGCAGAACTGGGCGGGTCTCGCCGGGGTCGGGCGGACGCTGGTGATCTACATGGGCGTGGCCACCGCCGAAGCGATCGCCGAGAAATTGATCGCCGACGGCCTGGCTCCCGATATGCCCGTCGCGGTGATCGAGAACGCCTGCCGTCCGCAGATGCGCGTGCTGCGCGGCCCGCTCGCCGGGCTGGGCGCACTGATGACGCGCGAGAAGGTCAGGAGTCCCGCGGTGATCGTCGTCGGCACCGTGGCGGCGCGCGGGTCCGAGGCCGCGCTGACCGCGCTCGCGGAGGCCGCGGCATGAAAATCCTCACCGGCAACGACCTCACGACCGGCGCGGTGATCTGGTGGACCGGCAGCGACTGGTCGATCCACGTCGAGGACGCCGCCGACGTCGGCGATCACAGCGACCAGATCCTCGCGGTCGAGGACGCCGCGTGCCGCGTCAACGGCGGCTACGTGATCGACGCGGTGCGCGATGCCGACGGCGTCCGCCCGGCGCACATCAAGGACCGCATCCGCGCATTGGGGCCGACCGTGCGCCCCGACCTGACGCTGAAGCCCGCCGACCCGGCGGCCGGAGCCTGGGTGATCTGATGTACCGCTACGACCACTACGACCAGGCAATGGTCGACGCCCGCGTCGAGGAGTTCCGCGACCAGACGCGCCGCCGGATCGACGGCCACCTCACCGACGACCAGTTCAAGCCGCTGCGGCTGAAGAACGGGCTCTACCTCCAGCTACACGCCTACATGCTGCGCGTGGCGATTCCCTATGGCACGCTCGACAGCCGCCAGATGCGCACGCTGGCCGAGATCGCGCGGCGGTTCGACCGCGGCTACGGCCATTTCACCACCCGGCAGAACATCCAGTACAACTGGATCAAGCTGGAGGAAGCGCCCGACATCCTCGCCGAGCTGGCCAAGGTCGAGATGCACGCGATCCAGACCAGCGGCGAGAGCATCCGCAACATCTCCGCCGACCAGTACGCGGGCGCCGCGGCGGACGAGATCATCGACCCGCGGCCGTGGTGCGAGATGCTGCGGCAGATGACCACCTTCCACCCCGAGTTCAGCTACCTGCCGCGCAAGTTCAAGATCGCGGTGACCGGTGGAACCGCCACGCCCGGCGCGACAACATCCACAAGCAGCGGATGAAGATCCTGGTCCACGAGCTCGGCGCCGAGGAGTTCGCGCGCCAGGTCGAGGAAGAGTTCGCGCATTTCGTGACGCTCGGCACCGACTTCCCGCAGGCCGAGTACGACCGCATCGCGGCCTATTTCGCCCCGCCGCCGTTCGAGACCGGGCTGTCCGGAGAGATCGATCGTTCGGACCCCGCTTTCGCGCTATGGGTCGACCGCCAGGTCGCCGCGCACAAGGCGCCGGGATATGCGATCGCGAACATCAGCCTGAAGCCGATCGGCGGCATCCCCGGCGACATCTCGGCCGAGCAGATGGACCTCGTCGCCGACCTCGCCGAGCGCTACAGCTTCGACGAGTTGCGCGCGACCCATGCGCAGAACCTGGTGCTGCCGCACGTCCGCAAGAGCGACCTTTACGCGGTGTGGCAGGCGCTCGACGAAGCCGGCCTCGCCGACGTCAACCTCGACCTGGTCAGCGACATCATCGCCTGCCCCGGGCTCGATTATTGCAGCCTCGCCAACGCGCGCTCCATCCCGGTCGCGCAGAAGCTCGCCGAGCGCTTCGCCGACATCGACCGCCAGCGCGACCTCGGCGAGCTCAAGATCAAGATTTCGGGCTGCATCAACGCCTGCGGCCACCACCACGCCGGGCACATCGGCATCCTCGGCGTCGACCGCAAGGGCACCGAGAACTACCAGCTGCTGCTCGGCGGCTCGGGCGCGGAGGACACCACCCCGGCCAAGATCACCGGCCCCGGCTTCGACGAGGACGGCGTGGTCGACGCGGTCGAGCGCGCGATCGAGCGCTATCGCGCGGTCCGCGAGCCCGGCGAGCGCTTTCTCGACACCTACCGCCGCGTCGGGATGGAGCCGTTCAAGGAGGCGATCTATGGCTGAGAACCCGCTTCGTTTCCGCGACGACCAGCAAGCCGACGAGCCCGCGGTCAGCCTCGGCGCGTTCCTCGAGCAGGCGAACGCCAACTCGGTGCGGATCGAGGCCGGCGACGACGTGCGCCTGCTGATCCCCGCGCTCGACCGCGTCCGCCTGGTCGAGATCGACTTTCCCAGGTTCCGCGACGGCCGCGGCTTCTCCTCGGCGCGGATCCTGCGCGAGGCCGGCTACACCGGCGAGCTAAAGGCCACGGGCGACGTCCTGCTCGACCTTCTGGCGTTCATGCGCCGCTGCGGCTTCGACAGCTTCGCGCCCGATTCGCCGATCGACCCGGCCGAGGCCGAGCTCGCGTTCAATCGCTATCCGCACGTCTATCAGCACGCGGCCGACCCCCCCGATTCTCCTTGGGCGGTGCCGATCTGGAAGCTCCGGCATGCATGAGGCCGTGCGCCGCCGCGACGTGATCGACACCGGCCCGCGCTTCACCGCGGCCGACGTCGCGCAACTGAACGCGCGCTTCGCCGGGGTCGAGGCGCGCGACATGCTGCGCACGGTGTTCGGCGAAGGCTTCGCCGGCCGGATCGCGGTGGTCTCCAGCTTCGGCGCCGAGAGCGCGGTGCTGCTCCACCTGGTCGCGCAAGTCGATCCGGCCACGCCGGTTGTCTTCCTCGAGACGCACAAGCACTTCCCCGAGACGATCGCCTATCGCGACGAATTGGTCGCGCGGCTCGGGTTGAGCAACCTCGTCATCGTCGAGCCCGACCCCGCGCGCCTCGCCGAGCGCGACGCCAGCGGCTTGCGCTGGTCGTACGATCCCGACGGGTGCTGCGAGATCCGCAAGGTCGAGCCGCTCGCCCGCGCGCTCGCCGGGTTCGACGCGACGATCACCGGGCGCAAGGGCTTCCAGGCGGCCACCCGCGCCGGGCTGCCGCGCTTCGAGATCGACCGCAGCGATGCGCTCGGCCGGCTCAAGCTCAATCCCTTGGCGAACTGGTCGAAAGCCGAGCTCGACGCCTATGTCGAGGCGCATGACCTGCCGCCGCACCCGCTGGTCGTCGAAGGCTACCCTTCGATCGGCTGCTCGCCCTGCACGAGCCAGGTCGCGCCCGGCGAGGATGCGCGCTCGGGCCGGTGGAAGGGCTGGGACAAGACCGAATGCGGCATCCACGTGCCCGGCACGCCCGACGGCGAGCTGCCGCCGGGCTACGAACCCTTCCTCTAGCGGCGGGTCAGGCCGTGACGCGCTCGACCGTCGCGGTCTTGCCTTCCGGGTCGACCGAGGTCCACACACCGTTCGCGTCGACCTGCTCGGTGTTGCACTTCTCCTTGGCCCCTTCCGCGTCCTTGGTGTAGCAGTACTGCGAAGGCGACTTCTGCACCCACTTGCCGGTCTCGACGACTTTGCCGTCCTGCGTCTGGACGTAGGTGCCGTCGGCCTTGACCTCTTCCATGAACACCTTGCCGTCGCTGGTGGTCACCTTGTACGTGCCGACCGAAGGCTTGCCGTCGGCGGCCACCGTCTCCGCGACAGCAGCGGTCGTGCTTTCGGCGGCGGCTTCGCTGGTCGGCTCGGGCGCGGCCGCCCGCTCGGAGCAAGCCGCGACGCTCGCCAAGGCGGCGATTGCGATAATGCGCTTCATGTGACGTCTCCCCTAATCGTGATCGATGCGATGGCCTTCCGCCAGCGCGACTCGCGATCCCGGGAGGAGCCTAGGCTCGGGGTTGATGGGTGTCGAATCGCGAGGTCAGAGCCATCCCGCCTCGCGGTACCACCGCGCGGTCGCCTTCAAGCCCTCGCGCGTGCCGATCCGCGGCGTCCACCGCTCCGCCGGCGGCCGCGCCTCGTCGCGCACGCTCCAGTCGGGGTGACACATGTAGCCGACGCGGTCCTCGGTCAATTTGGCCGCGGCGCGGCGCAGCATGCGGTCGCCGCGCGCGGCGGCGCGCAAGGCGAACGCGGGCAGCGCCAGCGGAGTGATCCGCTTGCCCACCGCCCAGCCGATCGCCTTGGCGAAGCTCTTGTGGGTCCAGCCGCCGGGGTGGCCGTCGTCGGCCTCGAACACTTTGTGCGAAACGTCCTCGCCCGCTGGAGCCAGCGCCAGCAGCAGCCGCGCCAGATCGTCGACGTGGATCGCCGCCATCCGGCCGCGCGGCGGCAGCGGCACGAGCCCCGAGCGGGCGAAGCGGAACAAGTCGAGCATCTCGCGGTCGCGCGGGCCATACACCGCGGGCGGGCGCAGAATCGTCCAGTCGAGCGGGCTGGCCATGACCACCTTCTCGGCCTTGCGCTTCGACGCGCCGTACGCCGAGAGCTGGGGCTCGCGCGCCGAAAGCGAGGAAACGTGGAGGAAGCGCGGGGTCGCCGCGAGCATCGCCGCGGTGACCAGGTTGAGCGTGCCGGTGACGTTGCCGGCGATGAAGCCCGCGGCGTCGGGCGCGTTGACCGCCCCGGCGATGTGGATCACCGCCTCGGCCTTGGCGACCAGCCGGGCGAGCGCGGCCTGGTCGTCGAGGTCGCCCTCGATCCACTCGACACGCGCTCGCTGCGCCTGCGGCTTGCGCGCCAGCGCCCTGATCTCGAGCCCGGCCTCGGCCGCGCGGTCGAGCAACGCCTGCCCGACGAACCCGGTCGCGCCGGTCACCGCGATCGTCACAGGACCACCAGTTGGTCGCGGTGGATCACCGCGCTGCGCGGCGCGTAGCCGAGGATCGCGGCGTGCTCGGCGGACTGGGTGCCTTGCAGCCGGGCGCACTCCTCCGCATCGTATTCGGCGAGGCCGTGCGCGAGCAGGTGGCCGGTGCGGTCCTTGACCGCGACCGCGTCACCGCGCGCGAACCCGCCCTCGACCGCGGTGACGCCGGCGGCTAGCAGGCTGCTGCCGCGCGCCAGCGCGCGTGCCGCGCCGTCGTCGACGACGAGCGCGCCCTTGAGGCGCAACCGTCCCCCCAGCCACGACTTGCGCGCGGGATCGCGGCGGCGGGGCAGGAACAAGGTGCCGGTGCCTTCGGCCAGCGCGCTGGCCAGTGGCGCGTCGGCTTTGCCGCCGACGATCGCCATCGCGATCCCCGCGCGCTCGGCGATCTCGGCGGCCTGGAGCTTCGAGGTCATCCCGCCCGAGCCCACGCCCGAGCCCGCGCGTTGGTCGGCCATCGCGTGGACCTCGGGCGTGACCCCGCGCACGAGGCGGAGGAGCTGCGCATCGGGCTTGGCCGGGTTGCGGTCGTAGAGCCCGTCGACGTCGGACAGCAGCAGCACTCCGCTCGCGCCCGCGGCCTGGGCGACGCGCGCGGCGAGCCGGTCGTTGTCGCCGAAGCGAATCTCGTGGGTGGCGACCGAATCGTTCTCGTTGATCACCGGCACCGCGCCCGCGGCGAGCAGGCGGCCGAGCGTGGCGGTGGCGTTCAAGTAGCGGCGGCGCTCCTCGAGGTCGTCGAGCGTCAGCAGCAGCTGCGCGGCGGTGATCGCGTGCGCTGCCAACAGCTCGGCCCACAGCCCGGCGAGCGCGATCTGGCCGACCGCGGCGGCGGCCTGCGCGTCGGCGAGGCTGCCGCGTCCGCCTTTGCCCAGCCCGAGCTTGCGAGCACCCAGCGCGATCGCGCCCGAGCTGACCACGATGACCTGCTGGCCGCGGCCGTGCGCGGCGGCGAGCTCGGCGACCAGCGTCTCGAGCCAGGCGCGGCGCGGCGCGCCGTCCTCGCCGACCAGCAGCGCCGAGCCGACCTTGACCACCAGCCGCGGGCAAGCGTCGGCGTCGGTGAAATCGGCGAGCGTGGCGACGGGCATGGCCGCCGCGCTTAGCGGTGCCTATTGCGATTGAGAACCCTTGCCCTCTCCCCGGCGGGGAGAGGATACCGAAGGCTTGGCTACGAAGGAGCCTAGCCGTAGTTGGAGAGGGGGTCCGCCCCGCCCCCCGCGTGGAGCCCCCTCTCCCAGCTCCGCTAGCCCCTTGCGGGGCAAGCTGCGCTACCTCTCCCCGCCGGGGAGAGGCGCCTGGCGGTAACAATTCAACGCGTGAGCCCTTGCGAGCCTACGGACAACGGCTGTCGCGCTGCGGCGCGCCGGCGCCGCGGGTCTGCCAACTGCCGTTGGGCACCTGATACTTCTCGCCCGGGCGGGTGTTGAGGATCAGCTGGCAGCCGCTGGTCAGCGCGTATTCCTCGATCGTGGCGTTGTTGGCCTGGGCCTTGGCGGCGTAAGCCGCCTTGCGCTTGATGTTGATGTCGTCGACGAGCGCGCGCAACGCCGCGCCGGGGGTGACGACGAAGCCGAGATAGCCGTCCATTTTTTCGCCGACCTGGCCCGACGCGCGCGCAGCCGCGTAAGCCGGATCGCGGCTCTGCGCCATGACCATTCCCGGCGCGAACGCGCCCGCCGTCACCGCCACGCCGCCGAGCCCCAGCGCCAAACTGCGCAGCGCCTGGTGGCGGATCACTCGGGTAACGAACTTGCGGGCCATGTTCAGAATATCTCCGGGTTGCTCTCGATCGTGTTCTTCGCGTCCTCCGCCAGGCGGTAAACCACCTCCTGACGGATGTTGATGTTGAGCTCGATGACGATCGGCTTGTCTGGCGCCTTGACCGATACGCAAGCCCCCAGCGCCATCGCGCCCACCACCGGCAAAACCGCAAGACGGCTTCGCCTCGATCGTTTCCCACCCTGCATGGCTTCGACAGTCGCAGCCTTGGCCGAGTGGGTCAATCGCGGGCTGATCATGGCACTTTCTCGCTTTCGGGGGGCTGAATGCCGGGTTGCTGGGAGTTCGGCGACGGAGCGGGACGGGGAATCGGCCGGCCTTGCGCATCGATCAGACCGAGCGTGCGCGGATCCTTGACGAAGGCCGGGTCGTAGAGCGCCTTGAAGCTGGTGATCAACTGATAGAACGGCGCGCGGATGTTGACGTTCATCCGGATCGGCAGGTCGGCGACCGCGCGAGTCAGGATGTTGCGCTTGGCCCCGGGTCCCTGCCGCACCCCGTCGAAGCGGACCTGGGTGACGATCTCGCCCTCGAGCGAGCCGTTCAGGGTGATGTCCATCGTCCGATAATCGAGTGAGCGCAGTGTCTGGAAGGCGAAGTTGGCCATCGGCGAGAGGTCGCGGTAGGTGAGCTCGCCGATATAGGAGACGTTGCCGCCGGGCGGGCGGGAGCGCAGTTGGCCGTTCTCGATCCTGCCGCTTCCCGGAGTCGACTGCGCCGCCGCGACCGCCTGCTCGGTGCCGATGCCGAGAATCGTCCCGACCGCCGCCGCGACCTGGTCGGATGCGTTGGCAGCGCTGAACACGAGCGGCAGCTCCCCGTCGAAGATCCCCCTGGCCTGGAGGTTGGCAAATCCCATCCGCTCGACGAAGCGCGCGGCGTCGAGACCCTCGATCAGTAGCGTGTACTTGCGCGCTTCCGAAACGCCCAGGTTGAGCGTGGTCGGCGCCAGGCTCAAGCGACCGCCAAGGAACGGCCAGCTCGCGCCCTTGAGCATCAGCCGGCTGCCATTGAGCTCAAATCGGATCACGCCTTCAGTAACCTCGATCCCTGGATTGAGCGAAGCGACCCGCACTTCCTGGTCCGGCGCCGTGACCAGGCCGAGCAAGTCGGTGAACTCGACCGTGCCCGACATTCCGGTCACCGGCCCGAACGCCGCGGCGAAATCGAGGTTTTCGGTCGAGAAGCGACCGCGGCTGGTCACCCCGCCGGGCGTCCAGTCGATCCGCCCGGTGCCCGTGACGGTGCCACGGGCGTTGGCGATAGTGCCCAGCGCCAGGCGAGAGATGTCAGCGGGCTGGAATGCGGGATCGAAGCGCAAGCCGGTGACGGCGAGATCGGCGTAGCCGCGCGCCCTGGCAAGATCATGGTGGATCGTGGCGAGCGCCACGTCGCGCCCGCTGGCGGCGTGGCGAAGCAATGCCTTGGCGTCGATCTCATTGGCGAACAGCGTCATCGCGGCATCCTGGGCGACGAGCGGGGCGAAGCGCGGCGGATCGCGGCGGTCGAGCAGGCGGAAGTCGGCATCCGTGATCGACAGGCGGTCGTTGGCGTAGCGCCAGCGTCCATCGGCTTCGACCAGATCGAGCGGCGTCGCGAACAGGCGCACGTCGGCGTCCTCAAACGTCCCGGCGATCTCGTTGCCGATCCGCGCCTCGAGGTTCGAGACGCGGAACCGCGAGGCGGTCGCCGTCGGGCCAAGCGCGACGTCGAGCCGGCGCGCGGTCAGCACGCCCGGATGGGCGAAGCCGATCGGTCCGCTGGCGATCCGCACCGGGGTTTGGCCGAGCCGCCCGGCGAGATCGAGCGAGGGCGCGCCCGCGGCGATGCTCAGCGCGCCGCCGGCGTAGCGCACGATCGGCCGGCCGCGCTGCGGGCACAGCGTCAGCCCGCGGCGCTCGAGCGTCAGGCTGGCGAGGGTGAGCCGGTCGAAGCGCAGCGCGGTGCAGCGGCGGAACAGCGCCAGCGCCCCGTCGGCGGCGAGGTTGCCGTCGACCGGCACCACCAGGCCTTGCGCGAAGCCGCCGGGCAGCGGTCCGCTCGCCCGCGCCTCGCCGGCGAAGCCGAGCGAGCCGTCGTCGGCTTGCGCCAGCGCCAGCCGCGGCAGCGCCAGGCTCGACGATCCGACGCGGTACTCGGCCATCGCCATGCGGAACACCGCGCGGCCATCCTCGAGCCGCTCCATCCGCCCGGCGATCCGCGGCAGGCCGGGTCCGCCGGTCGAGAAGTTCCCCGCCAGCCGCGGCGCCCCTCCGCCGCCCGAGGTCAGCGAGAAGCGCGACAACGCGGCGAGCGTTTCCCCGCTGCCGCCGGACAGGCTCGCCTGGGGCACCACCACCGTGGTCAGCGCGCCGGTCTTGCGGACGTCGAGCTCGGCGAGCAGGCGCCCGCCTCTGGCCTCGCGGGCGATCGCGCCGCGGAAGCGGGCGAGCAGCGGCGCGAGCAAGGTGCCTTGCGTGCCCGCCTGCGCCCCGGCCAGCGCCCGGTCGAGCCCCGTGCCGAGGCGCACGCCGGTGCCGTCGAGCGAGCCCTGGAACTCGACGCGGGCGAAGTCGTCGCGCGCGCGCAGCGTGCCTTCGGTCGCGAGCCGGCCGAGCCCCAGCTGCGGCGTCGCCACCCCCGCCAGCGAGCCATCGACCCGCAGGGTCAGCGCGTCGTCGCGATAAGTGAAGCGATTGGCGAGATCGAACGCGGCGGCGCGGTAGCCGCCCCACGCCAGCCGCCCGCCTGCCAGCCGCGCGCGTCCTTCGGCGCCGCGGATGTCCTGATCGAACGTGCTGGCGATCCGCACCGAGGCATTCTCCAGCGCGAGCGCGCGGCCGGGGCACGACAGCGAGCCGATCCGCAGCGGACCGGTCAGCGCCGGGCGCTCGTCGCGGATGCGGATCGCGCCGTAATAGCTTGCCCGCTCTGCCTGACAGCCGAACCCGGCGAGCCGCGGCGCGGCCACCGCGACCATGCCCTCGAAGCCGTCGTCGAGCCTGCCCTCGCCTTCGGCCTTGAACCCGAGCGGACCGTAGTCGGTCTCGAGCAGCGCGCGGCCGTCGCGGATCCGCATGTCGAGCCGCGGCAGCTCGAAGGCCTTGCCGGTGTCGCGGAAGATCAGCGGATCGAGGCTGCCGAAGCTCAGCTTGCCGCCGCGGTAAGTGCCGAAGAGCCGCGGCTCGACCAGCGTGATCCGCCCGATCGTCGGGAAACCGAGGCGGTAGTTCAGCCGCACTTCGGCGCGCCTGACCGTCAGGTCGGGCCGCGCCGGGTCGCCGACGACGATGTCGGCGAGCACCTGGCGCCGCGCGCCGATCCGCTCGACCCGATAGGTCGCCGGGATGCCGCGGCTCTCGAGCTCGTTGCCGATGACGTTGTTGGCGATCAGCTCGCGCTGGGTCCAGACGATCGCGAACGCCAGCGCGACGACCAGCGCGAAGATCGCCAGCGCCTTGGCGAGCCGGCCGTAACGGCGCTCGCGCTCGGGCGGGGTCTCGTCGGGCGGGGCGCTCTCGAGCACTTGCTCGAGCGGGGCGCCGAGGGAATCGTTTTCCGCCATCCGCCCCTACACTTGCAAGCCCGGCGCCCCTCGCGCAATGCTGGGCAATCCAACGCACGAGGCGCGCGAATGGTTGCACGGGGGCTGAACGAGGCGGACGGGGGCGAGCTGTTCGCCGCGCCCGAGCCCGTCCCCCACCCCGCCGCGGGCCACCGCGCGCGGCTGCGCCAGCGCCTGCTGGCCGGCGGGGTCGAGGCGCTCGGCGACCACGAGATCGTCGAGTTCCTGCTGATGGGCGCGATCCCGCGGCGCGACGTCAAGCCGCTGGCGCGGACGTTGCTGAGCCGCTTCGGCAGCCTCGCGGGCGTGCTCAACGCCGATCCCAAGGCGCTCGCCAACCATCCCGGGATGGGCGAGACCAGCGCGGCGGCGCTCGCCATCGTCGCGGTCGCGGCGCGGCGGCTCGCCCGCCAGGCGGTGCGCGAGCAGCCGGTGCTGGGCAGCTGGCAGGCGCTGATCGACTACCTGACGATCGACATGGCGCACCTCACGGTCGAGCGGGTGCGGGTGCTCTACCTCGACGTCCGCAACCGCCTGGTCCTCGACCACCTGGTCGGCGACGGCTCGATCGACGAGGCCGCGATCCATCCGCGCGAGGTGATCCGCAAGGCGCTCGACCTCGGCGCCACCGCGCTGATCCTGGTCCACAATCACCCGAGCGGATCGCCCGAGCCGAGCCGCGCCGACATCCAGATCACCCAGCGCATCGCCGAAGCCGGGCGTTTGTTGGGAGTGACCGTCCACGACCACGTGATCGTCGGACGCGAGGGCCACGTCAGCCTCAAGGCCAAGGGCCTGATCTGAGAAAAATTGCGGAGGCTCACGCCTCGCCGGCGAGACGCTCCTGCCGCGCGGCCTCGGCGACGACGCGCTGCTCGGCGATGCGGTCCTGGCGCGCGGCCATCGTCCGCCAGGCGGCTTCGGAGCGGAGTGCGCGGTCGCGGACGTTGGCGAGCGGGGCGGACGCTGCCTCGGCCGCGCATTCCTCGGCCCGGGCGAGGTAGAATTCGCGGGTTCCGGTCATCGGCCGCTCCTGTAAGTTCGTGTTCGAACGGCGGCGACGCGCAGCGCCGCCGCCGTCCGGAGTATCGGGCCTCAGGCCGCGGTCAGGTTGACCGCCGACTTCTTGCCGTTGCGGCCTTGCTCGACCTCGTAGGAGACGCGCTGCTCCTTGTTGAGGGTGTCCATCCCGGCGGCCTGGACCGCGCTGATGTGGACGAAGCTGTCCTCGCCGCCGCCGTCGGGGGCGATGAAGCCGTAACCCTTGTCGGAATTGAAGAATTTGACGGTGCCGATAGGCATGGCCGTTTCCTTTCAAGAAACGAGTGAGCCGCTCAGCGAAAGTGCGAAACGGCGGATGCGAGAGGTCGTGTCGTTGAAAGGAAGTCGTCGAATCCGTGGGCAAGCCCGTGGAGCGCCGATGTCCGTCACAATTCTGACGTCAGCCGCGAGGGTCTAGCACGGGTCGGCCCAAACACCTAATTGCACCCCTCAGCCGTCCATCAGCACGATGTCCCAGGCGTAGCGCCCGGCGCCGTCGACGCGCGCGGTCGAGGTCGCCGCGCCGCCGCCGAGCTGGCGGTAGAGCGTGTCCGCCGCGTTGCTCTCGGCGTCCTCGGGGAAATACATCTGCGCGGTCAGGCGATGGGCGCGGCCGCGGACGTCCCAGTGGAGATGCGGGGTGCGCCGGCCGATCGGCGAATCGTAGGCCGCGGGCTTGATCGTGACGATCCGCCAGCCGCCTTGCGCATCGCTGACGAGGCGGGCGAAGCCCTGGAAGTCGGGGTCGAGCGGGGCGGTGGCGACCTCGTTGGGGTGGGCGTAACGCCCCGCGGCGTTGCATTGCCACAGCTCGAGCCGGGCCCCGCGCACCGGGTTGCCGCGGCGGTCGAGCACGCGGCCGGCGACCTCGATCGCTTGGCCCTTGGCGCGGTTGGCGTGGCCCTTGATCCGGGTCAGGTCGAAGTCGCTCTCGCCGCGGTAGTCGCCCGGGTAGAACGGCCCCATCGGCGATTCCTCGGTCGCCGGCAGAGTTGCGGCGAGCGCGCTGGGCGCGGCGAAGGCGGCCGCGGCGCCCGCGGCGAAGGTCCGTCGCGAGAGGACGAGTCCCCGATCGGTCCGAAATTCGCGCATCGTCATTCCCCCCTGAAACCGGGCCGCGACCGCGCCGCGCAGCGTAGCCCGGCCGGCCCGGCGAGTCCACGGCGGCCTCATGCCCGCTCGCCATCGCGCCGCGATGCGCCTAAGTTGGCGCGATGGGCGCTCCCGCCCGACCGGAGAACGACGATGGCCAAGGGCCAGAAGAAATCGAACAAGGAAATCCGCAAGCCCAAGGCGGAGAAGCCGAAGAAGACCAACGCCTCGCAGCCGAGCCAGAAGGCCGGGGTGGTCAAGGGCCTCGACAACATGAAGAACTAGCGGCGCGCCGCCGCGCCGCCGGATGGAGCCGCTCCGCATCCTGGTCGACGCCGACGCCTGCCCGGTCAAGGACGAGGCGTACCGCGTCGCCATGCGCCGCGGCGTGCCGGTCAAGGTGGTCAGCAACCAGCGGATCCGCGTCCCCGAGCATCCGCTGGTCGAGCGGGTGACGGTGAGCGGCGCGTTCGACGCCGCCGACGACTGGATCGCCGGCAACGCCGACGCGGGCGCGGTGGTGGTCACCGCCGACATCCTCCTCGCCGACCGCTGCCTCAAGGCCGGGGCGACCGTGATCGGCAACACCGGCAAGCCGTTCACCCCCGCGAGCATCGGCGCGGCGATCGCCACCCGCGCGATCATGGCCGACCTTCGCGCCGGAGCGGTCGGCCTGACCGGCGGCCCCGCCC
>JAIVIY010000178.1 GCA_020200285.1 Novosphingobium sp. | reverse complement strand
GCCAAGCCCGCGTTCGGCGCGGCCTTGGTGGCGGTCGGCATGTTGGTGGTGACCGGCCTCGACCGCGCGCTCGAAGCCGCCGCGCTTTCGCAGATGCCGGATTGGCTGATCGCCGCGACAACCCGGTTTTGAACATGGCTTGCGAGCGTCCTGGTTTGCGCGTCGGATCGGACGGGACGAGCGATGCGCAAGGATCGCGCATCGATCGGTTGCAAGGGGCTGCTTCAAAGCCCCCGGCGCACGAGGTCGGCGACTGCTCGCTCGGTGGTCGGGGTGCCGCGCGCGACTTCCCGATTGCCTTTGTAGATCACCAGGGTGCCGTATCCGCTCAGGCGAAACCGCTTCCAGGTAGCGGATGGCGTCTTCTCGCCGATCCGCATATGCGGTGATCCGCGTCGAGCGATCGGGCACCGGCAAGAGCGAGGGAGCGGGCTGCGACAAGCTCGATTACGACACCGAGGTGCGCCACTATCGCGAGGCCTTCGATGCGCTGGTCCGCCACCCGTGGGTCGATCCCGAACGGGTGGTGATCTACGGCTCGAGCCTGGGCGCAACCACCGCGCCGCTGGTCGCGCAAGGCAAGCGCGTCGCCGGGATCCTCGTCCAGGGCGGCGGGGCGCTGACTTACTTCGAGCGGATGGTCAATTTCGACCGCCACCAGCTCGAGCGGCAGGAAGCGTTCGACCCCGCCCGGATCGACGCCGAGATGCGCCGCCGGATCGCCTTTCAACGGCTTTATCTGCACCAGCGGCAGACCCCCGCGGCGATCGAGGCCGCGCATCGGGAATTGCGCGGAGTCTGGGCATCGCTGCTCGGAACGAAGTCCGAACCGCCGCATTACGGCAGGCCCTATGCCTGGCACTGGCAGGCGGCGGAGAAGGACTGGCTGGCCGCGTGGGCGAAGACCGACGCACGGGTCATGGTGGTCTACGGCGAGTTCGACCAGTACGAGGCGCTGCATGGCCACCGCGCGATCGTCGACACCGTCGAACGGCTGCGGCCGGGCTCGACCCGCTGGCTCGAGATCGCGGGCGCAGACCACAGCCTGCTGATCTATCCCGACCGTTACGCCGCTTACGCCGGCAAGGGCGGCGAACGGCGCTGGGAGCTGTTCGTAGACCCCGTCGCCGCCTGGCTGCGCGAGATCGCGCGCTGACAATCCGCTGTCCCGATCTGGCGCGGACCCGCGATTGCCGGGAGCAGGATGCCTCGCGGTGGGTTATGCGAGTGCGGCCAACCGCCGCGGGAGACCGGCCATGAACAAACTCGCAATCGCCGCCCTCGCCCTCGTTGACGCCGCGCCGTCGCGCGCGGCCGAGCCGATCGATGCGGGCTGGAGCGAGGTCGCGCGCGACCGCGACGGCGAGTGCCGGCTCAGCGTGACCGGCGAAGGCCGGTTCTTCCGCATCGCCGCGACGGGTCTCCGCTCGGGCGAGCCCGCGCGGCTGTTCCTTTCCAACGGCGACATGAAGCCGCTCGACTGGGCGGTGCGCGCCGACGGCCGGGGCGAGTTCGCGCGTTATTACCTGCCGTTCCGCTGGCACCGCGGCGGCGACACCGTCGCGGTCTCGCTCGAAAGCGGCGATTGCGCGCTGTTCGCCGCGTTCGACTGGGAGCGCGCGGGCGTCGTGGTCCGCTGAGCCCGCGTCCAGCGTGCGAAAGTTTCGCTTCGCCGCCGGCGCGAATAATGTTCTCGCCGGGTCTGCCGGCCAATTCTACCGCACCCGTCGACTTTCGTGGAGTCGACGATGGAATTCGGCGCGTTCGACCTCGCCGCCTTGCTGCCGTTCATCGCGGTGGGCTTCGCCGCGCAGCTGGTCGACGGCGCGCTGGGCATGGCGTTCGGAGTGATCTCCAACGCCTTGCTGGTCGGGGTTCTGGCGATGCCGCCGGCGCAGGCCTCGGCCAAAGTGCACGTGGTCAAGTGCTTCACCGGCGCCATTTCGGGGCTCAGCCACGTATTGCACGGAAACATCGACTGGCCTCTGTTCGGCCGGCTTCTATTGCCGGCGATGCTCGGGGGCGTGCTCGGCGCTTATGGCCTGGTTTCGATCGATGCGGCGGTGGCCAAACCTTTCGTGCTGGTGTTCCTTACCGGTGTCGGCCTGTTCCTGTTGTGGCGCGGGTTGAACTATGGAGTGCCGGCCAAGCGCAAGGTGAAGTTCGTGCGTCCGCTCGGTTTCGTCGGCGGCTTTCTCGATGCCGGCGGCGGCGGCGGCTGGGGCCCGGTCGTGACCTCCAACCTGCTGATCCAGGGCGCCGAACCGCGCAAGGTGGTGGGCACCGTCAACACGGTCGAATTCTTCCTGACCGTGGCGATTTCCGCGGCGTTCATCGCTCAGCTCGGCGTCGCCGATCTTGCCGGGGCAACGCTTGGGCTGCTGATCGGCGGGGTGCTCAGTGCACCGCTCGGGGCGTGGGCCGCAAAGCGCTTCGAGGCCCGGCACATGCTGATCCTGGATGGCCAAGCGCTCGGGAATCGCGCACCGCTGGTCGATCCTGCCCGAGGCGGGCGAGGGGCCGGGCCCGGTCGATCCGGGCGGGTTCTATCACGGCGATCCGCTCCCCGGCACCGGCGCGCGGATGGAGCTCTATGCCCAGGCCGCGCCCGAGCTGGCGCTCGAGGCGATCGCCGCGCTGGGCGAGCAGGTGTCGCTCGCCGGGGTCACCCACTTGGTGGTGGCGAGCTGCACCGGCTTCGTCGCGCCGGGCATCGACCAGATCATCGCCGCGCGGTTCGGGCTGGCGCCCTCGGTCGAGCGGCTGCTGGTCGGGTTCATGGGCTGCTACGCGGCGGTGGTCGCGTTGCGCAGCGCGCGGCATATCGTCCGTTCGGAGCCCGCGTCGCGGGTGCTGGTGGTGACGGTCGAACTCTCCAGCCTCCACCTCAGCCTGACCGACAAGCTCGAGCCGATGTTGGCGATGCTCCAGTTCGGCGACGGCGCGGCCGCCGCGCTGGTGACCGCCGCGCCAAGCGGGTTCGCACTCGGCGAGGGCTTCGCGACGACGCTGCCCGATACCGCGCACCTGATCCGCTGGGACATCACCGACCGCGGCTTCGCGATGCACTTGTCGGGCGAGGTGCCGGGACGCATCGCCGCCGGCCTCGCCGACGCCGATTTCGCCCGGGTCGTGACCGGGGGCCACGCGCCGTCCGAAGTCGACGGCTGGGCGGTTCACGCCGGCGGAAAGTCGATCCTCGACGCGGTCGAGCGCTCCCTCCATCTCGACGCGCAGGCGCTCGACGCCTCGCGCGGGGTGCTCGAGGACTTCGGCAACATGTCGTCGTCGACGCTGATGTTCGTGCTCGCCCGACTGCTCGATGGTCCGCCGGTCGAGCGCGGGGTCGCGCTGGCGTTCGGCCCCGGCCTCGCCGCGGAAGGGTTCGGCTTCCGCTCGGCGCCATGAGCTTGCGCGAGCGCGCCATCGCCGACGAGCTGATGGACGCGCCGGACCTCGACGCCGCGACTTACGCCGCGGTGGTCGGCGACCTCGCCAGGGTCAACGCGGTGACGCTGGGGGTCAGGCCGACGCTGGGGTTCCTACGGCGCGCGTTCGCCGCCCATCCCGGCAAGCGCCTGCGCATCCTCGACGTCGGCTTCGGCGACGGCGACATGCTGCGCCGGATCGCGGGTTGGGCGGCGAAACGCGGGCACGAGGTGGAGCTGGTCGGGGTCGACCTCAACCCGCGCAGCGAGCTGGCCGCCCGGGCGCACACTCCGCCGGGGATGGCGATCCGCTGGCTCACCGGCGACTACGCCGAGCTCGCCGACGA
>JAIVIY010000177.1 GCA_020200285.1 Novosphingobium sp. | reverse complement strand
GTTCGCCGAGAAGCTGCCCGAACAGCCGGTCGAGCAGCAATTGGGCAACCCGGTCTGGCACCTGACCAGGGGGCAGGGCGAGCCGCGCGAGCTGCCGGTGACCTACGGCCTGTTGCTCAACCTGGTCGGCGTGCTCGGCGCGCGGGCGACGCGCGAGCAGGTCTGGTCGTACCTCGCCAACTACGTCGAGCATGCCGATCCCGAGGCGCATCCGGCGCTCGACCAGCTGGTCGGCAAGGCGCTCGCCTACAGCCGCGATTTCGTCGCGCCCGGTCTGATCCGCCGCGCGCCCGCAGCGAACGAAGCGGCGGCGCTGCGCGCGCTCGAGGGAGCTTTGGCCGGGCAAACGGAAGGAGCTTCGGCCGAGCAACTCCAGACGCTGGTCTATGAGATCGGCAAGAACCCCGCGTTCGGGATCGAAAACCTCCGCGACTGGTTTCGGGCGCTGTACGAAACGCTGCTCGGCTCTTCGCAGGGGCCGCGAATAGGCAGCTTCATCGCGCTCTACGGCGTGGCCAACACCCGCCGGCTGATCGCGGAAGCGCTCGGCCGCGGCGCAAGTTAGAACCAGATGCGCGAACGTGAAGCAGTTCCCCGCTCTCCGCTTGTGCTGAGCTTGTCGGGCCGAAGGCCAACCACCGCCCCTTTTCCTCAGGCTCAACCCCACGTCCCAAGAAAAGAACGGCCCTTCGACAAGGTCAGGGCGACGGGAGGTGGATCAGATTTTTCGCGCTTTGCGCTAGCGCGCCTTCTCCGCCGCGATCCAGCGCTCGATCTTGGCTTCGAGCACGCCCATGGGCAGCGCGCCCGAGCCGAGCACCTGTTCGTGGAAGGCGCGGATGTCGAAGCGGCCGCCGAGCTCCTTCTCGGCCTTGGCGCGCAGCCGCTGGATCGTCAGCGAGCCGATCTTGTAGGCCAGCGCCTGGCCGGGAATGGCGATGTAGCGCTCGACCTCGGCGGTGGCGTCGGTCCGGCCCATGCCCGAGTTGGCGAGCATGTAGTCGATCGCAGCTTCGCGGCTCCAGCCCTTGGTGTGCAGCCCGGTGTCGACCACCAGCCGCATCGCCCGCAGCATCTCGTCGTCGAGCGTGCCCCAGTGCTGCTGCGGATCCTGGTAGAAGCCCATCTCGTAGCCGAGCGTCTCGGCGTAGAGCGCCCAGCCCTCGACGAACGCGGTGTTGCCGCCGAAGCGCTGGAAGTCGGGGAGCTTGGTGTTCTCCTGGGCGAGGCTGATCTGGAAGTGGTGCCCAGGCGCGCCCTCGTGGAGATAGAGCGTGGCGATGCCGGTGAGGAAGCGGCTGGGGAGATCGTAGGTGTTGAAGTAGAACACCCCCGGCCGGCTGCCGTCGGGCGCGCCGCTCTCGTAGCTGCCGCCGGCTTCGAAGCGCTCGGAGTGCGGCGGGTAGGGCCGGATCTCAAGCCGGGTCTTGGGCACGGTCGAGAAATAGCGCGGGATCAGCGCGTCGACCTTGCGCCCGACTTCGGCGAAGCCCTCGCTGAGCTGCTCGCGGGTGGTCGGGTGGTACTTGGGATTGGTGCGGACTTCCTCGAAGAAATCCTTGAGCGCGCCGGTGAACCCGAGCTTGAGCTTGACCTGCTCCATCTCCCCGCGGATCCGCGCGACCTCGCTCAGCCCGAGGCGGTGGATCGCTTCGGGCTCCATCCCGGTGCCGGTGCGGGCGCGGGCGTAGTAGCGATAGAGCTCGCCTCCGCCCTTCATGGCAGAGAGTCCGACCTTGGGCCGCGCGACCGGCAGGTACTCGTCGTTGAGGAACGCGCGGAGCTTGCGGTAGGCCGGACGGATTTCGTTCGCGATCGCGCGGGAATAAGCCCCGCTCAGCCGCCGCCGGGTCGCCGCGTCGAAGGTCTTCGGAAACGTCCTGACCGGCCCGGCGAACGGCGTCTCGCCCGGCTTCTGCGCGAGCAGCGCGTCGATCTGGGCGATCATGTTGCGGGTCGTCAGCTGCGAGGCGACAACCCCGTCCGCCATGCCCTGGCGGAAGCGGGCAATCGCGGTGTCGAAGATCTTCGGGATCAGCCGGGTGCGGGCGAGGTTCTCCTCGTACTGCGGCACGGTGGTGAACGGCGCGCCGCCCTGGCCCGAGACGAAATCGGGGTAGTCCTTGTGCAGCCCGTAGAAGTGATTCATCGGCTGGACCGCGGTCAGCCCGACCAATTGCGGCGACAGCGCTTGCGCTTCGAGCTGCTTCTCGAACGCGAACACGTCGTACGAGATGCGCTCGTCCGGGGTCAGCCGCCCGCGGTCGATCGCCGCCAGCCGGCGTTGGCTGTCGCTGAGCACGGCGCGCTGGCGGGCGAGCTGCGCGTCGGAATAAGTCAGCGCAAAGTCCGCAGGGTCCGAGGCTTCGCCTCGCGCGACCGCGCTCAGCGGCGAGAGCTTGCGCTCGGCCGCGGCGTCAGCCGCGAACAGCTCGGCGAGCTTGCGCGAGTCCGCGCTCGGCGCGCTGACGCTCGCCGGCGCGGCGGTGCGGGTCGCGCAGCCGCCCGCGGTCAGGGCGAGCGAGAGCAGCGCGAGGGCCGGAAGCAGGGCTCGCGCCCGGAAGGTCATGCCCATTTGCGCGCCCGATACCACTTAGTGATGATGTACTTGGTGCCTTTGACGACCGGACGACCGGCGTGAAGCGTGTCGCGGTTGGGCGAGCCGTCGGGATACATGTTGTTCCAGATCAGCAGCGCGCCGGGCTGCGGCGGCACGCTGATCTCGAGCTTGGGAAACTCGGTCGCGCCGCCTTCCTCGACCTGGTTGAGGAACGCCATCGCGGTCCAGCTGCGCTGCCCGCCGCGCTTGCGGACCTCGGGCCAGTACTTCTGCGTGGTGTGGAAATAGTCC
>JAIVIY010000068.1 GCA_020200285.1 Novosphingobium sp. | reverse complement strand
TATACCGCCAAGGACGGGTTCGGGCTGGGGGTGTTCCTGGTGCTCTATTCGATCCTGGTGTTCTTCGCGCCGAACTTCCTCGGTCACCCCGACAACTACATCCCGGCCAACCCGCTGAGCACGCCCGCGCACATCGTGCCCGAGTGGTACTACTGGCCGTTCTACGCGATCCTCCGCGCCTTCACCGCCGACTTCTTCTTCGTCCCCGCCAAGCTGATGGGCGTGCTGGCGATGTTCAGCGCGATCCTGCTGCTGTTCTTCCTGCCCTGGCTCGACACCTCGCCGGTGCGCTCGGGCCGCTACCGCCCGCTGTTCCGCAAGTTCTTCTGGCTGCTGGTGCTGGACGTGCTGATCCTCGGGTGGATGGGCGGATTGCCGGCCGAAGAGCCCTACGTGATGATCAGCCAGATCGCCTCGATCTACTACTTCGCGCACTTCCTGATGATCCTGCCGATCGTCTCGGCGATCGAGCGGCCCGAGCCGATGCCGTTCTCGATCACCGAGGCAGTGCTGGGCAAGGACGAGCGCGCGTTGCTGCCGCCAACCGCGCCCGGCTCCCGCGCCGGCGACGCGCCGCGCGGCGCCGAACCCGTTCCCGCCGCCTGAGGCTGAAGCGACACTAGGACAAAGAGCACCGCCATGGTTCGTATCTTCGGGTTCCTCTTCGGCCTGTTCATGGTGGCCGCGCTGCTGTGGTCGTTCGGCAAGGGCGCCTATGCGGCGATCACCGAGCCCGCCTCGCCGACCGCCGAGCACGAGTTCCACAAGCACCCCAAGGAGCTCGACCTCGCCAGCAACGGCCCGTTCGGCAAGTTCGACCACCAGCAGCTCCAGCGCGGCTACCAGGTGTACAAAGAGGTCTGCGCGGCGTGCCATTCGCTGCGCCTGGTCGCGTTCCGCGATCTCGCCCAGCTCGGCTACAACGAAGCCGAAGTGAAGGCCGAGGCGGCCAGCTGGACCGTGCCCGGGGTCGATCCCAACACCGGCGAAGCCAACACCCGTCCCGGCCTGTCCACCGACTACTTCCCCAAGCCCTACCCCAACGACATCGCCGCGCGCGCCGCCAACAACAACGCGGTCCCGCCCGACCTCTCGCTGATGAGCAAAGCCCGCCACGACGGCGCGGCCTACGTCTATTCGCTGCTGACCGGCTACCGCAGCCAGGCGGGCTACAAGAACGACGATGGCCAGGTGCTGCTGGAGGAGTTCCCCGACGTCAAGACCGGCCCGGGGCTGCATTTCAATCCCTACTTCCCCAACCTCAACCTGGCGATGGCCCCGCCGCTCAGCGCAGGCCAGGTGAGCTACGGCGACGGGACCGAGGCGAGCGTGCCGCAGATGGCCAAGGACGTCTCGGCGTTCCTGGTCTGGACCGCCGAGCCCACGCTGGCCAAGCGCAACCAGACCGGCTGGCCGGTGGTGCTGTTCCTGATCGTCGCCACGGCGCTCGCCTATCTCGCCTACCAGAACGTCTGGCGCGGGGTGAAGGGCAACCACTGATCCTTCGGTCGTTCGAGACGCCCGCTACGCGGGCTCCTCAGGACGAGCGGATGACTTCGAGACCCGCTCATCCTGAGGAGGGACTGAGCTTGTCGAAGGCCCGTCTCGAAGGATGACCCCCGCCGAGCTCCGCGCGCTGATCCGCACCGTGCCCGACTTCCCCGTGCCGGGCGTGCAGTTCCGCGACATCACCACGCTGCTCAGCCACGGCGAAGGCTTCGCCGCCTGCGTCGGCCACCTTGCCGAGCGCGCCGACGCCGCAGGGGCGGAGCTGGTCGCGGGAATGGAGGCGCGGGGGTTCATCTTCGGCGCCGGGGTGGCGGCGAAGCTGAGGATCGGCTTCCTTCCGGTGCGCAAGCCGGGCAAGCTGCCGGTG
This sequence comes from Novosphingobium sp., assembly GCA_020200285.1. Taxonomy (GTDB): domain Bacteria; phylum Pseudomonadota; class Alphaproteobacteria; order Sphingomonadales; family Sphingomonadaceae; genus Novosphingobium. The sequence goes on along the minus strand of JAIVIY010000068.1, from coordinate 3,030 downwards.
GCCGCGATCGGGATCGACTACGATCTCGAATACGGCAAGGACCGGCTCGAGATCGATCCCGGCGCGGTTCAGCCGGGACAGCGGGTGGTGATCGTCGACGACCTCGTCGCCACCGGCGGCACCGCGCTCGCCGCCGCCAGCCTGCTGCGCCAGGCCGGCGCGGTGGTCGAGTTCGTGATCGACCTGCCCGACCTCGGCGGTGCGGCGCGACTGCGCGAGGCGGGCCTCAGGGTCGACGCGCTGATCGATTTCCCCGGAGATTGACCGCCCGGCGGCGCGCGCCATATAGGGCGCGGGCGAGCGGGTATAGCATAGTGGTAATGCTCCAGCCTTCCAAGCTGGCTAGAGGGGTTCGATTCCCCTTACCCGCTCCACTCCTCGCAGATCTCCTCCAAGACCGGGTTCGATTGTCCTCGCCTGCGGCTCGTTCGTCTTCGCAGCCTCACTGGTCCGCCCCCCTCACCCGCTCCACGCCTCCATGTTGTCGATCAGCCGGGTTCCGCCGATCCGGGCGGCGACGAGAAGGCGGGCGTGGTCGGTCGGGCGCTCGGTCAGTTCGACGAGGGTTTCGGCATCGCGCAGCTCGGCGTAGTCGACCGCATCGAAGCCGCCGCTGAGCAGCGCGGCTCTCAGTCGCTTAAGCGCCTCCGCGACCGGCTTTCCCCCGCTGATCTCGGCGACCGCCTTCTTGATCGCCGCCGGCAATACCGCGGCCCGCGCGCGGTCTTCGGCCGAGAGATAGGCGTTGCGCGAGGACAGCGCGAGGCCGTCCTGCTCGCGCACCGTCGGCACGCCGAAGACCATGTCGGCGTGCGGCCGCCTCAGGTCGAGGTCGCGCGCCATGCGGCGGATCACCGCGAGCTGCTGCCAGTCCTTCTCGCCGAACAGCGCGACATCGGGCTCGACCTGGTTGAACAATTTGCAGACGACCGTGGCGACGCCGTCGAAGTGTCCGGGGCGCGCCGCGCCGCACAGGCCCTCGCTGACGCCGGCGACCGCGACGTTGGTCGCATAGCCTTCGCGATACATCTCCTCGGCCGTCGGCGCCCAGATCAGGTCGACGCCCTCGGTCTGGAGCAGCGCGCAATCGCGCTCGAGCTGCCGCGGGTAGGCGTCGAGATCCTCGTTGACGCCGAACTGGCGAGGGTTGACGAAGATCGACACGACGACACGCGCCGCGTGCCATTTGGCCTCGCGGACCAGCGCCAGGTGGCCGTCGTGGAGTGCGCCCATCGTCGGGACCAGCGCGAGCTTTCCACCCTTCAGCGCGGCCCTTGCCTTGCGCAGTTCGTCCAGTCGGTGGATTATCCGCACGTGTCCTCCGCTCGGTTGCGGCGGACCTCTACAGAGCAAAGGGCGTTTCGCCAATCATGCCGGGCCCGCATCGCATCGTCTTCGCCAACGAGAAGGGCGGCACCGGCAAGTCGACCACCGCGGTCCACGTCGCGATCGGGCTCGCCTACCAGGGCGCTAAGGTCGCGGCGATCGATCTCGACGCGCGCCAGCGCACGTTGCATCGCTACCTCGAGAACCGCGCCGAGACCGAGCGCCGCCGCGCGATCCGCCTCCCGGGCGCGCAGTTCGCGGTGTTCCGCGGCGAGACGATCGAGGCGCTCGACCAGTTTTCCGACGAGTTCGCCCAGGACTGCGATTTCCTGATCTACGACACCCCGGGCCGCGACGACGCCTTCGCCCGTCACGTCGCCACCCGCGCCGACACCCTGGTAACGCCCTTGAACGACAGCTTCGTCGACTTCGACCTGATCGGCCAGGTCGATGCCGAGACCTTCAAGGTGCGCAAGTTGTCGTTCTACGCCGAGCTGATCTGGGAAGCGCGCAAGCAGCGGGCGATGAGCACCATTCGCGAGGGCCGGCGCCAGATGGACTGGGTGGTGGTGAGGAACCGCTCTGGCCACGTCGAGATGCGCAACATGCGGCGGTTGGATCAGGCGCTGACCGAGCTCTCGAAGCGGGTGGGTTTTCGCATCGCCCAGGGGCTGAGCGAGCGGGTGATCTACCGCGAGCTGTTCCCCTCGGGGCTGACGCTGCTCGACAAAGGCCAGCTCGGCGAGCTCGGCACCAGCCACCTGGTCGCGCGGCAGGAGCTGCGCGAGCTCGTCGCCGGGCTCAACCTGCCGATGCCCGGCGCGCGCGAGCCCGAGCTGGCGCTGGCGGGAGGGCGGGCATGATCAAGTTCATCGTCCTGCTGGCGCTGGCCAGCGTCGCCTGCCGGATGCTTGCGGGCAAATGGCCGTGGGAGCTGCTGCGCGCGGCGAGCGCCTCGGCCGACGAGGCCCAGGCCCGCGCGGTGCTCGGCGTGCGGCGCGGGGCCAGCGCCGAGGAGATTCTCGAAGCCCACCGCCGGGTGATCGCCGACGTTCATCCCGACCGCGGCGGCTCGGTCGAACGGGTGCACGAGGCCAACGCGGCAAAGGACTTGCTGCTGGCGCGGCTTCCCGGCACCAAACAGCCTTAGCCCCGTTTCCCGTTCGCCCTGAGCTTGTCGAAGGGCTGCTCTTCCTTCATCGGCGTGGCCCGGGAGCAGGACAGTGCTTCGACAAGCTCAGCACAGTCGGATTCAGGTTTGCGAGGTTCCATGGCGCATTGCTTCCATCCCACCACCTTGCGCGAATACGACATCCGCGGGATCATCGGCGAGACGCTCGGCCCCGACGACGCGCGCGCGATCGGCCGCGGCTTCGCCACAAAGCTGCTCGCAGCGGGCGGGAAGAAGGTTGCGGTGGCCTACGATGGGCGGGTCAGCTCGCCGATCCTCGAGCACGCGCTGTGCGAGGGGCTGACCGCGAGCGGCTGCGATGTGGTGCGGATCGGCATGGGGCCGACCCCGATGCTCTACTACGCCGAAGCCTCAGCCAAGGACGTGGATGGCGGCATTCAGATAACCGGCAGCCACAATCCCGCCAATTACAACGGCTTCAAGATGGTATTTCAGGGGTTGCCGTTCTTCGGCGAGGACATCCTCGAGCTCGGCCGGATGGCGAGCGCCGGGGCCTGGGCCTCGGGCACCGG
>JAIVIY010000067.1 GCA_020200285.1 Novosphingobium sp. | reverse complement strand
GCATAGCTCTCGGCGATCGAGCCCTCGCCGAAGCGCAGCGACTTGACCTCGGTCCCGGTCAGCATGATCCCCGCCTCGAACACGTCCTCGACATAATACTCGAACCGCGCCCGCCGGTTCTCGGCAACGGTCTTGCGCTTGTCGAAGGCTTGCGTGGTCGGGCGGGCCATGGTCGGGGCCATGTAGGGCGCCATCGCCAGTTTGGAAATGTACGCGATTCGCGATCAGCGCACGATATGCGCTCTGAACGCTCCAGTTAATTCATCCAGATAGTCGATTTGCCAAACCGCGCCGTCCTGAGGGAAGCACTTTTCGATTTTTCGAGGGTCGGCGTCCAAATCCTCAGCCTTGGCGATCACCGCGCGAAACTTACCTTCCAATCGATCAATCGCGTGGCGAAGATGCTCGATCCTTCGCTTGTTGCCGATACGCTGGCGCCACCCAGCGTCGAGTTCTTCGTCATCGTGATAAGTCAGCTGACCGTTTCGCCCTTTAACTGCATCCTGCCACAGGACCACCGCAACGGTGCCACCATCGGCTGACATGCCGCTCCAGCTCCACTGCACGTTCTCAAGCTCTATGCCAAAATGATCGAAGGCTTCAGTCTTTGTCCAAGTCCGAGGCATCTCTAGTCTCCACTAAACCAGCCCCGCGTGCTCCAGCGCTTCGTCGACCGCCTGCCTCGCCGCGTCGCTGCATGGGGTCAGCGGCAGGCGCAGGTCCGCGGTCAGCCAGTCGTGGACGCGGGTCAGCGCGTACTTGACCGGGCCGGGCGAGGCGTCCTCGAACATCGCGTAGTGGAGCGGGTACAGCCGGTCGTTGAGTTCCCGCGCCTTGACCAGGTCGTTGTCGGCGCAGGCGCGCTGGAACTCGGCGCACAGCGCCGGGGCGACGTTGGCGGTGACCGAGATGCAGCCGACCCCGCCCGCGGCGTTGAACGGCAGCGCCAGCTCGTCGTCGCCCGATAACTGGCAGAAGTCCTTGCCGATCCCCATGCGGTGGTCGGTCACCCGGCTGAGGTCGCCCGACGCGTCCTTGATGCCAACGATCTTGTCGGGGAAGCGCTTGGCCAGCTCGCAGACGGTCTCGGGCTGGATGTCGGTGACGGTCCGGCCCGGGACGTTGTAGAGCACGATCGGCAGCGCGCTGTTCTCGGCGAGGAACGAGAAGTGCGCAATCAGCCCGGCCTGGCTCGGTCGGTTGTAGTAGGGCGCGACGCACAGCGCGGCGGCCGCGCCGGTCTTGCGGCTGAAGTTCATGTGCAGCCGCGCGTTCATCGTGTCGTTCGACCCGCAGCCCGCGATCACCGGCACGCGGCCCGCCGCCTGCTCGACGCAGACCTCGATCACCCGGTGGTGCTCGGCGTTCGACAAAGTCGAGGCTTGCCGCGCGTGTCGCAAGGGCCGATTCATGGCCTGATAAGGAGCCGCGCCGCAGTATGTCCAGCATGGTCAAGCGCCCGATTATCGTCGCCCTGCTCGCCTCCGCCGGATTGCTCGCCCCGCTCGCCGCGCAGGCCGCGCCCGCCGACGACAACGCCTGGGACCGCGCCCGCGCCGCGCTGCGCGCGCAAGGCCCGACCAACTGGGCCTACTCCATCGACCGCTGGCGGACGCTGAGCTCGTCGAACCGGTTCTCGTTCGGCGACTATGCGAGCTTCATCGCCGGTGCACCCGGGTTTCCCGACGAGGACAAATTGCGCCGCTACGCCGAAGAGGCGCTGTCGCGCGAATATGTCGAGCCGGCGCGGCTGGCCGCGTTCTTCGACCGTTTCCCGCCGCTGACCAACCCCGGCCGCGCGCAATACGCGCTGGCGCTGGCGGCGCTGCGCCGGCCCGAGGCCGAGACCGTGGCGCGCGCGGCGTGGCGCGGCGGGCCGATGAGCGACGCCGCCGAGGCTACGCTGTTCAGCCAGTTCTACAGCCGCTTCACCCTCGACGATCAAGACGCGCGGATGGACGCCTTGCTGTGGGCCGGGGCGCAGGCGCAAGCCGAACGCCAGCTCGGCTACATTTCGCCGGGCCGCCGCGCGGTCGACGGGGCGCGGCTCGCGGCGCTGCGCGGCCTCGATCCCGCTTCGATAGCCTCGACGGCTCCGGCCGCTTCGCTGATGACCGACCCCGGCTACGTCTTCCAGCGCGCCCGTCAGCTGCGCCGCAACGGCAACGCCGGGACCGCGCGGGCGCTGCTCGCCAACAGCCCGCGGTTATCGCGCCGCCCGCTCGATGCCGAGAAATGGGTCGAAGAGCTGCTGGTCAACGCCCGCGGCGCGGCCGGCGATGGCGACCCGCGCACCGCGGTGCGGATCGCGCAAGGGATCGACCAGGCGTTCGCGCCGGGCGCCGACATCAGCGCGACCAGCCTCGGCTTGCGCGACGACTACACCTCGCTGGTGTGGCTTGGCGGGACCCAGGCGCTGTGGAACTTGCGCGACTATTCCGCCGCCTCGCCGCTGTTCTATCGCTATGGGACCGCGGCCAGGACTCCGCAGACCCGCTCCAAGGGATTTTACTGGGCGGGCCTTGCCGCGACGCACGCGCGCGACGCGGCGGGCGCGCAGCGCTATTTCGAGATGGCGGCGCAGTATCCCGATCATTTCTACGGCCAGCTCGCGCTCGAGCGGCTGGGCCGGCCGCTGCCGCAGTTCGCCCGCACTCCCGGCGCGATGCCGACCCCGGCCGAGCGCGCCGCGTTCAACGCCGCGCCGCTGACCGCGGCGGTGCGCGAGGTCGCGCGCGACAGCGACTGGCGCACCGCGATCCGCTTCTTCCGCGAGATTTCCGAGCAAGCCGAGACCCCCGGCCAGCACCTGCTGGTCGCTGAGATGGCGCAGGCGCTCGGCCGCCGCGACCTCGGCGTGATCGTCGGCCAGGCGGCCGCCGCTGACGGGCACCTCGATTTCCAGTCGGTCGCGTTCCCGCGAATCGCCGTGCCGCCGGGCCACAGCTCGAGCTGGACGATGGTCCACGCCCTGATCCGCCAGGAAAGCCAGTTCGCGCAGAACGCGGTCAGCCACGCCGGCGCGCGCGGCCTGATGCAGCTGATGCCGGGGACCGCGCGCGAGCAGGCGGGCAAGATGGGGCTGTCGTACGCGCCGGCTTCGGTGATGGCCGACCCGGCGTACAACATCCGCCTTGGCTCGGGCTACTTCGCGCGGATGATGAGCTACTACAACGGCAGCTATCCGCTGGCGATCGCCGCTTACAACGCTGGCCCCGGCAACGTGAACAAGTGGCTCCGCGCCAACGGCGACCCGCGCAGCGGATCGATCGACTGGGTCACCTGGATCGAGCGGATCCCGATCTACGAGACCAAGAACTACGTCCAGCGGGTGATCGAGAACGCGGTGGTCTACAACCACCTCAACCCCGAGCGCGCCAGCTATCGCGGCGCCAATCCGGCGAGCCATTTCCTCGGCAAGCGGACGCCGGGATGAGGCCGCGCGTGGCCTTCGACAAGCTCAGGCTGAGCGGACGTTAGCGGCTAGACTCCATTTCCGCTCGGGCTGAGCTTGTCGAAGCCCGCGCGCGCCCGTAGCCCAGGCTTGATGAAACCCGACGGCAACCCGATCACCCCCGCCGGCCTCGCCGCGTTGCGCGCGCGATACGATCGGCTGCTCGGCACCGAGCGCCCGCAGATCGTCGAGGTGGTCAGCTGGGCCGCGGGCAACGGCGACCGCTCGGAAAACGGCGACTACATCTACGGCCGCAAGCGGCTGCGCGAGATCGACCGCGAGCTGGCCCGCCTCGCCCGGCGGATGAAGGCCGCGCGCGTCGTCGATCCCGCCCGCCAGCCCGACCGCAACCGGGCGTTCTTCGGCGCGACCGTCGAAATCGCCGACGAAGACGACGCCCGCAAGACGCTGACGCTGGTCGGCGACGACGAGCAGGAAGCGAGTTCCGGCCGGATCGGCTGGAGCTCGCCGCTCGCCCGGGCGCTGCGCGGCGCGGCGGTCGGTGACTTGCGCCGCGTCCGCTTGCCGGGCGGCGAGAAGGAGTGGGAAGTCATCGCCATCTCCTACCCGGTCGCCTCGAAGGTGACGGCCTAGTGGTTCGCCTCCTCCTCGCGCTCCTCGCCCTCCTCGCCGCCCCCGCGCTGGCCCGCGACAGCTTGGGGATGTTCGAGAGCTGGGGCGCGTTCCGCGATTCCAACGTCCCGCGCTGCTACGCGATCGCGATGGCCGACAAGCCCGCCGGCGCGAAAGTCGATTACCGGGCCTACGCCGACGTCGGCCACTGGCCGAAGCGCGGCTTGCGCA
>JAIVIY010000066.1 GCA_020200285.1 Novosphingobium sp. | reverse complement strand
TTCGTCTCGCGCGGGCTGGCCCCGGCGGTGCACGAGGCGCTCGATCTCTGGCTTTCGGCCGAACTAGCCCGCGCGCGCGCCCGTTTCGCTGATTTCGACAACCGCTATCAGACCGCGGCGCCTTGGTTCTTCGTCGACCGCGACCCGGCAGGCGCGTGGAGCGGCGGCGCGTTGTGCCCGTCGGTCGACAAGGTCGGGCGGCGCTTCCCGATCCTCGTCGCCGCGCCCGCCGCCGATGGCGCCAGCGCCGAAGCAGTCGCGCTGCAGGCGCTCGAGCTGGTGTTCGGTGCGCTCGGCGAGGGCTGGGAAGCGACGCAGCTCTGCGACAAGCTTGCGGCGATCGAGACGTCCCGGGCCGCTGCCGACTCCCCGGCGCAATCGCTCTGGGCGATCGAGGCCGAAGATGGCACAAGGATTGAAATGCCGGGAAGATTTCCCGAAGGACTGATAGAGCGCATGCTCGAGCTGGCTGCGTGAGGGGGCGCAACAAATGAACCGGAACTTGCGGATCGAGGACGTGTCGCTGACCGACACCGGCCTCGCCCGATCCGAGAACGAGGATTGCCACGCCAGCCTGCCGCAGCAGCAGGTCTGGCTGGTCGCCGACGGCATGGGCGGCCACGACAACGGCCGGTTCGCCTCGCAGGCGATCGTCGAGGCGGCGCGCAGCGCCGAGCTTCCCGACGGGCTCGAGGAAGCCTGCTACGCGCTCGGCGCGGCGATCCACGCGGCCAACGAGAAGATCTACGCGACCAGCCGCGAGGCGGGCAAGATGATGGGATCGACCGTGGTCGCGCTGGTCGTCCGCGGAGGCGAGTTCGCGGTGATGTGGGCCGGCGACAGCCGCTGCTACCTCTACCGCGACGACCAGCTGATCCCGCTGACCCGCGACCACAGCCAGGTCCAGGAGCTGATGGACCGGGGGATGCTGACCCCCGCCGAAGCCGCCGACCATCCGATGCGCCACGTGCTCGCCCGCGCGGTGGGCGTCCAGCCCGAGCTCCAGGTCGATGCGATCCGCGACACCGTGGCCAAGGGCGACTTGTTCCTGCTGTGCAGCGACGGCCTCCACGGGGTGGTCGACGAGGCCGAGATCGCCGCGATCCTCAAGGAGCACGGCAGCGACGGCGCGCAGAAGCTGATCGAGGCCAGCCTCGAGCGCGGCGCGCCCGACAACGTCACCGTCGTCCTGGTCTACGCCAGCGAGCCGACGATGCTGGTCCTCGCCGGCGAGGGGAGCGCGCGATGAGCGGCGACGACGACAACAAGCCCAACCCGCCCGAGGACAACGAGGAAGCGACGGTTTTCTCGCCCGGGGCAATGCCCGGCGGCGACGAGGAGCGCACCCGCTTCATCGCCCCCGACGACATGCCGGCGGCTTCCGAGCCCCCGGCAGCCGCTCCGCCTCCGCCTCCGCCGTCCCCACCGCCACCGCCGCCAGCGGAAGCCGCGGCGCCGCCACCGCCAGCAGAGGCCGAGGCCGCGGCCCCGTCGCCCACTCCGCCGGCTTCCGCGACCGCAATGTCGGCGGCGCAGGCCATGCCGCAGCCCGGCCAGGCGCGCCGGATCCAGATCGGCGACGTGCTCAACCACACTTACGAAGTCCGCAAGTTCATCGCCCGCGGCGGAATGGGCGAGGTGTTCGAAGGGGTGAACGTCAACGCCGACGACGATCGCGTCGCGATCAAGGTGATGCTGCCGCACCTGGCCGCCGACCCGCTGGTCCAGGCGATGTTCTCGAAAGAGGCCAAGACGCTCACCCGCCTGCGCCATCCGGGCCTGGTCCAGTACCGGATGCTCGGGCGCGAGCCGCAGCTGGGCGTCACCTACATCGTCACCGAATTCGTCGATGGGGTTAACCTGTCGGATGTCTTGAAGACCCTCGAAACCACGGTCGAGGACCAGTTCACGCTATTGAAGCGCCTGGCCTCCGCGCTCGGCGCGGCGCACGAGCTCGACGCGGTCCACCGCGACATCTCGCCCGACAACGTCCTGCTCGAAGGCGGTCGCCTCAAGGACGCCAAGATCATCGACTTCGGCATCGCCAAGGACCTCGACGCCGGCGCCAAGACCATCGTCGGCGAGGGCTTCGCCGGCAAATTGGGCTATGTCGCGCCCGAGCAGCTCGGCTCCTACGGCCGCTCGGTGGGGCCGTGGACCGACGTCTATTCGCTGGCGCTGGTGATCCTCGCGGTCGCGCAGAAGAAGGACGTCGACATGGGCGGAAGCCTCGCCGACGCCTTCGAGAAGCGCAAGGACGTGCCCGACCTCTCGGCCGCGCCCGAAGAGCTGCGCCCGATCCTCGCCAAGATGCTCCAGCCCGATCCTGCCAACCGCTTGCGCTCGATGGACGAGGTGCTGCGCGAGATCGCCTCGGCGGGTCACGGCGACGGCTACGACCCGGCGACCCGGCTGCAGTTCGAGCAGGCGCCGCCGCCCAAGAGCAAGGTCCCGTTGATAGCCGGCGCCGCCGCGGCATTGATCGCGGTCGCCGCGGGCGGCTGGTACCTGACGCGCGGGCCGAGCGATCCGCAGGCCGCGGCCCAGACCGCGCTCGCCGCGGGCTTGCGCAACGTCCCCTGCAGCTGGCTCGACGTCGGCGCGGTCCAGGCGCGCGACGACACTGTCGACGTCGCCTTGCGCGGGGTCTCGGGCAAGCCCGACAAGGCCAAGGGCGACATCGCCGGCGTCCTCGAGCAGGCCGGGCTCAAGGCCGGCGACATCGACTTCGACGACGTCAAGCAGATCGACCCGACCGACTGCAGCCCGATCGACGCCTTCCGCCAGGTCCGCGACTATGCCGGCGCGCGGTTGACCGTGACCAAGCGCCAGTACGAGATGGCCAACCAGGACGGCACGCTCGCCGCCGACCCCGAGATCGAGCTCGACCTCAACAACC
>JAIVIY010000065.1 GCA_020200285.1 Novosphingobium sp. | reverse complement strand
CTCGCCAACGGCCGCATCTCGCTGCGGGTCCGGCCCGAGGTTTCGGAACTGTCGACCCAGGGCGCGGTCGTGCTCAACGGCTTCCAGATCCCGGCGCTGACCATCCGCCGCGCCGAAACCACGGTCGAGCTCGGCTCGGGGCAGAGCTTCATGATCGCCGGGCTGATGAGCAACAACGCCCAGAACCTGCTCAAGAAGGCGCCGGGCATCGGCGACATCCCGATCCTCGGCTCGCTGTTCCGCTCGACCAACTTCCGCAAGGGCGAGACCGAGCTGGTCATCGTAGTCACCCCGTACCTGGTCAACCCGGTCGACGCGAGCGCGATCAAATATCCGACTGACGGCTTCCAGACGCCCAACGACATCCAGCGCCTGTTCGGGAACATGGAGAACGACGGCAAGTCGGGCGCCACCCGGCCGCTGCCGCGCGCCGCCGGCGAGGGCACGGTTCCCAACGGCCCGACGGTGGGCTCGCTGGCCCAGCCCGCCGCGCCCGCGCTGGCCCGCGCCGACGACGGCAAGCGCAGCAAGCGCGCCCGTAAAGACAAGCAGGCCGCCGCGGCCCAGCCCGGCTTCAGCCTCAAGTGAGAAAGGTGAGTGTGATGACCAACCGCATGTTCCGCGCGATCGCTCCCGCGCTCACGCTCGCCCTCGGCGCCGGGCTAGCCGGCTGCGCGACCAACCGCAGCCTCGAAAGCGTCCACCAACCGGTGGTCAGCCGCAGCAACTTTACGCTCGACGTCGCTACCTACGGCGGAGCGCTGGCGCTGCCCGAGCAGCGCCGCCTCGCCGGGTGGTTCGACGCGCTCGATCTGCGTTACGGCGACCGCGTCTCGGTCGACGATCCCAGCGGCAGCGGGGCGACCCGCGAGGCGGTGGCGGCGCTCGCCGCGCGCCATGGCCTGCTGGTCAGCGACGACGCCCCGGTCACCGCCGGTGCGATTCCCCCGGGCGCCGCCCGGGTGGTGGTCAGCCGCTCGAGCGCGACCGTCCCGGGCTGCCCCGACTGGAGCTCCAAGTCCGACACCAACCTCAACAACGCGACGTATTCGAACTACGGCTGCGCGGCGAATTCCAACCTCGCGGCGATGGTCGCCGATCCCGAACACCTGCTTCGCGGCGCCAACGGCACCGGCGAGACGGTGGTCATGAGCTCGAGCAAGGCGATCGACAGCTATCGCGAGCAGAAGCCGACCGGCGAGAAGGGTCTCAAGCAAAATTCGACCGAAGGGGGCAAGTAAAGCCATGAACGCGCCTTGGAAACCTGCAGCCCAGGGTGGCCGCGACGCTTTCGCCGCGTTCATCTGCGACGAGGCCGCATTGGACGTGCTCCGCCCGGTCACGGTCGAGATGGGCTGGCAGCCCGAGAAGTGCAACAAGGGTGGCCTGCGCAACGCCATCCAGTCGCTCTCGATCAGCGCCAGCCCGAACATCCTGCTGGTCGACCTTTCGGAAAGCGGCGATCCGCTCAACGACATCAACGCGCTCGCCGAAGTCTGCGAGCCCGGCACCGTGGTGATCGCGGTCGGCCAGGTCAACGACGTCCGGCTCTATCGCGACCTGCTCGCCAGCGGCATCCACGACTATCTGCTCAAGCCGCTTTCGGCCGGCCAGGTGCGCGACGCGCTGGTCAACGCCCAGACGATCTTCATGGCCCCCAAGAGCCATGAGGCGCAGGCGGTCAAGCGGCACATCTCGACCGCGGTCGTCGGCACCCGCGGCGGGGTCGGCGCGAGCACCATCGCGACCTCGCTGGCCTGGCTGTTCAGCTCCGAGAACAAGCTCGGCACCGCGCTGCTCGACCTCGACATCCACTTCGGCACCGGCGCGCTCGCGCTCGACCTCGAGCCGGGACGCGGGCTGACCGACGCGATCGACAACCCCAGCCGGATCGACGGCCTGTTCATCGAGCGGGCGATGATCCGCGCCAACGACAACCTCGCGATCCTCTCGGCGGAGGCGCCGATCAGCTCGCCGCTGATGACCGACGGGGCCGCGTTCATCCAGCTCGAGGAAGAATTCCGCAGCGCGTTCGAGATGACCGTCATCGACCTGCCGCGCAACATGCTGATCAACTTCCCCCACCTGCTCGCCGACGTGAACGTCGTGCTGGTGGCGACCGAGATGACGCTGGCGTCGGCGCGCGACGCGATCCGCATCCTGTCGTGGCTCAAGACCAACGCGGCCCACGCCCGGCCGATCGTCGTGGCCAACAAGGTTCAGCCGGGGGTCGCCGAGATCACCCGCGCCGACTTCGAAGCCTCGATCGAGCGCAAGATCGATTTCGGTCCTCGGCTACGCCGCGCTGTCCGGTCCGTCGGCGGCCCGCGAGAGCCACCGCCGGCTCCAGGCGGTGCGCTATCGCCACGGGGAGAGCGCCACCGTCAAGGTCGAGGCGCAGTACAAGAAGGCGGTCCAGGCCCGTAAGCCCAAGGTCCATCAGATCGCCGGCTCGAGCAGCCGGGCCGAGGCGCTGGCGATGCGGCTGCACCGCACCGGCAAGAAGTGGACGCTCCAGCAGTATCTCTACGCCTCGCTCGGGCTGGCGGTGGTGATCGCGCTGATCGTCTACCTCAAGTCGGGGGCGGTGCTGCTGTCGCTCGGCGTGGGGCTGATCATCGGCGGCGGCGTGCCGCACATGGTCGTCGGCCGCTTCGTCAAGAAGCGGAGCAACAACTTCACCACCAAGTTCCCCGACGCGATCGAGCTGCTCGTGCGCGGGCTGCGCTCGGGCCTGCCGGTGACCGAGACGCTCGGCGTGGTCGCGCAGGAAGTGCCGGGCCCGGTCGGCGAGGAGTTCAAGCTGATCACCGACCGGATCAAGGTCGGGCGGACGATGGAGGACGCTCTCCAGGAAACCGCCGATCGGCTCGACATGGCCGAGTTCAGCTTCTTCTGCATCACGCTGGCGATTCAGCGCGAGACCGGCGGCAATCTCGCCGAGACGCTGTCGAACCTCGCCGACGTGCTGCGCAAGCGCGCGCAGATGAAGCTCAAGATCCGGGCGATGAGCTCGGAATCCAAGGCCTCGGCCTACATCGTCGGATCGCTGCCGTTCTTCGTCTTCGTGATGATCTGGTGGATCAACCCGAAATACGTCGGCGAGTTCTTCGTCGACGAGCGGCTGATCGTCGCCGGGCTCGGCGGCCTGGTGTGGATGGCGATCGGCGGCTTCATCATGGCCAAGATGGTCAGCTTCGAAATCTAAAGCCCCAGGCGCGAGACCCCAGCCATGCTCAACACCCCGCCCGGACCGACCCTGCTCGGCTTCGACGTCATCCTGATCGGGACCTTCCTGGTCGGGATCGCGGCGCTGGCGGTAATGCTTGCGGTCTACGCCGCGGTCACCGTGCGCGATCCGATGGCCAAGCGGGTCAAGGCGCTGACCGAGCGCCGCGAGCAATTGAAGGCGGGGATCGTCGCCAGCCACGCCAAGAAGCGCGCCAGCCTGATCCGCAAGAACGACACCACCGACCGGATGAAGGAGACGCTGCAAAAGCTGCGCGTGCTTCAGGACAGCCAGCTGGCGGTAGTCCAGCAGAAGCTCGCCCAGGCCGGGATCCGCAAGAAGGAGTGGGCGGTCGCGATCATCTTCGGGCGGATGGTGCTGCCGATCTTCCTCGGCCTGGTCGCCGCCTCGCTGGTGTTCTGGAGCAACAGCTTCCCCGAATGGGGCTTCTTCAAGCGCTTCATGGCGTTCGCGGCCGCGGTCGGGCTCGGCTACAAGGGTCCGGACCTGTTCGTCCAAAACCTCGTCACCAAGCGCACCCACGCGATCCGCAAGGGCCTGCCCGACGCGCTCGACCTGCTGGTGATCTGCGCCGAGGCCGGGCTGACCATCGACGCCGCGTTCAACCGCGTCGCCAAGGAGCTCGGCCGCGCCTATCCCGAGCTCGGCGACGAGTTCTCGCTGACCGCGATCGAGCTGTCGTTCCTGACCGAGCGGCGGATGGCGTTCGAGAACCTCGCCTACCGCGTCAATCTCGATTCGGTTCGAGGCGTCGTCACCACGATGATCCAGACCGAACGCTACGGCACCCCGCTGGCCTCGGCGCTGCGCGTGCTCTCGGCCGAATTCCGCAACGAGCGGATGATGCGCGCCGAAGAGAAGGCCGCGCGCTTGCCCGCGATCATGACCGTGCCGCTGATCCTGTTCATCCTGCCGGTGCTGTTCATCGTCATTCTCGGCCCCGCGGCCTGCTCGATCAGCGACGCGTTCAGCGACAAGGGCCCGGTCAAGAACGGATAAGGAGTGCCGGCTCAGGCCGGCGCGACCTCGCCCTCGATCGCGCCGAACACGCTTTTGCCGCGGGCGTCGCGCATCTCGATCCGCACGCAATCGCCATACTTGAGGAACGGCGTCGCCGGCGCTCCGTCGCGGATCGTCTCGACCATGCGCTGTTCGGCGATGCACGAGTAGCCGCGCCCGCCCTGCTCGACCGGGCGGCCCGGCGAGCCGTCGGGATCGCGGTTGGACACGGTGCCCGAGCCGATGATCGAGCCCGCGCCGAGCGTGCGGGTCTTGGCCAGGTGCGCGATCAGCGTGCCGAAATCGAAGGTGCATTCCTCCCCCGCCTCGGCGCGGCCGAACGGCTGGCCGTTCAAATCGACCATCAGCGGCAGGTGCAGCCGGCCGCCGCGCCAGGCCTCGCCCAATTTATCGGGGGTGACGAACACCGGCGAGAAGTGGCTTGCGGGCTTCGACTGGACGAAGCCGAAGCCCTTGGCCAGCTCGGCCGGGATCAAGTTGCGCAAGCTCACGTCGTTGACCAGCCCGACGAGGCGGACGAAGCCGAGTGCGTCTGCGGCGGAGACCCCTTGCGGGACGTCGCCTCCGCGGAATGGCTTCGTGCGCCAGCTCGACGCCGAGCGATTCGACCGCCGGGGCGCAGCGCTCCCAGTGGTCGAGCAGCTGTTGGAGCGTCGGCGCGATGTGGTCGGCGTCGGCGTACCAGGCGAGATCGTCGGAGACCACGACCAGGCGGCCGTCGCGCCCTTGCGGCAGCGAAGCCAGCTTCACGCGCGCTGGTCCAGCATCGTTCCGGCGCGTTCGAGCAACTTGCCGAGCGTGGCCTTGAGCGTTTCCGCTTCCTGCGCGGTGAGGCAGGCGAACAGCCGCTGCTCCATGTCGAGCGCCAGCGGCATGATCTGGCCGAACATCGCCTGGCCCTGGCCGGTCAGGCCGAGGTGGTGCGAGCGGCCGTCGCGCGCGTTGGGGCTGCGGCTGACCAGGCCGCGTTCCTCGAGCACCTTGCACGCGCGGTTGACCGCGACTTTGTCCATCCGCGTCGCCCCGACCAGTTGGCGCTGGGTCTGGCTGCCGAGATCGCCGAGCACCGCCATCACCCGCCACTCGGCGATCTTCAGCCCGAAGCGCGAACGGTACTCGCCGGCGATCAGGTCGCTGACCGCGTTGGTCGTCACCGACATCCGGTACGGCATGAAATCGGCGAGGCGGGTCGAGGTGCTCGGCATCGCCTCGTTACTACTGCAACCGGTGCCGCGCGCAAGCGCTCCGCTCAGGCCGGCCGCACCGCCTCGGGCGCGGCGCGCGCGACGGGATCGCGCGCGCGCAGCGCCGCGTCGATCCGCACCAGCCGCGGGTACGGCGCGAGATCGAGCTCGAAGCGCCGCGCGTTGTACATCTGGGGCACCAGGCATACGTCGGCGAGGTCGGGCGCGTCGCCGCCGAACAGACCGGTATCGGGCGCGGTTGCCTCGAGCGCCGCGAAGCCGCTGGCGATCCAGCGCTGCGTCCAGGTCTGAAGCTGTTCCTCGCTCGCGCCGTAATCCGCCCGCAGCGCGTTGAGCACGCGCAGGTTGTTGATCGGGTGGATGTCGGCGGCCACGATCAACGCCTGGGCCAGCGTCCGCGACCGCCGTGCGGGGTCTGAGCTGACCATCGGCGGGTCCGGGCGGGTGGCGTCGAGGTAGTCGATGATCGCCAGGCTCTGGGTCAGGACGTGCCCGTCGATCTCCAGCGTCGGCACCAAGCCCTGCGGATTGAGCGAGAGATAATCGTCCCGCTCCTGCTCGCCCGCGCGCAAATCGACCTGGACGCTGCGATATTCGACGCCTTTGAGATTGAGCGCGATCCGTACCCGATAGGCGGCGGACGAGCGCCAGTAGTCGTGGAGGATCGCTTCGGGCATCAACCCGCCCGGATTCCCGCCATGATCAGGTCGATGATGTGCGCCTTGTAGCGCTCGCGCAGCTCCTCGGTCAGCGTGTCCTGGTCGAAGCAGTGGCGCAGCACCAGCCGCGCGGAGAAGAAGCGGTCGGCGGCCCCGGTCGCGCTGAAATAGAACAGCTGCGGGTCGACCGGGCGGAACACCCCCGCTTTCACCCCTTCGCGGATCAGCCGTTCGTAGGCCGCGTGCAACGGAGTGAGGTAAGTGTCGGCGATCCGCCGGGCTTCCTCGGGATCGCTGTCGCGGACCAATCGCATCAGCAGGCGGTTGAGGTACGGCGTCGCGTAGTAGGTATCGACCATCTTGCCGAGGTGCAGCTTGAGCTTGGCCGCTGGGTCCATGTCCTTGGCGAGCAGCGCCTCGACGCTGTGGGTGATCGCCGCCATGTCGCGGTCGAGCAGCGCCTTCATCAGCCCGGCCTTGTTGCCGAAGTAGTACTTGACCAGCGCCGAGTTGAGGCCCGAGCGCAGGCTCAGCTCGGAGAGCGAGATGTCGACGATGTCGCCCTCGCGCATGATCGCGCTCGCGGTGTCGAGCAATTGCGCGCGCGCGCCGGGGGTGTCGACGGGAACGGGTGCGGCGTCAGGCATGAGGTCGTGGGCTCATCGGTACTCCGGTTCCTCCCACCACGGATAGAAATCAGGCATATCCGCCGAGACTTTGCCGGGGAAGGCTGGCGGGCGCTTTTCGAGGAAGCTTTGCACACCTTCGGCGGCGTCGGCGGACTTGGACAGGCGGTAGATCGCACGGCTGTCGACGCGGTGCGCGGCCATCGGGTGGTCGGCCGCGGCGTTGCGCCACAGCATCGCCCGGGTCATCGCCACCGAGACCGCGCTGGCGTTGTCGGCGATCTCTTGCGCCAAAGCGCGCGCCGCGTCGAGCAGCTCGGCCTGGGGGTGGATCGAGCGGACCAGCCCGGCGTCGAGCGCTTCCTTCGCGCCGAAGATGCGCCCGGTGTAGCACCATTCCAGCGCTGTCTGGATGCCCACGAGGCGCGGCAGGAACCAGCTCGACGCCGCTTCGGGGACGATCCCGCGCCGGGCGAAGACGAAGCCGAAGCGCGCGGTGTCGGCGGCGAGGCCTTCTCCGGGCGAGTGAGCGTGATCGTCGCGATCCCGTCGGCGACCTCGTAAACGATCTGGGTGAATTCGGTCACTCGCAACTCCCGTGCTCTCCCGCGCAGGCGGGAGCCTCAGGCCCGAGGTCCCCGCCTGCGCGGGGACTCACCGCGGCGCCATCCGGATCGCGCCGTCGAGGCGGACGTCCTCACCGTTGAAATAGCCGCATTCGATCATCGTCAGCGCGAGCTGGGCGTACTCGGGCGGGTTGCCGAGCCGCTTGGGGAACGGCACCGACGCGGCCAGCGCATCCTTCACGTTCTGCGGCGCGCCTTGCATCAGCGGGGTCTCGAAGATGCCCGGCAGGATGGTGTTGACGCGGATCCCCTCGCTCATCAGGTCGCGCGCGATCGGGAGAGTCATGCCGACGACGCCGCCCTTCGACGCCGAATAGGCCGCCTGGCCCATCTGGCCGTCCTCGGCCGCGACCGAGGCGGTGTTGACGATCGCCCCGCGCTCGCCGTCCTCGAGCGGATCGAGCGTGAGCATCCCGGCGGCCGACTTGGCGATGCAGCGGAAGGTGCCGACGAGGTTGATCTGGATCAACCAGTTGAACGCTTCGAGCGGGAAGTGCTTGATGCTGCCGTCGGTCTTGGAGCGGCTGGCGGTCTTGACCGCGTTGCCGGTGCCCGCGCAGTTGACCAGCACGCGCTCCTGACCGTGGGCCTCGCGGGCCTTGGCGAAGGCGGCGTCGACGCTTTCGTCGGAGGTGACGTTGCATTCGCAGAACACCCCGCCGATCTCCGCGGCTACGCCCAAGCCCTTCTCCTCCTGGAGGTCGAAGATCGCGACCTTGACGCCCTTGGCGGCGAGCGCGCGCGCGGTGGCGGCGCCGAGCCCCGAAGCGCCCCCGGTGACCACGGCGGCGACGGTGTTGTCGAGTTTCATGCAGTTACCCCTTCGATATGAACGTGAGTCCCCGCGAAGGCGGGGACCGAAGGAGATGATGCGCCTTCCGCCTGAGGTCCCCGCCTTCGCGGGGAGTCACGGACCGCGATCATCAAACCATCTCGACGATCGTCACGTTGGCGACCCCGCCGCCCTCGCACATCGTCTGCAGGCCGTACTTGCCGCCCCGGGCCTTGAGCGCGTGGAGCAACGTCGCCATCAGCTTGGTCCCGCTCGCGCCGAGCGGGTGGCCGAGCGCGATCGCGCCGCCGTTGACGTTGAGCCGCGCCGGATCGGCGCCGGTGTGCTTGAGCCAGGCGAGCGGCACGCTCGCGAACGCCTCGTTGACCTCGTAGAGGTCGATGTCGCCGATCGCCAGCCCGGCGCGGGCCAGCGCCTTGTCGGTCGCGAACAGCGGCTCCTCGAGCATGATCACCGGGTCGCCCGCGGTCACCGTCAATGTGTGGATCCGCGCCATCGGCGTGAGCCCGTGGCGCTTGAGCGCATCCTCCGAGACCACCAGCGCGGCCGACGAGCCGTCGCAGATCTGGCTCGAGCTCGCCGCGGTCAGCGCGCCGTTGTCGCTGAGCAGCTTGACCCCGGCGATGCCCTCGAGCGTCGCGTCGAAGCGGATGCCCTCGTCGACGGTGTGCTGCGCCTCGCCCTCGGGCGTGTCGACCGTGACCGGGACGATCTCGTCGCGGAACGCGCCGGCTTGGGTCGCTCGAATCGCCTTTTCGTGGCTCGACAGCGCGAAGCGGTCGAGGTCGTCCTTGGTCAGGCCGTGCTTGCCGACCAGCATCTCGGCGCCCATGAACTGCGACCAGCGCACCCCGGGGTACTTCTCCTCGAGCCCCGGCGACTTGTAGTGGCCGAGCCCCTCCTTCATGTGGAACGCCGCGGTCGAGCCCATCGGCACCCGGGTCATGCTCTCGACCCCGGCGGCGATCACCACGTCCTGCGTCCCGCTCATCACCGCCTGCGCGGCGAACTGGATCGCCTGCTGGCTGCTGCCGCACTGGCGGTCGATGCTCACCGCCGGGGTCGACTGCGGCAGCCGCTTGCTAGCCAGCACCGCGTTGCGGCCGACGTGCATCGCCTGCTCCCCGCCCTGGCTGACGCAGCCCATCACCACGTCGTCGATCGCGGCGGGATCGATCGCGGTCTTGGCGACGAGATGATCGAGCGAGGCGGCGGCGAGGTCGACCGGGTGGACCCCGGCGAGCCGGCCCCCGCGCCGCCCTCCCGCGGTGCGGACGGCGTCGACGATATAGGCGGTGGGCATGGGGCGAGGACTCCTGGAAGAGATTTAATCGCTCGGTTAAGCCGCGTCCGAAGCGGGGTCAAGCGCGGACCTTTGCGACCACGGCGCAAGCATGCGCAACGAGGTGTTGTCCGATTGCAACAGAATCGCCGCAAAGCGAAATAAGCCGCGGATTTCAATTGATACCGCTTCGACCGTGCCGCATCCCTGCCCAATCTTCCGAGAGGTCCGCTCCGGTTGCGTACGAGAGAGCGGTCGCCCGGCGGCGCACATAGCCAATAGTTTTTGGGACATCGCCCGGCATTCCGGGCCTCAGGTGTAAAGGGACTGACACCGTGAAATTCTTCGGCAAGGCCGCGCTCAGCGGCTCGACTTCGATGTATTCCGCCGCCTTCGCGACCGTCGTCGCACTCGGTGTGGCGACACCGGCAGTGGCGCAGGACACGACCCCGGCCGAGGATGCCGCGGTCGAGAACTGCCCCGATACCGACAACAACGGGGTATGCGACGA
>JAIVIY010000064.1 GCA_020200285.1 Novosphingobium sp. | reverse complement strand
AATGGCCGACGTAGCGACCGCGCTCGCAGACACCGAATCCGGCATCCGGCTCCAGGTCGCCGGCGCGCGCCAGGAGGAAAGCGGCACCGGCCTGGCGCGGATGAGCCGTGAGACGATGGCTCGGCTCGGCATCGTCGAGGGTGACTTCGTTTCGATCGAGGGCAAACGCGGCACCGCCGCGCGCGCGATCCTGCCCCATCCCGAGGACGAAGGGATCGAGGTGATCCGGCTCGACGGGCTCCAGCGCGCCAACGCCGGGGTCGCCTCGGGCGAACACGTGGTGGTCAGCAAGGCCGAAGCCAAGCCCGCCCAGCGGGTGGTGTTCGCTCCCGCCCAACGCGAGCTGCGCCTGCAGGGCCCGGCCCAGGCGCTCAAGCGCAACTTCTTCCAACGGCCGCTGACCACGGGCGATCTCGTCGCCACCGCCGGCCAGCAGCAGGTCGACCGCGGCGACATGCCGCCGCAGCTACGCCAGATGCTCAACGTCCCCGCCTTCGCGCTGACCCAGATCCGCCTGTCGGTGATCGCGACGGTGCCCAAGGGCGTGGTCTACATCGACGAGAGCACCGAGGTCGAGCTGCGCGCCGACTACCAGGAGCCGCGCGACAGCCGCGCCGAGCTCAATTACGACGACGTCGGCGGGATGGGCGACACCATCCAGCAATTGCGCGAGATGGTCGAGCTGCCGCTGCGCTATCCCGAGCTGTTCCGCCGGCTGGGCGTCGATCCGCCCAAGGGGGTGCTGCTCCACGGGCCCCCGGGCACCGGCAAGACCCGGCTGGCCAAGGCGGTCGCCAACGAGAGCGACGCCAGCTTCTTTACCGTCAACGGGCCCGAGATCATGGGCTCGGCCTATGGCGAGAGCGAAAAACGCCTACGCGAGGTGTTCGAGGAAGCGACCCGCGCCTCCCCCGCGATCGTCTTCATCGACGAGATCGATTCGATCGCGCCCAAGCGCAGCCAAGTCCACGGCGAGGCCGAGAAGCGCCTGGTCGCGCAGCTGCTGACGCTGATGGACGGGATCGAATCGCGCACCAGCATCGTCGTCATCGCCGCGACCAACCGTCCCGACGCGATCGACGAGGCGCTGCGCCGCCCCGGCCGCTTCGACCGCGAGATCGTGATCGGCGTGCCCGACGAAAGCGGGCGGCGCGAGATCCTCGGCATCCACACCCGCGGCATGCCGCTGGGCGAGGGCGTCGAGCTCAAGGAGCTGGCGCGGATGACCCACGGCTTCGTCGGCGCCGACCTCGCCGCGCTGACCCGCGAGGCGGCGATCGAAGCGGTGCGGCGGATCATGCCGCAGCTCGATCTCGAGGCGCAGACCATCCCGCCCGAAGTGCTCGACGACCTCCGCGTCGAGCGCGACGACTTCATGGAGGCGATCAAGCGCATCCAGCCGAGCGCGATGCGCGAGGTGATGGTCCAGACCCCCGACGTCGGCTGGGACGACATCGGCGGGCTCGACGAGGCGCAGGAGAAGCTCAAGGAAGGGATCGAGCTGCCGCTCAAGCAGCCCGAAGCGTTCCACCGGCTGGGCATCCGCCCGGCCAAGGGCTTCCTGCTCTACGGTCCGCCCGGCACCGGCAAGACGCTGCTGGCCAAGGCGGTGGCCAAGGAAGCCGAGGCCAACTTCATCTCGATCAAGAGCAGCGACCTGCTGTCGAAATGGTACGGCGAGAGCGAGCAGCAGATCGCCCGGCTGTTCGCGCGCGCCCGCCAGGTCGCGCCATGCGTGGTATTCATCGACGAGATCGACAGCCTGGTCCCGGCGCGCGGCAGCGACGCGGGCGAGCCGCAAGTCACCGCGCGGGTGGTCAACACCATCCTCGCCGAGATGGACGGGCTGGAGGAGCTGCAATCGGTGGTGGTGATCGGCGCGACCAACCGCCCGACGCTGGTCGACCCGGCGCTGCTCCGCCCGGGACGGTTCGACGAGCTGGTCTACGTCGGCACCCCGAGCCAGGCCGGGCGCGAGCGCATCCTCAAGATCCACACTCAGGGCATGCCGCTGGCGGGCGACGTCGACCTGGGGAGGATCGCGGCCGAGACCGAGCGCTTCACCGGCGCCGACCTCGAGGACGTGGTCCGGCGCGCAGGGCTCAACGCGCTGCGCCGCGACGGCGCCGCGGTGCGCGAGGTGACCAAGCGCGATTTCCGCGACGCGCTCGAGGATTCGCGCGCGACGGTGACCGAGGAGATGGAGATCGAGTACGAGAAGATGAAGGGCGAATTGAAGAAGCGCGCGATGGCGGTCTCGATCGGCTTCATCGCTCCCGGCATGGTCACCCCGACGCGCGAGACCAAGCACGGCGGGTAGAAACCCGAGGCGGATCGTTTCTTCATGACCGCTCATGTCGAGCAAAAGGCTGACGAAGTCAGCCTGTAGTCGAGACACCGCGCGGCGTGCCTCGAGGGCCACCTGCTTTGCAGGCTGCTCGACACGAGCGGAACCGGTTCCGCTCGATAGCCTCGCGCCCTAGCGCCGGCGCGGGTTGCCCAGCGACGGCAGCGGCCGGCCGAAGTTGTCGGTGAAGCCCGAATTCGCGGGGCGCGGCGGGCGCGGGGCCTGGCCCTCGAGCTCGCGCTCGCCCGAGACGTGGTCGACCACCGCCGGGTGCAGCGGATCGGCGAACTCGACCCCGGCGGCGTTGCCGCGGGTCCAGCGCACCCGCCCGGTCAGGCCGCCGAGCCCACCGGGACGCACGACCAGCACCTCGTCGGGCTCGACCGCGCCCTCGCCCAGCTCCATTCGGCAGCCGGCCTCGGACAGATCGGTCAGCTCGGCGCCGCGCGCTACGCCGCTGCCGTTGCGCAGCGTCGCGTCGACCTGGACCCTGCGGCGTCCGTGCCGGCGTGACCGGAGTGGCTTGTTTTCCAATTCGCTCCCCTTTGCGTGCGGCCGAGGCCGATCAAGAAGCGCCCGTCGCCGCAGACTAGGCG
>JAIVIY010000063.1 GCA_020200285.1 Novosphingobium sp. | reverse complement strand
TTGTTCTGACCTTCCATCATCTTGCGGATCTGCTCGACCATCTCCTTGGGCGCGCCGGGGACGTCGAACCGGGTGATCTTGGTCGACTGCTTGTACTGGCCGGGCTCGGGACGCTCCATCTGCGCGGCTTCCTGCTTGGCCTCCTCCATCGTCTTGGGACCCTTGTCGGCGCCGTCGCAGGCGGTGAGGCCGGCGAGCGCTGCGAAAAGTGCGAGCGGTGCGAGCGTGCGGGTCATGTCGATGTCATCCTTCCCTGATCGGCCAATGGCTAGCACCCCGTTCGCGCGGTGCCAATTCCGCGCGGCAGAGGCTTGCACCTTCTCGCTTTGAAATTAACCTGATCCTGCAAGGGAGGGTGAACCGCGAAGGCGTCACTTCGGCGCGGGAGCGTGCGATGAGCCTTGCCGACACTCGCCTTCGACCGATCGCGTCGCTTGTGCTGGCGGCACTGCTGAGCAGTTGCGGGGGCGGCCGCGGCGGCGCCCCTGCCCCGCCGGCCAACCAGGCGCCGTCGTTCACCTCGGCGACCGCGGTGTCGGTTGCCGAGAACGTCAGCGGCCCGATTTACACCGCCACCGCGACAGACCCCAATGGCGATCCGCTGACCTTCGCCGTTGCCGGCGGACCCGACGCAGCCCGCTTCACGATCTCTTCCGGCGGCGTGATCGCGTTCGCCGCGCCGCCCGACTTCGAGGCGCCGGCCGACGCGGACCGCGACAACGTCTATCGCATCCAGCTGTCGGTCTCCGATGGCCGCGGCGGCCAGGCGACGCTCGACCTGGCGATCACCGTCATCAACCAGGCGGGCGACGCTTTCCGCGTCCGCCGCGCCGGCGCCGGCTTCGTCCAGCCGCTCTACCTGACCGGCATCCCCGACAACTCGGGGCGGGAGCGCGGGCTGCTCGGGCTGGCGCTGGCGCGCGATTTCGCCACGAGCGGCGCGTTCTACGTCTATCTGACCAACCTCGCCGGCAACACCGAGCTGCGCCGCTATCGCACGCTCGCCGGCAATCGCGACCAGGCCGACCCGGCGAGCGCCGACCTGATCCTGACTTTCCCCCAGCCTTTCGCCAACCACAACGGCGGGTGGATCGAGTTCGGCCCCGAAGGCTTCCTCTACGTCGCCAGCGGCGACGGCGGGAGTGGCGGCGATCCGCAGAACAACGCCCAGAACACCGCGTCCCTGCTCGGCAAGATGCTGCGGATCGATGTCGCCTCGGACGCCTTCCCGGCCGATCCCGCGCGCGATTACGCAATCCCCGCGAGCAATCCCTTCGCCGGCGGCGGCGGAGCGCCCGAAGTCTTCGCGTTCGGCCTGCGCAACCCGTTCCGCGCCAGCTTCGATCCCGCCACCGGCAACCTCTATCTCGGCGACGTCGGCCAGAGCGCGATCGAGGAGATCGACCTGATCCCGCCCAACCGGCCCGGCCTCAACTTCGGCTGGGCGCGGCTCGAGGGCACACGCACCTTCAACGGCGCGCCTCCGGCCGGCGCGATCCCGCCGGTGACCGAATACTCGCACGGCACCGGACCGCTCCAGGGCAACTCGGTGACCGGCGGCTACGTCTACCGCGGCCCGGTCGAAGCGCTGCAGGGGCTCTACATCTTCGGCGATTTCGTCCGCGGCCGGCTGTGGAGCGTTCCCGCGAGCAGCCTGGTGTTGGGCCAGACCCTGGCGTCCTCGGCGTTCACCGTGCGCAACACCGACTTCGCTCCCAACGCCGGAGCCGTCGGCAACGTCGCCAGCTTCGGCGAGGATCAGCGCCGCAACCTCTACATCGTCGACTACGACGGCGAGATCTTCGTGATCGAGCCGGGCTGAAGCCGGCCGCGGCGGTCGTCGCAAGCCGTCGGCGGTTCGTCGATTGGACTTGGCGGCTTCCCGTCGCAGCGCCCGTGATGCATGCTCGTCCGCGGGGAGAGTGATCATGGACGCCAGTCGTCGTGCCGTGCTGCTGGGCTTGTCGGGCGCAGCCGCGGGATTTGCCGGCCTCAAGCTGCTGCTCGCTTCGCCCGCTTCGGCGCAGCCGATGGTCGGCGGCTATGGGCCGTTGATCCCCGACCCGGCGCGCCTGCTCGATCTGCCCAGGGGCTTCTCCTACCGGATCGTCTCGCGCGAAGGCGAGCGGATGAGCGACGGGCTGCTGACGCCGGCCGCGTTCGACGCGATGGCCTGCTTCCCGGTTCCCGGCTCGCGCGACCGCGTCGCGCTGGTCCGCAATCACGAGATGTGGCCGAACCTGACCAAGGGCGGCGCGTTCGGAGACGACCACGCACTGGCCCGCACCGTTCCGCGCGACAAGATCTTCGACTTCACGCGCGACGGCGCACCCAAGCTCGGCGGCACCACGACGCTGATCTGGGACACGCGCCGGCAGCGGCTCGAGCGCTCGCACCTGAGCCTCGCCGGGACCTGCGGCAATTGCGCCGGCGGCACGACCCCGTGGGGCTCGTGGCTGACTTGCGAGGAGACGATCGAGAAGTCCGCGCCCTTGGTCAGCCGCCCGCACGGCTTCGTGTTCGAAGTGCCATCGCAGGCGACCGGCCTGGTCGATCCGGTTCCGCTGACCGCGATGGGCCGGTTCGTCCACGAGGCGGCGATCGTCGATCCGCGCACCGGCGTCGCCTATCTGACCGAGGACCGGCCCGACAGCCTGTTCTACCGCTTCCTGCCGGCGGTCCGCGGCCAGCTGCACAAGGGCGGACGGCTCCAGGCGCTTGGGCTGGTCGACGGGCGCGAGCGCGACTTGCGCAACTGGCGCGCCGGTAGCGGCCGGTTCACCGGCCAGGGCCGGGTCATCGCGGTGGGCGGCTCGGCCGCGGTGCGCTGGATCGACATGGACGGGGTCGATTCGCCCGAAGGCGACCTCAAGGACCGCGGCTTCGCCAAGGGTGCGCTGCGCTTCGCCCGCGGCGAAGGCCTGGCGCTCGAGCGCGGGCGGCGAACCTCCGAGGTCTACTTCTGCTGCACGATGGGCGGGCCGGCGCAGCTCGGCCAGGTGTGGCGCTATCGCCCGAGCCGCGTCGAAGGCGCGGCGTCCGAAAGCGCCGATCCCGGAACGCTGGAGCTGTTCGTCGAATCGACCGACGCCAAGCGCCTCAAGAACTGCGACAACGTCGCCGTGACCCCGTGGGGCGGGCTGATCCTGTGCGAGGATGGGCCCCACGACCAGCCGCAATACTTGCGCGGAGTGACGCCGGACGGCCGGCTCTACACGCTTGCGGCCAACTCGCATTCCGAGTTCGCCGGCGCGTGCTTCTCGCCCGATGGCGCAACCCTGTTCGTCAATGCGCAATCGCGGGGGATTACCTTCGCCGTCACTGGCCCATGGCGGCAGCTGAACTCGCGCCCACTTCGAACCTGACATCCCGACGCGGCAGCGCGGCGAAGCGTTTTCCTATTCGCCGCCCGCCTGATACGTCTTCTCCACAAGGCTGGTCGCCAGCCCCCGACTGCCGAATCATGCTCGCGCGAAAGGTCACGCCTCGAACTCTTGGCCCGCCCTCGCCGCGGCCGGTAAAGGCCCGGATTTCAGCCGATTAGGTGCATCAAGCCAAGCGAAAGGTCACAGCGTTTCGACCCGCGTCTTGCGTCAACCCCTCGCCCGGCGATTGCGGAACCAATCCGGAACGTCCATATCGCGGCGATGGCCGAACTCGTCATCCGCCGCGGGCTGGCCGAGCCCGACACTTCCGCTTCGTTCACCCCGCACAAGCCGCAGCGGCCGGACAAGGCCGAGCCGGGCAAGCGCTTCCGGATCGTCTCGGACTACGAGCCCGCGGGCGACCAGCCGGCGGCGATCGGGGAGCTGGTCGCCGCGGCGCGCGAGGGCGACAAGACCCAGGTCCTG
>JAIVIY010000095.1 GCA_020200285.1 Novosphingobium sp. | reverse complement strand
CCGCTCGGCCCAGACCCGCAGCTGCTGGATCGCCGCGGCGCGGAAGGTGTCGCCCGCGGCCAGCATCACCCCGTAGTCCTGCTCCTGGAACAAGTGCGCGAGCTTGGCGATGGTGGTGGTCTTGCCGCTGCCGTTGACCCCGATCACCAGGATCACTTGCGGGCGGGGGAAGGCGACGATCTCGAGCGGTTTCGCAACGGGCCGCAGGATTGCCGCGATCTCGTCGGCAACCGCCCGCTTGATCGCCGTATCATCGAGCCCGCGCTCGAACCGCTCGCCTGCCAGTCGCTCGCGAATCCGCGCGGCGGCGCGCGGGCCGAGGTCGGAAAGGATCAGCGCGTCCTCGATCGCGTCGAGCTGATCGTCGTCGAGCTTCGCCTTGGTGACGATACCCGCAAGGTTCTCGGACAGCCGCTCGGAAGTCTTGCGGAAGCCCCCGAACAGGCGGTCGGTCCAACTCGGGACGCTCATGCGCGCATCCCGAGCAGCAGACCGTCCGCGATCGTCGTCGCGCGCAGGCGGGCGATGGTTCCGGGGCGAATCCCTTCGGGCATGCGGAAGCGCGCGAAGTTCGGCGCGTGGCCGGTGCCATCGCGTTCGGCGAGCACGTCCGCGGCCGCGCCGAGCTGGCCCCGAATCCAGCGCAGGCGCTTGTTCGCGATCGCCGCGCGCAACTCGGCGGCGCGATCGCGCACGACCGGCGGCGCGACCTGCGGCATCCGCGCGGCGGGAGTGCCCGGGCGAGGGGAGTACGGAAACACGTGCCCGTGGACGATGTCGCACGCCTCGATCAGCGAGAGGCTGCGGGCGTGGGCCTGCGCGCTCTCGGTCGGGAATCCGGCGATGAGGTCGGCGCCGATCGCGATTTCGGCACGCGCCGTGCTGAGCCGCTCGACCAGCGCGATCGCGTCCCTGGGCGAATGGCGGCGCTTCATCCGCCTGAGCACCAGATCGTCGCCCGATTGCAGCGAGAGGTGGACATGCGGCATCACCCGCGGCTCCTGCGTCAGCAGTTCGAACAGCAGCGGATCGATCTCGACCCCATCGAGCGATGACAGGCGCAGGCGGGGCAGGGCGGGGACCTGGGCGAGAATCGTGGCGACGAGGGTTCCGAGGTTGGGCGCGGCATAGCTGGTCAGGTCGACCCCGGTCAGCACCACCTCGGCGACGCCCGCGTCGACCAGCAGCGCGACTTCGGCGACTACCTCGGCGATCGGGCGCGAGCGGCTCGGGCCGCGGCCCTGGGGGATGATGCAGAAGGTGCACGAATGGTCGCAGCCGTTCTGCACCGGCACGAACGCGCGGGTGTGGCGGCCGACGGCGGTGCCCTGGGGCTTGTCGGGGTTGAGGATCACGCGGTCGGCGAGTTCGGCAAAGCCCGCCGGGTCGATCGTCGCGGCGCAGCCGGTCGCGATCACCCGCGCGCCGCCACGCCGCGCTGCGCGCACCGCGCGGCGGCTGTGGCGCACCGCCTCGGCGGTGACCGCGCAGGTGTTGATCAGCACCGTGCGGGGCAACTCGCCGAGGTAGGCGGCGAGCCGCGCGCTTTCGGCATGGTTGAGCCGGCAGCCGAGCGTGACGACCTGAAGCGCGCTCATGCCGCGGTCGCGAAATCGCGAGGATCGAAGCTGCCGCGAAAGCTCTCGCTCGCGCTCCCGCTCATCCGCACCGCGCCGGCCATCGGCCAGGCGATGCGCAGCGAACCCCCCGGGAGCTCGACGGTGACCTCGCGCCCGGTCAGGCCGCGCCGGATCGCCGCGACCGCGGTCGCGCACGCACCGGTGCCGCACGCGCGGGTCAGCCCGGCGCCGCGCTCCCACACGCGCAAGCGGATGCGCTCCGAGCCGGCGAGGGTCGCGACATTGACGTTGACGCGCTCGGGAAACAGCGGGTCGTGCTCGATCAGCGGCCCGAGCCGGGCGAGGTCGACCGCGTCGCAATCGGGCACGAAGAACACCGCGTGAGGGTTGCCGACGTTGACCGCGCAGGGGCTCTCGAGGTCTTCCCACGCTACCGGCATCGCCGAGGTATCCATCGCGTAGGCGAGGGGGATATCCTGCCATTCGAAGCGCGGCTTGCCCATGTCGATCGCCGCCCCACCCGGCTCGGGCTCGCCGGAAATGATCCCGCCGAGGGTCTCGATCCGCGCCGGCCGGCCGAGCAGCAGCGTGACCGCGCGGCTGGCGTTGCCGCAGCTTTCCACTTCGCCGCCGTCGGCATTGAAGATGCGCATGCCGAGGTCGGCATTGGCCGAGGGCACCAGCACGATCACCTGGTCGCATCCGATCCCGGTGTGGCGGTCGGCGAGCGCGCGGGCGAGTTCCGGGCCGATCGCGAGCGGCGTCTCGCGCCCGTCGAGGACGACGAAATCGTTGCCGAGGCCGTGCATTTTGGTGAACGGGACGCGCATCGCGCGCCAGTTAGGCGCTCGCCGGCGCGGCGTCCAGCAGCAGCGCTCAGCCGTGGGTGCCGGAGGCCTTGTCTGGCGCGTCTTCCCGCGCCGGCCGCAGATCGAGCAGCGTGTCGCGCTGCGGATCGTGGAGCAGCAGGCCTCGTTCAGCGAGCAGGTCGCGGACTTTGGCGGCTTCGACCGGCCGGCCGTAGAGATAGCCCTGACCCTTGAGCTTGCCGTAAGCCCGCAGCGCCTCGAGCGCCTCGCGCGTCTCGATCCCCTCGGCGGTGATCGGCAGGCTCATCCGCTTGCCGAGCGAGGCAATGGTCTCGACGATCGGCGCGCTTTCGGCGCTCGAGCCGAGCGAGGTAACGAAGCTGCGATCGATCTTTATCCGGTCGAACGGCAGCGTCTGGAGCTGGGTCAGGCTCGAATAGCCGGTCCCGAAATCGTCGAGGCTGATGGCGATGCCCTGGTTCTTGAGGCTGGTGACCAGCGACTGGACCAGGCCGACGTTCTCGTGGAGGCAGCTTTCGGTGATCTCGATCTCCAGCCGGCTCGGCGGAAAGTTCGCTTCGACCAGCAGCCTGAGGATGCGCTGGGCGAACCACGGGTCGCGCAGCTGGATCGGCGAGATGTTGACCGACAGCGTCAGCGCCGGGTCCCACTCGGCGGCATCGCGCAACGCCTGCGCGATCAGCTGCTCGGACATTTCGGCGATCACCCCGATTTCCTCGGCGATCGGAATGAAGATGTCGGGGCCGACGAGCCCGAGCGAAGGCGAATTCCACCGCGCGAGCATCTCGAATCCGACGAGATCGCCGCTCTCGAGATCGATCTGCTGCTCGTAATAGGGCACGAACTCGCCGCGGCCGAGCCCGCGGCGGATGCCGGTCTCGAGCTCGCTGCGCAAGCGCAGCTCGTTGGCCATCTCGGGCTCGAACCAGTGATGCCGGTTCCGGCCCGCCTTTTTGGCGTGGTACATCGCGATGTCGGCGTTGTGCAGCAGCAGCTGGGCGTCGATCACGCCGTCGCCGCCGTCGATCCGGTCGCTCGAGGCGATCCCCACGGACAGCGTCGTCTCGATCAGCACGCCCTCGTGCTCGAGCCCTTGCGCGGCCTCGCGGATGAGCGTTTCGGCGATGCGGTCGACGGCCTCCGGCCGCGCCGGGTCGAACGGCACCGCCGCTGCGAATTCGTCGCCGCCCAAACGCGCCAGCACCGATCCCGCCGGCAGCGCCGCCTGGGTGCGCGCCGCGATCGCGCTGAGCAGGGCATCGCCGGCGCGGTGCCCGCTGACGTCGTTGACGTTCTTGAAGTTGTCGAGATCGAACAGCAGGATCGCAACCGCCGAGCTGCCCTCCCGGGCGAGCGCCAGCAGGCCGTCGGTCGCCGGGCCGACGCTGCGGCGGTTGAGGCAGCCGGTGAGCGGATCGGTCAGCGCGAGCAGACAGGCCTGCTCTTCCGCGTGACGCCGCTCTTCGACTTCGCGCATGAGATCGACGTAGCGCCGCCAGCCGAAGATCAGCAGCGCGACGTTGAGCAGCAGCGCATTGACCAGCATCTGATCGGGGGGGCGGTCGACGCCCATCCACGAGCGGATCGCCTGCGAGAGCACGGTGCCGCCGTTGCCGACGAACATGATGATCGAAGCGGTGGCGATGCCCAGCGCAACGACGTCGCGTTGCGCGCCCTCGACCCGGCCTTGCGCGGGCGATCCCGGCGCGTTCGCGGCCAGCGCGGGCGACGGCTCGACGAGGCGGACTTCCCCCAGATCCATGACCGCGGCGTAACGCGGCCGCTCCTAATTTATGGTTAAGCATGCGCGCGCCGGCAGCCGGCGTCTTGCCAGCGGCGGCTTTGCCCGGTAAGGGCGCCTCGATCGCGGGGGTTTGCTCTCCGCGGCAAGCACGACGCCGACGGAACGCGGCGCGCCGGTCGGCGAGGTTTCGCCCACCGGCGTTTTTTGCGTTTCCGCCGGCCAACCGAAGTGGAACGCGCGTGTTCGATAGCCTGTCCGATCGGCTGAGCGGGGTCTTCGACCGCCTGCGCGGGCGCGGCGCGCTGTCCGAAGACGATGTCCGGGCGGCGATGCGCGAGGTGCGCGTCGCGCTGCTCGAAGCGGACGTCGCGCTCCCGGTGGTCCGCCGTTTCGTCGACCGGGTGACGGAGCAGGCGATCGGCAGCCAGGTGCTGCGCTCGGTCACGCCGGGCCAGCAAGTGGTCAAGATCGTCCACGACGAGCTGGTTGAGACGCTCGGCGGAGACGACGGCAAATCGGCCGAGCTCGATCTCGCCGCCACCCCCCCGGTAGTGATCCTGATGGCCGGCCTGCAAGGCTCGGGCAAGACCACCAGCACCGCCAAGATCGCCAAAGTGCTCAAGGAGCGCCACGGCAAGAAAGTGCTGATGGCGTCGCTCGACGTCTATCGCCCGGCGGCGCAGGAGCAATTGCGGGTGCTCGGCGAGCAGGCCGAGGTGGCGACGCTGCCGATCGTCGCCGGGCAGATGCCGGTGGCGATCGCCGAGCGCGCGGTGCAATCGGCGCGGCTCCAGGCGGTCGACGTGCTGCTGCTCGACACCGCCGGCCGGCTCCACGTCGATCCGGCGCTGATGGACGAGCTCAAGGCGGTCGCCGCGGCGACCCGCCCGCGCGAGACGCTGCTGGTGGTCGATGCGCTGACCGGCCAGGACGCGGTCAACGTCGCGCAGAGCTTTTCCGGCCAGGTCGAGCTGACCGGCGTGGTGCTGACCCGGATGGACGGCGACGCGCGCGGCGGCGCGGCGCTGTCGATGCGTGCGGTCACCGGCAAGCCGATCAAGTTCGCCGGCACCGGCGAGAAGCTCGATGGTATCGAGCGCTTCGACCCGCACCGCGTCGCCGGTCGCATCCTCGGCATGGGCGACGTCGTCGCGATCGTCGAGAAGGCCGCGGCGACGATCGAGCAGGACGAGGCCGAGCGGCTCGCCGCGCGCGTCGCCAAGGGCCAGTTCGACTTGAACGACCTCCAGACCCAGCTCAGGCAGATGACCAAGATGGGCGGGCTGGGGATGCTCGCCGGGCTGCTGCCGGGAATGAAGCAGGCCAAGCAAGCCCTGGCCCAAAGCGGCGCCGACGACCGCACGCTGCTGCGGATGGAGGCGATCATCGGCTCAATGACCGCGAAGGAGCGAACCCGGCCCGAGCTGCTCAACGCCAAGCGCAAGATCCGTATCGCCAAGGGCTCGGGGGTGCAGGTGCAGGATGTCAACCGTCTGCTCAAGATGCACAAGGACATGAGCGGGGCGATGAAGCAGCTCAGGAAAATGGGCGGGATCAAGGGACTCGGCGCGCTGTTCGGCAAGGGTGGTCTGGGCGGTGCGCTCGGCGGGGGCGCAATGCCTGGACTTGGCGGCGGCGGCGCCCTGCCGGGGCTTGGCGGCGGCGGTCAGCTTCCCGGGCTGGGCGGCGGCGCGCTGCCCGCGAACCTCAACGATCTTCTCAAGAACAAGTGATTACACAGGAAAGGTAAAGTCGAATGTCTGTTTCCATGCGTCTCTCGCGCGGCGGCTCGAAGAAGCGGCCCTATTACCGGGTCGTGGTGGCCAACAGCCGGTCCCCGCGCGACGGCAACTACCTCGAGCAGATCGGGACCTACAACCCGCTGCTCGCCAAGGACGACGAGGACCGCGTCAAGCTGACCGAGGACCGCGCCCGCTATTGGCTCGGCGTGGGCGCGCAGCCGACCGACCGCGTTGCCCGCATGCTCGACAAGGCCGGCATCAGAGAGCGCGCTCCGACCGTGAACCCCAAGAAGGGCGAAGCCGGCCAGAAGGCCAAGGACCGCGCCGAAGAGCGCGCTGCGAAGCTCGCCGAGGCCGAGAAAGCCAAGGCTGCTGCGGCTGCGCCGCCGGTCGAGGAACCCGTGGCCGAGGAGTCGCCCGCGGAAGAAGCGCCCGTCGAGGAGACTATCGAGACCGCCTCGGCCGACGAACCGTTGGCCGAGGAAGCCCCGGCTGACGACGGCGCCGAAGAGGCGGCCGCTCAAGAGGTCGCCATCGACGAGGCCGTCGCCGACGAAGTCGTGGCGGAAGAAGTCAACGAGGCCACGCCCAACAGCGACGCGGGCGACGAGCCCGGCGAGGCCGAGGGCGAGAGCGCCCAGGCTCCGGCCGAGGGCTGAGCTTGGACCCGGACCGGCCAGTCACGCTTGCCGCCGTCACCGGCGCGCATGGCGTGACGGGCGAGGTCCGCTTGAAGCTGTTCGGCGAGGGCGTCGAAGCGCTCAAGCGCTATGGCGCGTTCAACGACGGCACGCTGACCCTGGCCAACCTGCGCGACGACGGCAAGGGCGGCGCGATCGGCCGCTTCGCCGAAGTCTCCGACCGCACCGCGGCCGAAGCGCTGCGCGGCGCCACACTAACCGTCTCCCGGTCGGCTCTACCGCCTCTGGCCGAAGGCGAGTACTATCACGCCGACCTGATCGGGCTGCGCGCGATATCCACCACCGACGAACCGCTCGGAACCTGCGTTGCGGTCGAGAACTTCGGCGCCGGCGACCTGCTCGAGATCGAACGGCCCGACGGCGCGCGGTTCATGGTGCCGATGAATGCGCGAGCGGTGGCGACCTGGAACGAGGATCGGATCGTGATCAGCGCCCCATTCGTCGAAGCGGGCAACGGCCCGTGACAAGGCTCGACGTCGCCATCGTCCAGGCCGCGCCGATCCCGTTCGCCATCGGCCAAGGCATCGATGACGCGGCCAGGCTCGCCCAAGCCGCGGTTGCTGACGGCGCGCGTCTGGTGGCGTTCGGCGAGACGTTCCTCGGCGGTTATCCGTTGTGGCTCGACGAGGCCCCGGGGGCGGCGCTGTGGGATCATGCGGGGACGCGCGTGCTGCACCGGCTCATGCTCGAGCAAGCGATCGCCGGTGCCGACCCGCGGCTCGCGCCGCTCCAGGCCGTGGCCGATGAGACCGGCGCGCTGATCTCGATCGGCGCGCACGAGCGGGTGCGGTCGAGCCTGTTCAACACTCAGTACCTGTTCCGCCGGGGACGACCGCCGCTGCTCCACCGCAAGCTCGTCCCGACGCACGGCGAGCGGCTGATCTGGGCGCGCGGCGACGGCTCGACGCTCGGCGTCCATCACGAGGACTGGGGCGCGATCGGCAGCCTGATCTGCTGGGAGCACTGGATGCCGCTGGCGCGCGCGGCGATGCACAACCTTGGTGAGACGGTCCATGTCGCCGCCTGGCCGACGGTCCACGAGACATACGCGATCGCCTCGCGCCATTACGCGTTCGAGGGGCGCTGTTTCGTCCTGGCTGCGGGCCTGGTCCAGCACCGCGACGACCTGCTCGACGGGTTGCGTCGCATCGGCGGGGACGGCGAGGGGGAGGCCTTGCTGCTTACGATTCCCGACGCCCCCCTGAATCGCGGCGGCAGCCTCGTCGCTGCACCCGACGGGTCGGTGCTCGCCCAGGCCGGCGAGAAGCCCGAAACGCTGCACGCGACGCTCGACATGACGATGATCGGCGGGGCGCTCGCCTCGCTCGACAGCGATGGCCACTACAGCCGCCCCGACGTGTTCGCGCTGCGCGTCGACACCACCGCGCGCGAGGGTGTCGAATGGTCCGCTGAGCGCGCCGCGCCGTGACTTTCGCTGCCACGGTCCTAACGCTCTATCCGGAGATGTTCCCCGGTCCATTGGGCGTCTCGCTGGCCGGACGCGCGCTCAGCGACGGCGCGTGGTCGTTCGAAGCCATCCATATGCGCGACTTTGCGACAGACAAGCACCGAACGGTCGACGACACGCCCGCCGGCGGCGGCGCCGGGATGGTGTTGCGCGCGGATGTCGTCGCTCGGGCCGTCGATCACGCGGCGGCGCGCCACCCCGCCAACCCGGTCCTGGCGATGACCCCGCGCGGCACACCGCTGACCCAGGCGCGCGTCCGCGAGCTGGCGACCGGGCCCGGCCTGACCATCCTCTGCGGGCGGTTCGAAGGCTTCGACGAACGGCTGTTCGAGGCGCGTCCGTTCATCGAGCAAGCGTCGCTCGGCGACATCGTCCTGTCGGGCGGCGAGCCCGCCGCGATCGCCTTGCTCGATGCTTGCATTCGCCTGCTTCCCGGCGTAATGGGCGCGCCTTCCAGCGGGGCGGAGGAATCGTTCGAGGACGGCCTTCTCGAGTACCCGCACTATACCCGCCCCGTCGAATGGGAAGGACGCACGATCCCCGAAGTGCTGCGATCGGGGGATCATGCGAAAATCGCCGCCTGGCGGAGACAAAGGGCGGAAGAG
Organism: Novosphingobium sp.; assembly: GCA_020200285.1. Classification (GTDB taxonomy): domain Bacteria; phylum Pseudomonadota; class Alphaproteobacteria; order Sphingomonadales; family Sphingomonadaceae; genus Novosphingobium. The sequence goes on along the minus strand of JAIVIY010000095.1, from coordinate 7,980 downwards.
GATACACGGCTACGCAGGCCGGACCTTTGGGAGCGCCGCGTCGGCGCTCGGGCCCGACCTGCCTCTGGCGCGCGGCGCGTTGACGAGGACCAGGACCAGTGAACCTGATTCAGCAGCTCGAGGCCGAGGCGATCGAGCAGTTCAAGGCGGGGAAGGACATCCCCGAGTTCCGCGCCGGCGACACCGTGCGCGTCGGCGTGCGCGTGGTCGAGGGCGACCGCACCCGCGTCCAGGCTTACGAGGGCGTATGCATCGCCCGCTCGAACCGCGGCCTGGGCTCGAACTTCACGGTTCGCAAGATCAGCTTCGGCGAGGGGGTCGAGCGGGTGTTCCCGCTCTATTCACCGAACATCGACAGCATCACCGTGGTCCGCAAGGGCGTGGTGCGCCGCGCCAAGCTCTATTACCTGCGCGGCCGCACCGGCAAACGCGCCCGCATCGCCGAGCGCCGGGAGATCAGGACCGGCGACGCGACCGCGAAGGGGGGAGCGGCTGCCGCGGAATGAGCTGAGGTCGATCCACAACGCGATCGGCCTGCAAGACAGACCGAGACGGCCGGCTTCCCACCATGGAACGCCGGCCGCTTTCGTATCGAAGGGGTGAACAGATGGGTTATCGGGTCGCCGTCGTCGGCGCGACGGGCAGCGTCGGGCGCGAGATGCTCAATGTGCTGGCCGAGCGCGAATTCCCGTGCGACGAGGTCGCCGCTGTCGCCAGCTCGCGCTCGACCGGGATCGAGATCGAGTTCGGCGACACCGGGCGGATGCTCAAGTGCCGCAACATCGAGCATTTCGACTTCGCCGGGTGGGACATCGCGCTGTTCGCCGCGGGCTCGGGCCCGGCCAAGGAGTATGCGCCCAAGGCGGCCGCGGCGGGCTGCGTGGTGATCGACAATTCGTCGCTGTACCGGATGGACCCCGACGTCCCGCTGATCGTGCCCGAGGTCAACCCCGAGGCGATCGCCGGCTACGCCAAGCGCAACATCATCGCCAATCCCAACTGCTCGACCGCGCAGATGGTGGTGGCATTGAAGCCGCTCCACGACGCCGCGACGATTCGCCGCGTGGTGGTTGCGACCTACCAGTCGGTTTCGGGCGCGGGCAAGGAAGGGATGGACGAGCTGTTCGAGCAGAGCCGCAACATCTTCGTCGGCGATCCCGCGGTGCCGCGCAAGTTCACCAAGCAGATCGCGTTCAACGTGATCCCGCACATCGACGTGTTCCTCGACGACGGCTCGACCAAGGAAGAATGGAAGATGGTGGTCGAGACCAAGAAAATCCTCGACCCCAAGATCAAGGTCGTCGCGACCTGCGTGCGCGTCCCGGTGTTCGTCGGCCATTCCGAAGCGATCAACCTCGAGTTCGAGCGCGAGCTCGGCGCGGAGCAGGCCCAGGACATCCTGCGCGAGGCGCCGGGGGTGATGCTGATCGACAAGCGCGAGGACGGCGGTTACGTGACCCCGGTCGAGTGCGTCGGCGACGCCGCGACCTACGTCAGCCGGGTGCGCGAGGACCCCACGGTCGAGAACGGCCTGACGCTGTGGTGCGTGAGCGACAACTTGCGCAAGGGCGCGGCACTCAACGCGGTCCAGATCGCCGAGCTGCTGGGCCGGCGGCACCTGAAGAAGGGGTGACTTGGCCGCTGCGGAACGGCAGAATGGCGCGGTGACGCTCGCTGCCGACATCTTCTGGTCGTTCCGCAGTCCCTACAGCTACCTCGCAACCGCGCGCTACCGGGCGCTGGCAGTGCGGTATGACCTCACGCTCGACTTGCGCCCGGTCTATCCGCTGGCGATCCGCCAGCCCGACTTCTTCGAGCGCAGCCATCCCAACTGGCTGCGCTACACGTTCCTCGATGTCGCGCGGCTCGCGCAATATCTCCAAATCCCGCTGGCGCCGCCGCGCCCCGACCCGATCGTCCAGGATGTCGCCACGCGTGCGATAGCGCCCGAGCAACCGCATATCTTTCGGCTGACCCGCCTCGGCCAAGCGGCGGCGCGGCGAGACCGCGGGTTGGCTTTTGCGGACGAAGCGTCGCGGTTGATCTGGGGCGGGACGCAGGGCTGGAACGAGGACGGGCATCTGGCCGGAGCGGCAGCGCGCGCGGGGCTCGACTTCGCCGAGCTCGAGACCGAAGCGGTCCAGGAAGCCGAAGCTCTCGACTCGGAAATCGCCGCCAACCAGGCCGCGCTCGAGGCGGCCGGGCACTGGGGCGTGCCGACGCTGGTGTTCGAGGGCGAGCCGTTCTTCGGTCAGGACCGGATCGAGCTGGCCGTGTGGCGGATGCAGCAGAAGGGACTTGTGGAGCGATGAGCAAGGTCGAGAAAACCGGCGCCTGCCAGTGCGGCAAGGTTCGTTACACCGCGCAGGTCGATCCCGCCGAAGCCTATCTTTGCCACTGCAAGATGTGCCAGCGGGCGACCGGCGGGTTCGCCGCGGCGTTCGTCCACGTCGCGCAGGCGGACGTGGTGTGGCATGGCGCACCCGACTTGTACGAGAGCTCGCCGATTGCCCGGCGGCCGTTCTGTTCGCAGTGCGGGACGCCGATCGGCTTCCAGTTCGCCGAGGGCAGCGCCAACATGGACCTCACGGTCGGCAGCTTCGACGATCCCTCCGACTTGCGACCCAAGCATCATTTCGGCGCGGAATCGATCCACGAGGCCTGGCTCGATACCTCGGCGCTGCCGCGGATCAAGACCAGCGACTACGACGTGCTCAACCAGAAATGGATCGCGGCGACGGGCAAGGTGCCCGAGTGAGCGGCATCCGGACCGAACGCTTCGAAGGATTCGGCGGAGCGGAGCTGGCGTTACATCGGCTGGGCGAAGGCCGGCCGGTGGTGCTGCTCCACGGCTTGTTCTCCAGCGCCGAGATGAATTGGGTCAGGTTCGGCCACGCCAAGCAGCTGGCCGACGCGGGGTTCGAGGCGCTGATGCCTGATTTGCGCGCGCACGGCGACAGCGCCAAGCCGCACGACCCTGCGGCGTACCCGGCCGACGTGCTGGTTCGCGATGTCGAGGCGCTGGTCGCGCACCTTGGGCTCGCTGACTATGACCTGGCCGGGTTCTCGCTCGGTGCGCGGACCAGCGTGCGTGCGGTATCGGCGGGTTTGACGCCGCGCCGCCTGGTGCTAGGCGGCATGGGCTTGCAGGGCCTCTTACCGCAACCGGTTGACCGGGCGGAACCGTCCGGCCACTGTCGGCGTAACCAGAACGCGGCGCGCCGCGCGCCCACAACCGAGGATCGCCCCGATGAAACCAGTCCTTTCGCTGCTCGCGCTCGCCACCGCGATCGCCGCTACCCCCGCCGCCGCGCAGACCGCCGCGCCGGCCGCGGCATCCGCGCCGACCGCGGCCGCCGCCAAGCAGTTCGTCGACCAGGCCGCGGCCGCCTACCTCGACCAGGCCATCCGCCAGGCGCGCGCCGAGTGGGTCTATTCGACCTACATCAACGACGACACCGAGGCGTTGAACGCCGAGCAGGAAGCGATCCTGACCAAGATGCAGGTGTCGAACGCCGCGCGGGCGGCGACGCTCGCCGGCGCGCCGGGGCTCGATTACGACACCGACCGCATCCTCAGCCGGATGCGCACGCTGATCACCACGCCCGCGCCGACGCGCGCGGGTGCTGCCGAGCAGGTCGCCACGCTCAAGGGCCAGATGCAAGGCATCTACGGCAAGGGCAAAGGCACGCTCAACGGCCAGCCGATCAACGGTAGCGACATCGAAGCGGCGATGGGCACCAACCGCAACCCGGCCGAGCTGCAGGAGATGTGGACCAGCTGGCACGACAACGTCGGCAAGCCGATCAAGGACGAATACGTCCAGATGGTCGCGCTGATGAACGAAGGCGCCAAGGAGCTCGGTTATGCCGACACCGGCGCGCTGTGGCGCTCCAACTACGATATGGACCCCGACGCCTTCGCCGCGCTGACCGAGAAGATCTGGCAGGAGGTCAAGCCGCTTTACGACCAGCTCCACTGCTTCACCCGGACCAAGCTCAACGAGAAGTACGGCGACGGCGTCCAGGCCAAGACCGGGCCGATCCGCGCCGATTTGCTCGGCAACATGTGGGCGCAGGAGTGGGGCAACATCTACGACCTGGTTGCCCGAGACGTTTTGGACCCGTTCCCAATTCGTCAAGCCCGCCGACCGCGAGGTGATCTGCCACGCCTCGGCCTGGAACGTCGACCAAGTCGACGACCTCAGGATCAAGATGTGCACCAAGGTCAACGGCGACGATTTCGTCACCGTCCACCACGAGCTTGGCCACAACTATTACCAGCGCGCCTACAACAAGCAGAACGTGTTCTATCTCGACGGCGCCAACGACGGCTTCCACGAGGCGATCGGCGACATGGTCGCGCTGTCGATCACGCCCGATTACCTCGTCCAGGTCGGCCTGCTCGACAAGGCGCAAGTGCCGAGCGCGGACAAAGACCTCGGCTTGCTGCTGCGCCAGGCGATGGACAAGGTCGCGTTCCTGCCGTTCGGCCTGCTGATCGACCGCTATCGCTGGGACCTGTTCAGCGGCAAGGTCCAGCCCGCCGGCTACGGCAAGCATTGGGTCGACATGAAGCTGCAGTACCAGGGCGTCGTCCCGCCGGTCGAGCGCGGGCCCGAGACCTTCGACGCGGGCGCCAAGTATCACATCCCCGCCAACGTGCCCTACACGCGCTATTTCCTCGCCCGCGTGCTGCAGTTCCAGTTCTACGAGGCTGCGTGCAAGATCGCCGGATGGAAGGGGCCGCTCCACCGCTGCTCGTTCTACGGCAACAAGGAGGTCGGCAAGCGCCTCAACGCGATGCTCGAAATGGGCGCCTCGAAGCCGTGGCCCGACGCGCTGCAGGCCTTCACCGGCAGCCGCGAGATGAGCGGCAAGGCGATGATCCGCTATTTCGCGCCGTTGACCAAGTGGCTCAACACCCAGAACCGCGGCAAGACTTGCGGCTGGTGAGGAGACCGGCGATGCGGATGGGGGGAGCGATCGGGGTTGCGGCGGCGCTGACAGCCGCCTCGCCGGCGCTCGCCGCGACGGTTTCCGCCGCGCGGCCGGATTCGCTCGCCGAGGCGCTGAGCCGGGCCGGCTACGCGGTCGTCGCCGGAACCGACGACACCGGCGACCCGGTGCTCGACCTCGACATGCAGGGCTACAAGGCGCGGCTGCTGTTCCTCGATTGCGACCCGGCCCGTCACGACAGCTGCGGCTCGGTGCAATTCTTCGCGGCGTTCGACGCGGAGGGGCCGGGGCTGACCCCGGCCGACGCGGTCGCCTTCGCGCGGCGTCACCGCTACGCCGCGGTGACCTTGAACGGCACCGGCGACCCAATGCTGCGCTGGGACATCGAGACCGGCGCGGGCATTCCACGCGAGGTGTTCCAGACCGCCGCGGCGCGGTTCCTCGGCACCGTCCAGGCGATGGGGGCGATGCTGTTTCCAAAGACCGCAGGGCAGTAACCTGGGACAGTCCCCATTTATTACCGGAACGGCGGCTCGTTGAAGGCGCGCAGCTTGCGGCTGTGGAGGCGCGGGCCTTCGGCGCGGAGCAGCTCGCAGGCCTGGGTGCCGATCGCCAGGTGCCCGGCGATCGCCTGCTCGTAGAACAGGTTGGCCTGGCCGGGCAGCTTGATCTCGCCGTGGAGCGGCTTGTCCGAGACGCACAGCAGCGTCCCGTAGGGCACGCGGAAGCGATAGCCCTGCGCGGCGATCGTCGCGCTCTCCATGTCGATCCCGACCGCGCGCGACAGCGACAGCCGCCGCGCCGAATGCGTGTAGCGCAGCTCCCAGTTGCGGTCGTCGGTGGTCACCACGGTGCCGGTGCGCATCCGCCGCTTGAGGTCCGACCCGCCCGCGCCGCTGACCAGCTCGGCGGCGTGCTCGAGCGCCTGCTGGACTTCGGCGATCGCCGGCAGCGGGATCTCGGGCGGGAGCACCGGATCGAGCACGTGGTCGTCGCGCAAGTAGGCGTGGGCGAGCACGTAGTCGCCGATCTTCTGGGTCGGCCTGAGCCCGCCGCAATGGCCGATCATCAGCCAGACCTCGGGGCGCAGCACCGCGAGATGATCGGTGATGGTCTTGGCGTTCGACGGGCCGACCCCGATGTTGACCAGCGTGATCCCGCTGCGGTCGGGCGCGCAGAGGTGGTAGGCGGGCATCTGGTGGCGCCGCCAGGTGGTGTCGGCGACCAGCCCACGCGCATCCTCGACGCGGTTCTCAATCAGCAGGCCGCCCGCGCCGGCAAGGTTCGAATAGCGTCCGTTGCCCAATTGCCGGCCGGCCCACAGCACGAATTCGTCGACGTAGCGATGATAGTTGGTGAACAGGATGTAGCGCTGGAAGTGCTCGGGCGCGGTGCCGGTGTAGTGGGCGAGCCGGGCGAGGCTGAAGTCGGTGCGCAAGCCGTCGAACAGCGAGATCAGCTCGGCGGGATGCTCCTCGCCCGCGTAGTGGACGCGCAGCTCGGGGTAGCAGTAGCTGCCGTCGCGGCGTCGCTCGGGCGGGGGACGGACGCCCTCGCGCGCGTAGGCGGAAATGTCGTCGCGCAGGCAGGCGACCGCGGCGTCGTAGATCGCGGAAAGCTGGGCGACGACCTGTTCGGGTGATTCCATCGCGGGGGCCTAGCGCGCGGAATCCTACAATTCAAATGCGGCGGTCAAAGCCCTCTCCCGTTGGCCTGCGGCCGCCTTCGGCCCAGGGGAGAGGGTTGGGAGAGGGGGTCGCACGGGGCGGCCCCTCTCAACTTCGGCTAGGCGCTTCGCGCCAAGCCTGCGTATCTCTCCCCTGGAAGCGAAGCTGACCCGAAGGGTCAACGGGAGAGAGCAGCTCAGGCCTGCTCTTCCTCCGCCGGCTTGTCCTCGAACATCTCGGCCGGAATCTCGCCGGGCTCGAGGCTGGGGTCCTGCGCCTCGGTGAAGCCGACGGGCACGCTCTCCTCCTCGAACATCGCGGCCATCACGTCGACGCCTTGCGCCTGGAGCTCGGCCTCGTCGGGCGAGCGGGCGACGTTGACCTTGACCGTGACCGCGACTTCGGGGTGCAGCGCGACCTTCACGTCGTAGACCCCGATCGCCTTGATCGGGCGTTCGAGCACGATCATCGCCTTGGTCACGTCGGCGCCCTCGGCGTTGAGCGCATCGACGATGTCGCGCACCGAGACCGAGCCGTAGAGCTGGCCCGAGTTCGACGAGGCGCGGATCAGCACCACGCTCTTGCCCTCGACGCCGGCCGAATGCTTCTCGGCCTCGCCGCGGCGGGCGGCGTTGTCGGCCTCGATCCTGGCGCGGTTGGCTTCGAAGACCTTGCGGTTGGCCTCGTTGGCGCGCAGCGCCTTCTTGTTGGGCAGCAGATAGTTGCGCGCGTAGCCGTCCTTGACGGAAACGACGTCGCCGATCGCGCCGAGCTTCTCGACCCGTTCGAGGAGGATGAGTTCCATGGCTGCGGTCCTCCTTACTTGACCAGGTACGGCAGCAGGCCGATCTGGCGGGCGCGCTTGATCGCCCGGCTCAGCTCGCGCTGCTTCTTGCCCGAGACCGCGGTGATCCGGCTCGGCACGATCTTGCCGCGCTCCGACATGAAGCCCTGGAGCAGGCGGACGTCCTTGTAATCGATGACGGGCGCGTTCTTGCCCGAGAACGGGCACGACTTGCGGCGGCGGAAAAACGGGCGGGCCATGGCTTATTCTCCCTCGCGCTCGCGGCGGCGGCTGCGGTCGCGGTCCTGCTTGCGCATCATCACCGACGGGCCGCCTTCGTGCTCGTCGACGCGGATGGTCATGAAGCGGATCACGTCCTCGTTGAGCGCTGTCTGGCGCTCCAGTTCGGCGACCACGCCGGCGGGCGCGTCGATGTTGAGCAGGACGAAGTGCGCCTTGCGGTTCTTGGCGATCTTGTAAGCCAGCGAGCGCAGGCCCCAGGTCTCGGTCTTGGTGACCTTGCCCTTGGCGGCTTCGACGATCTGGGTGGCGGTCTGCGCCAGCGCGTCGA
>JAIVIY010000094.1 GCA_020200285.1 Novosphingobium sp. | reverse complement strand
GCTCCCACCCGAGAATATCCACCCCGTCAGCTCGGCACGCAGACAAGAATGACGGCGCGTCGGATGGAAGAATGCCAAGCTCGCCGTTGCGGGCCTGAAAGGCTCGCGCTCTTACATCAGCAGGAAGTGAGGGTGGATACATGATCCCCAAGCCTACCGCGCCCGTCTGGATGTCCGCAATGGGGTCGAATGCGGACAAACCATTTTCCTACACGCCTCCGACCTGACACCCTCCTGCCGGCTCTTTCAGATTGTCGGATTCGGCATTGCCACCGCGGGTCGGCTCGCCTCCCATGGCGACCGCGAACATTGGGACCATTCGCCGTGCGTGTTCCTCACCGCCACCACGGCCGTTCGCGATACCACTTGGTGACCACGAACTTGAGGCCCTTCCTCACCTTCATCCCGTGATGGAGCGTCGCCGGGTTGAGGGTGCCGTCGGGGCGGCGGTTGTTCCAGGCGAGCAATTTGCCGGTCTCGGGCTGGACGGTCTTGTCGATCACCTTGAACCGCGTCGCGCCGCCGGCCTCGGGCTGGTTGAGGTAGATCATCACGGTCCAGGTGCGGTTGCCCGCGTCGGCGCAGAACTTGTCGAAATCGACCCCGGTCGGCTCGAAGTAGTCGGTGTGCCCCTTGAACTCCTGGCCGACCGCGTAACGCTGGCCCTGCAGCGGCTCGCCGTAGGCCGGGTCGATCCCGGTCCACTGGCAGAGCAGCGCTTCGAGCCGGGTGACGTCCTTGTTGGCGAGGTCGAAGTCGCACGTCTCGCTGGTGCGGAAATACTGGTCGCCGTTGGGATCGGCGATGGTCGAGGGCCTGCGCCGGGCGTCGATCAACGCGCACAGCCGCGCGCAATGCTCGGGATCGAGGAACCGCTTGGCGATGAACAGGTCGAGCCGCGGGCTGGGCACCCGCTGCACGCCGGGATTGGCCATGATGCGCTCGGCGGTGGTGTCGGGCGCGAGGGTGACGTAAGTCGTGGTCATGGTGACAGGATAGCCCGGTGAATCGCGCCATGTCACGACCCCGTCAAGCCTTGCGAAACGGGTTCAGCCTGATCGAGCTGATGGTCGTGCTGTTCGTGATCGGGCTGCTGGCGAGCGTGGTGGTGCTGTCGCTGCCCGACGAGGGGCGGGCGCTGCGCGACGAGGCCGAGCGCTTCGCCGCGCGCACCGTCGCCGCGCGCGACGCGGCGATCTCGGGCGCGCGGCCGGTGGCGGTGGTGGTCGGGCGCGCCGGCTATTATTTCGAGCAGCGCCGCGACGGCCGCTGGCAGCCGCTCGAGCCTGGGCGCTTCGGGCTGGTCGGATGGAAGCCGGGGACGAGCGCGAGCGTGGTCGGCGGAGCAGGCGAGGCCGTGGCCGGCGCCGCGCCCGAGCGCCAGCGGGTGGTTTTCGATCCGGTAGGGCTCGCCAGCAGCGAGGCGCGGGTGCGCCTGGCGCACGGCAGCCGCGCGCTGGTGGTCAGCGTGGCGCGCGACGGCACGGTCAAGCTCGATGCGGGCTAAGCGTCCTTTCCCTGCCCGGGAGGGGGGCTTCACCCTGCTCGAGCTGCTGGTCGCGCTGGCGGTGTTCGCGATCGCCGCGCTGACCCTGCTGCGGATGGAAGGCGCGAGCATCCGCCGCACCGCCGACCTCGACCAGCGCCTGCTGCGCGAGGTCGTCGCGCAGAACCTCGCCGCCGAATGGTTGACCGATCCCTCGCCGCCCGCGCTCGGCGAGACCCAGGGGCAGGTCACCAACGCCGGCCGCGCGTTCGCCTTCGCCCGGCGGGTCGAGGGGGCGAGCCAGCCTGGGGTGATCCGGGTGGTGGTTTCGGTCCGCGAGGTCACGCCTGGCGCGCCGAGCCAGGCGTTCACGCTCGAGTTCATGCGCCAGGGCGGGGTCTAGTGCGGCGGAACGGTTTCACCCTGGTCGAGATGCTGATCGCGCTGGCGATCTTCGCGGTGATCGCGGGGGGGGCGCTGATGCTGCTGCGCTTCACCGTCGACGCCGAGATCGCCAGCCGCGACAAGACCCAGCAGATCGCCGCGCTGCGCCGTTTCCTCAGCGTGTGGAACGCCGATCTCGCGCAAGCCGTGCCGCGCCCGGCGCGCGATGCGCCGGGCGTGATGCACAACGCGCTCGAGGCCCCGACCGGCGCGCCGGACGGCGTGATCCTGCGGCTGACCCGCGGCGGCTGGAGCAACTTCGACGGCGCCCCGCGGCCGAGCCTGCAGCGCGTCGAATACCGCTGGCAAGGCGGCAAATTGCTGCGCGCGGGCTATCCGTTCCTCGACGGGGCGCAGCCCGACGCCGCGGCGGCGTTGGCCGACGCCGCCGCGGTCCCCGCCTTGCGCTTTCGCACGAGCGACGGAAACTGGCAGGACCGCTGGGAGCCGCAGCGCAGCGCCGAGCTGCCGGTGGCGATCGAGCTGAGCTTGCCGGGCCCAGCGGGGCAGCCGCTGCGGATCGTCTCGCTGGTCGGGGCGAACTATCAATGAGGCGGCGCAAGTCCGAACGCGGCGCCGCGCTGCTCAGCGTGCTGTTGCTGGTCGCGGTTATGTCGGTGATCGCCGCGATCATGCTCGAGCGGCTCAACCTCGCCACCCGGCTGGCCGCCAACAGCCAGGCGATGGCGCAGGCGCGGTACTACGCGGTCTCGGCCGAGAGCCTGGCGACCGCGCGGATCGCCGCGCTGGTCAAGCTCAACCCCGAGCGCACCGTCGATCCCCGCGGCTTGCTCGGACGCGAGTTCGCGATGCCGCTGGCGGCGGGCATGGCCACCGTGCGAATCGAGGACGCGGGCAACTGCTTCAACCTCAACTCGCTGGTCGAGGGGCAGGAGGGCAACTACGTGCTGCGCCCCGCGGGCCTCGGCCAATTGCGCGCGCTGATGGAAGGGTTGGGGATCCCTCAGGGCGAGGCGGTCCCGTTGTCCGATGCGATCGCCGACTGGATCGACAGCGACGACCTGCCCGCGCCCAACGGCGCCGAGGATGACCACTACCTCGGCTTGCCGACGCCCTACCGCACCGCCGGCCGGCTGATCGTCGACCCATCCGAGCTGCGCGCGATCCGCGGCATGACGCCGGCCTACTACGCGCGGCTGCGGCCGTGGCTGTGCGCGCTGCCCGGAGCCGAGCTGTCGCCGATCAACGTCAATACTTTGCGGCCCGACCAGGCGCGGCTGCTGGCGATGCTTTCGCCGCAGACCATCGACATTCGCCGCGCGCAGTCGATCATCGCCCAGCGCCCCCCCGGCGGGCTCGCCACGGCGGCGGACTTCCTCCGCCCGTTCGCCGCGGGCGGGCAAGCGCTCGGTCCGCAGCCGCTCGGCCAGCTGCAGGTCAAGAGCCGCTGGTTCCTGATCGATCTCGCCATCGCGGTCGACTCGATCCGGCTCGACGAGCAGGCGCTGGTCGACGTCGGGATCGAGCCCGCGCGGGTCGTCGGCCGCAGTTGGGGCGACCGCGAGACCCGGTAACAATGTTGCGTGCGCGCCGGTTCACGGCAACTTTCGCCTTGCATTTTCGGGCGGTTGTGCAACAGGCCGCGACCGTTCCATTTCGGCGCTTGACGGGGCGTTTCGCGGCTTTCAACAGCCGCGTTCGGCCAGCGCGCCGGGACGATGGCGATCGTAGCTCAGTTGGTTAGAGCGCCGGTTTGTGGTACCGGAGGTCGGGGGTTCGAGACCCCTCGATCGCCCCATTTTCCCCACCGTGTCAGCCGCTTGACGCCAAGCAGGGGAATTGCGCGTGCCCGCTTTCTGGACCGAGCCCGATTTCGACGATCACGAGAGCGTGAGCGTGATCCGCGATCGCGCCTCGGGGCTGACCGCGATCATCGCGATCCACTCGACCGATTGCGGACCTGCCGCGGGCGGCACGCGCTTTTGGCATTATCCCGATCCGGCGCATGCGATGCGCGACGCGCTGCGCCTGTCGCGCGGGATGAGCTATAAGAACGCGATGGCCGAGCTGCCGATGGGCGGCGGCAAGGCGGTGGTCCTTGCCGACAAGAAGGGGACCAAGACCCCGGCGATGCTCGCCGCGTTCGGCGACGCGGTGGAGGCGCTTGGCGGGCGCTACGTCACCGCCGAGGACGTCGGCATGACCGTTGCGGACATGGTCGCGGTCGCCAAGCGCACCTGCCACGTCTCGGGCCTGCCGGCCAGCGACGGCGCGGCTGCGGGGGGGGATCCCGGGCCGTTCACCGCGATGGGCATCTACCACGGGATCAAGGCCGCGGTCGCGCACAAGCTCGGCAAGACCAGCGTCAAGGGGGTCCACGTCGCGGTCCAGGGCGCGGGCAGCGTCGGCGGCGGGGTGGCCCGGCTGCTCCACCGCGACGGCGCCAGGCTGACCGTCGCCGATGTCGACCGCAACCGCGCCAAGACGCTGGCCAAGGAGCTCGACGCCGACCTGGTCGCGCCCGATGCGATCATGAACGTCGCCTGCGAGGTGTTCAGCCCCAATGCGCTCGGCGCGATCCTCGACGACGAGGGCATCGCCCGGCTCGATTGCGCGATCGTCGCCGGCGGGGCTAACAACCAGCTCGCCCGGCCCGAGCACGGAGCGCTGCTCGCCGAGCGCGGCATCCTCTACGCCCCAGACTACGTGATCAACGCCGGCGGGATCATCTCGGTCACGCTCGAGCACCTCGCGCGCCAGGATGGGAAGCACTGCGACATCAACCAGGTACGCAAACGTCTCGCGCAAATTCCCGACCGCCTGCTGGCGATCTGGAAGGAAAGCGAGGCCAGCGCGACCCCGCCCGACGTGGTCGCCGACCGGATGGCGCAGAAGCTGATCGGGCGCTAAGGGCGTGTCCTAACGCATCGCGCTTGCCGCGCCCGCCCGAGCGTGGCACAGCGGCGCCGAGCCGGTGGCGGGGGTCGCCGGTCGACCGGAAAGTCCTTTCGTCCCGCGCACATGCACGGCTTTGCCAATCCCGCCCGCTTCCTGCGCATCGCCCGCTGGCTGACCCCGCTGCTGCTCGGCTTGGGGCTGCTTCTGGCGGGCGGAGCGCTCGCCTGGGGGCTGACCCAGGTTCCGCCGGACCGGCTGATGGGCGATACGGTGCGCATCCTGTTCATCCACGTGCCCGCGGCGTGGCTGGGCATGGCGGGGTGGACGACGATCGCGGTCGCCAGCCTGGTCGAGCTGGTCTGGCGCCATCCGCTCGCCGGGATCGCCGCGCGCGCGGCCGCGGTGCCGGGTTGTGTCTTTACCGCGATCTGCCTCGCCACCGGCTCGATCTGGGCGCGGCCGACCTGGGGCGACTGGTGGGTGTGGGACGGCCGGCTGACCAGCTTTCTGGTGCTGCTGTTCCTCTATTTCGGCTACATCGCGCTGGCCGGCGCGGCGCAGAAGGACGCGATCGAGGGTTCTGGGGCGGGCTCGGGCGGCGGCAGCCGGATCACCGCGATCTTCGGGCTGGTCGGAGCGATCAACATCCCGATCATCAACCGCTCGGTGGTGTGGTGGAACAGCCTCCATCAGCCGCCCTCGATAACCGCGGGCAAATCCGCGATCGACCCGGAGTTCCTCGTGCCGCTGCTGATCGCCGCGCTCGGCTTCTCGCTGCTGTTCGGCGGGGTGGTGCTGGCGCGGATGCGCACCCTGCTCGCCGAGATCCAGACCGAGGCGCGCCTGCGCCGCAAGGCCCTGGCCTAAGCGGTGGCGGAGGGACTGGAGCACTGGCCGTTCGTGATCGCGGCTTATGCGATCGGCGTCGGCGGCACGCTGACGATGGTCGCCTGGACATGGGCCGACATGCGCCGCGCGGAAAATCGCCGCGACGAAACGAGGGGACGCTAGGATGACCGCGGCGATCAAGCCCAAGCACCAGCGGCTCGTGCTGCTGGGCATCGCGCTGGTCGCGCTGATCGGGGCGGGCCTGCTTGCGGCATGGGCGCTGCGCAACCAGGCCGCGTACTTCTATCTGCCGAAGGACATCGTCGCCGAGCCGCCGGCGCCGGGGCGGGCGGTCCGGCTGGGCGGGATGGTCGAGACGGGCTCGCTCAAGACCGCGCCCGACGGCGTGACGATCGACTTCATCGTCGGCGACGACAAGGCGCGGGTGCCGGTGCGTTTCCGCGGGATCACGCCCGATCTCTTCGTCGAGGGTTCCGGGGTGGTCGCCGAAGGACGCATGCAGGGCGGCACCTTCGTCGCCGACAACCTGCTCGCCAAGCACGACGAGAACTACGTTCCGCGCGAAATGGCGGAAATGACCGCCGCGCAAGCCAAGGCGACGGTGGCCGAAACCCGATGATCGCCGAACTCGGTCTAGCGATGCTGTGGCTGGCTGCGGCGCTCGCCTTGCTGCAACTTGCCGCGGGCGCGTTCGCGCTGAGCGCGCGCGGGCGCGAGCTGGGGGGAATCGTCCGCCCGGTGGCGGTTGTCCAGGGCGTGCTCTGCGCGCTATCGTTCTTCGCGCTGATCGTGCTGTTCCTGCGCACCGACCTGTCGGTCAAGCTGGTCGCGACCAACAGCCATTCGCTGAAGCCCTTCGTCTACAAACTGGCCGGAACCTGGGGCAACCACGAAGGCTCGATGCTGCTGTGGGTGACGGTGATGGGCCTCGCCGGAAGCTTCGTCGCGCTGTTCGAGCGGCGCCTGCGCGAGGCAACGATGCTGGCGACGCTCGCCGGCCAAGCCTTCGTCAGCATCGGCTTCTACGCGTTCCTGCTGTTCAGCTCGAACCCGTTCGAGCGGCTGCCCGAGCCCGCGGCGGAGGGTAACGGGCTCAACCCGCTGCTCCAGGACATCGGTCTCGCGTTCCATCCGCCGACGCTCTACCTCGGCTACGTCGGGCTCTCGGTCGCGTTCAGCTTCGCGATCGGCGCGCTGATCACCCGCGACGTCGGCCCGGCGTTCGCGCGGGCGATGCGGCCGTGGGTGCTGGGGGCGTGGATATTCCTGAGCCTGGGTATCACCGCGGGCTCCTACTGGGCCTATTACGAGCTCGGCTGGGGCGGCTGGTGGTTCTGGGACCCGGTCGAGAACGCCAGCCTGATGCCGTGGCTCGCCGCGACCGCGCTGCTGCATTCGGCCAGCGTGCTTGCAGCGCGCAACGCGCTTCGGGCGTGGACGGTGATGCTCGGCGTCGTCGCCTTCTCGATGAGCATGATCGGCACTTTCCTGGTCCGCTCGGGCATCCTGACCAGCGTTCACGCCTTCGCGGTCGATCCCGAGCGCGGCAGTTTCATCCTGGCGCTGCTGGCCATCTACATCGGCGGCGCGCTGGCGCTGTTTGCGACGCGCGCCTCGACTATCACCGAAGGCGCGCGCTTTGCCCCCGTCAGCCGCGAGTCGGCGCTGGTTGTCAACAACGTCGCGCTCTCGGCGATTCTCGGGATCGTGCTGGTCGGGACGCTCTACCCGCTGCTGACCGAGGCGTTCGACGAGAAGGTCTCGGTCGGGCCGCCCTATTTCAACCCGATGGGGGCGATCTTCTTCGTGCCGATGCTGGTCGTCATGGCGATCGGGCCGATGCTGCGCTGGCGCGGCGACCGTGCCGCGCGGGTCAGCGGCAAGCTGGCGATCCCCGCGCTGGCGGCCGCCGCAACCGCGCTCGGCCTGGTCGCACTGGCGCCGACGATCAAGCCGATGCCGTTCCTCGGCATCGCGCTGGCGGTGGGCCTGGCGGTCGCCAGCGTCCTGCCGTTGGTCGGGCGCGAGCTGAAGCGCACCCCGCTGCCGACTTGGGGCATGGTCGTTGCCCACTTCGGCATCGCGGTGGCGCTGTTCGGCGTCGGCAGCGACAGCGCGTTTTCGACCGAAAAGCTGGTCGCCTCGCGCGTCGGCGAAACGCACGCAGTCGGTCCCTGGCAGGTGACGCTGAGCGACATCGAGCCGGTCGCGGGACCCAACTGGACCGCGATCGAGGCGACGATGGCGGCGAGCCACGCGGGCGGCGCGGCGAGCGAGCTGCATTCGCAGTCGCGCAACTTCACCTCACCGCCGCTGGTCACCAGCGAAAGCGCGCTGCTCACGCGCTGGAACGGGCAGCTTTACGCGGTGCTCGGCGAAGAAGCCGACGACCAGCGCTGGCAGCTGCGGTTGTGGTGGAAGCCGTTCGTGCCGATGATCTGGTACGGCGGGCTGCTGATCGGGCTGGGCGGGCTGCTCGCGCTGATCGGGCGGGTCGCGCACGACGTGCGGCGGCTGCGCGCCGAGGGCAAGATCGCCTATCGCCGGCAGAGGCAGGGCCGATGAGCGAGATCGCGCCCGTCAAGCGCGCCGGCATCTGGCTGTGGCTGCCGCTCGCGCTGTTCGTCGGCTTCTTCGTGCTGGTCATGGTCGGGCTGCTGCGCCCGGCCGACCGCGACGTCGCCAGCGCCTTCGTCGGCAAGCCACTGCCGGCCTTCGATCTGCGTGCGTCGATTCCCGGGCGGCCCGGGCTCAAGACCGCCGACTTCGCCGACGGCAAGCCCCGGCTGCTCAACGTCTTCGCCAGCTGGTGCATCCCGTGCATCGCCGAGGCTCCGCAGCTCGATGCGCTGGCGCGCGCGGGAGTCGAAATCCACGGCGTCGCGATCCGCGACCGGCAAGAGGACGTTCAGCGCTTCCTCGCGCAGAACGGCAATCCATACACCCGAATCGGCGCCGACGACCTCAGGGCGGTGCAGCTCGCGATCGGCAGCTCGGGCGTGCCCGAGACGTTCGTGATCGACGGCAAAGGCGTGATCCGCCACCAGCATATTGGCGACATCCGGGTCGAGGATATCCCGAAGCTGCTCGAGAAGCTGCGCGAGGCGGGAGCGTGAAGCGCGTGCTGGCTCTGGCTTTGCTGTTCGTCGCCGTCCCCGTGGGCGCGCAGGATCTGCTACCTCCCGCACCTTACGCCTACAAGCAGCTCGACGATCCGCGCCAGGAAGCCGAAGCGCTGGCGCTGATGGAGACGCTGCGCTGCCTCAAGTGCCAGTCGCAGTCGATCGCCGATTCGGATGCTTCGATGGCTGGCGACATGCGCCACCAGGTCCGCAGCCGCATCGCGGCGGGCGAGGAGCCCGAGGAAATCCGCGAGTGGCTCGTCGAGCGCTACGGCGACTACGTGACCTACACCCCGCAAGTTCGGCCGTTGACGCTGCCCTTGTTCGCTGCGCCGATCGTGTTTCTCATACTGGCCGTGGTGCTGCTGCGCCGGCGGTTCCGCAAGCGGAGTGAGGGCACGGAGTGACTTGGTTGCTGATCCTGCTCGTCGTGATCGCGGTGTTCGGCGCGATGGTCTGGGCGCTCAGGCTCCCGCGCAACGGCTGGGAGTGGGTCGGGGCGGCGCTGCTGCTCGGGTTGGCCGGGTATGCGCTGCAGGGCTCGCCGGGTGAGGCCGGCGCGCCCAAGGAACCGGTTGAGACTGGCAAAACCGCCGACGAAGCCCTGATCGCCCAGCGCCAGGCGATGGGCAGCGCCTTCGGTTCGGGGCAGAGCTGGCTGATCGTCGCCGACGGGCTCGCCCGCCGCGGGCAGTTCGGCGCCGCCGCGCAAGTGCTGCGCTCCGCGGTGCGGGAGAACCCGCGCGACGCCGACTTGTGGGTGGCGCTCGGCAACGCCTTGGTCGGCCACGGCAACGGCTTCATCAGCCCGGCTGCGCAGTTCGCGTTCCAGCGCGCGGCGACGATCTCGCCGGAGCACCCCGGCCCGCCGTTCTTCATGGGGCTGGCGCTGGCCCAGTCGGGCCGTCTCGCCGAAGCGCGCACGATCTGGGCCGAGCTGCTGGCGCGCGCGCCCGAAGGCGCCGGCTACCGCGCCGATCTCGAGGCGCGTCTGGGGCGGATCGACACTATGATTGCGGGCCAGCCGGGCGCTCCCGCCACTGGCTCGTCACCGGCTCCGGCGGCGAGCGAACCTGCGGTCGCGCGGCCGTAATCCGACCGCCTGGACATGTCATCCGCATTCCGTTCCGCCCCGGAACCCGGCCCCGCGGCGCGGTTGCGAGTGCGCCCGCGCGCTGCTAAGCGCCGCCGCCCGCCCGCTGCGGGAATCAGCCGCCCGGGCAATCGGCCCGAGCCGGGGGCACTGACGCAATGAGCGACGCCGTCACCAGCACCGAGCTCCCACCGCCTCCCGCAACCGGAGCGGCGGAGCACGGTCACGGCCCGAGCGGCGGCGTGGCCAAGATGGCGGTCGGCGCGATTGGCGTGGTGTTTGGCGATATCGGCACCAGCCCGCTATACGCCTTGCGCGATACGTTTGCCGGGCATCACCCGCTGCCGCTCGACCGGCTCCACGTGTTCGGCATCATCAGCCTGATGTTCTGGTCGATGATGATCATCGTGACGTTGAAGTACGTCAGCGTGATCATGCGCGCCGACAACAAGGGCGAAGGCGGCAGCCTGGCGCTGCTGGCGCTGATCAACAAGAACGTCGGCGGCAAGAAATGGACCACCGGGATCGTCCTGCTCGGGGTGTTCGCGACCGCGTTGTTCTACGGCGACAGCATGATCACGCCGGCAGTCTCGGTGCTCGGCGCGATCGAGGGGATGGCGGTCTACCAGCCCGGCCTGGCGCCGATGGTCGTCCCCCTGGTGGTCGGAATCCTGGTGTTCCTGTTCTTCATCCAGAGCCGCGGCACCGCGCGGGTGGCGACGTTCTTCGGCCCGATCATGCTGGTCTATTTCGCGGTGATCTCGGTGCTCGGGGTGGTCTCGATCGCCCAGATGCCCTCGGTCATCACCGCGCTGAGCCCGCATCACGCGGTGACGATGTTCGTGACCGACCCGTTCCGCGGCTTCCTGGCGATGGGCGCAGCGGTGCTCGCGGTGACCGGAGCCGAAGCGCTCTACGCCGACATGGGACATTTCGGCCGCCCGCCGATCCGCGTCTCGTGGCTGGCGTTCGTGCTGCCGGCGCTGACGCTCAACTACCTCGGCCAGGCCTCGCTGCTGATCCGCGATCCCGCGAGCCTCGAGAGCCCATTCTATTTCCTCGCGCCGGAATGGTTCCAGTACCCCCTGCTGATCGTCGCCAGCCTGGCCGCGATCATCGCCAGCCAGGCGGTGATCTCGGGGGCGTTCTCGGTCACCCAGCAGGCGATCCAACTCGGCTTCATTCCGCGGATGACGATCAAGCACACCAGCGAGACCGCCGCGGGGCAAATCTACATCCCGGTGATCAACTGGGCGCTGATGATCGCGGTGATCCTGCTGGTGCTGGTGTTCCAGCGCTCGTCGAACCTGACCGCGGCCTATGGCATCGCGGTCACGGGCGCGATGATGATCGACAACTTCCTGCTCGCGGTGGTGCTGTTCCAGATGTGGAAGTGGAAGCCGTGGCTTGCGGTCCCGCTGCTTGCGATGTTCTTCGCGATCGATGCCGCCTATCTCGGCGCCAACCTGACCAAGATCCCCGACGGCGGATGGGTGCCGCTGATCATGGGCCTCGCGATCTTCACCCTGCTGACCACCTGGGCGCGGGGGCGCGCGCTGATGCGGCAGAACATGGCGGAAGGCGCGATCCCGATCGAGGTCTTCACCAAGAGCGCGCATAGTTCGGCCGCGCGGGTCTCGGGCACCGCGATCTTCATGGCCTCGGCCGCGTCCGGCGTGCCCTCGGCGCTGCTCCACAACATCAAGCACAACAAGGTGCTGCATGAGCGCGTGGTGGTGCTGACCGTGGCGATCCAGGACGTGCCCTATGTCGAGCCCAACGAGCGCTACGACGTCAAGGATCTCGGCAACGGCTTCTACCGGATGACGCTGCGCTTCGGCTTCCTCGAGGAAACCGATGTCCCTGCGGCTTTGCGCGAGACCAAGATGTGCGGCGCCCCGTTCGAGATGATGCAGACCAGCTTCTTCCTCTCGCGCCAGACGTTGCTGACCGCGTCGAAGCCGGGAATGGCGATCTGGCGCGAGAAGCTGTTCGCGTGGATGCTGCGCAACGCGGCGAGCGCGATGGAGTTCTTCCGCCTGCCGACCAACCGCGTGGTCGAGCTGGGCAGCCAGGTGGAAATCTAGCGCGGTGAGCGAAACCCGCACCGAGAGCGACAGCCTCGGCCCGGTCGAGGTCCCGGTTTCGGCCTATTGGGGCGCGCAGACCCAGCGCAGCATCGCCAACTTCCCGTTCGGCGCGCGCGAGCGGATGCCGATCGAGCTGATCCACGCGCTGGCGATGGTCAAGCTCGCCGCGGCGCGGGTCAACCGGCGGCATGGCCTCGATGCCAAGTTGGCAGACGCAATCGAGGCGGCAGCCCAAGAGGTGATCGACGGCAAGCTCGACGACCAGTTTCCGCTGGTCATCTGGCAGACCGGCAGCGGCACCCAGACCAACATGAACCTCAACGAGGTCATCGCCGGCCGCGCCAACGAGCTGCTGACGGGGAAGCGCGGCGGAAAGTCGCCGGTCCATCCCAACGACCACGTCAACATGAGCCAGTCGTCGAACGACAGCTT
>JAIVIY010000009.1:1252-17427 GCA_020200285.1 Novosphingobium sp. | reverse complement strand
GCCCATAAGCGATCGCCTGGTTGACCGGGATGGTCCACGGGGTGGTCGTCCACACCACCGCGTGCGCGCCGACCAGCTCGGGGATGGGCGATTCGACGATCTCGAACGCCACATCGATCTGGGTCGAGACCACGTCCTCGTACTCGATCTCGGCCTCGGCCAGCGCGGTCTTCTCGACCGGGGACCACATCACCGGCTTGGCCCCGCGATAGAGCTGGCCGCTGGTCGCGAACTTGAGCAATTCGGCGACGATCGTCGCCTCGCTTTCGGGCTGCATCGTCAGGTAGGGGTTGTCCCAGTCGGCCATCACGCCCAGGCGCTTCAGCTGCTCGCGCTGCACGTCGACCCAGTGCTGGGCGTAGGCGCGGCACTCGGCGCGGAACTCGAGCAGCGGCACCTCGTCCTTGTCGCGCTTGGCCTTGCGGTACTGTTCCTCGATCTTCCATTCGATCGGCAGCCCGTGGCAGTCCCACCCGGGGACGTACGGCGCGTCCTTGCCCAGCAGGTTCTGCGTGCGGCAGACCATGTCCTTGATCGTGTGGTTGAGCGCGTGGCCGATGTGCATGTCGCCGTTCGCGTAGGGCGGGCCGTCGTGGTACATGAACTTGGGCCGCCCGCGCCGCGCGGCGCGCAGTTGCTCATAGAGCTTCTCGGCCTCCCACCTGGCGGCGATCGCCGGCTCCTTCTGCGGCAAGCCGGCCTTCATCGGGAACTCGGTCTTCGGCAGGAAGACGGTGGAACGGTAGTCGCGCTGATTGGCTTTGGGCTCGCTCATGGCGCGCGGGCCTTAGCGATGGGGCGGGCGCGGCGCAATTTTTGGTTCGCGCAGAGGCCGCAGGAACGCAGAGAACGGGTTCTTGCGGCGAAGCCGCTCTTTCTCCCTGGCCTGAGAACGGAATGCCTGCGGCGCGGATTGGCGGAACATCTTTGCGCTCTCTGCGGCCTCTGCGCGAAAAACTACTCGGCCAGCAGTCGCCGCGCCTCGTCGCAATCGGTGTTCATCTGCGCCTTCAATGCATCCAAGCTGTCGAACTTCGCCTCCGGCCGGAGGAAGCGATGGAACGCGACCTCGATTTCTTGGCCGTAGAGGTTGCCCGAGAAGTCGAAGAAGTAAGGCTCGAGCAGCTCCTTGGGCGGGTCGAACTGCGGCCGCACGCCGAGGTTGGCCGCGCCTTGCAGCACGCGCCCGTCGGGCAGCCGCCCCGTCACCGCATAGACCCCGTAGCGCGGGCGCAAGTAGGCGCCGAGCGGCAGGTTGGCCGTGGGATAGCCGAGCTCGCGGCCGCGCTTGTCGCCGTGCTCGACCGACCCGCGGATCGCGAACGGCCGGGTCAGCAGCCGCGCCGCTTCGGCGCAATCGCCGGCCTTGAGCGCGTCGCGGATGCGGCTCGACGAGACCGGTTCGCCGCCGTCCATCACCGGCCCGACCGTGCGCACCCCGATCCCGCATTTCGTGCCTTCTTCGCGCAATACCGCGATGTTGCCGCCGCGAGCCTTGCCGAAGGTGAAGTCCTCGCCGGTGACCACGCCGCCCGCGCCGATCGATTCGCTGAGCAGTTTCGCCACGAAGTCCGGCGCGGTCGTTCCCGCCAGCGCGCCGTCGAAGTGGAACACCAGCATCGCGTCCGCGCCCGCGATAGCAAAAAGCTCCTCGCGCTGGTCGAGCGTGGTCAGCCGGAACGGCGTCGCGTCGGGGACGAAGTGGCGCACCGGGTGGGGATCGAACGTCGCGACGATCGCCGGGCGGTTTTCGGCGCGGGCCCAGGCGACCGCCTCGCCGACCACCGCCTGGTGGCCGAGATGGTACCCGTCGAAATTGCCCAGCGCGACGATCGCGCCGCGCAACGGTTCGGGCACCGGCTCGCGGTGATCGAGGCGCGCGATCGTCATGCGGGCTCGATGCCCGCGCGGATCACCCGCAAGGCGTTGCCGCCCATCACCGCGCGGACTTCGTCGACGGTGAAGCCTTCGTCGAGCAGCGCCTGGGTGACCTGGACGAGCTGGCTGGTGTCGAACCGCACCGTGGTCGCGCCGTCGTAGTCGCTGCCCAGCGCGACGTAATCGATGCCGACGAGGTCGCGGACGTGCTTGATCGCCCTGGCGGTCGCGCGCGGGTCGGTGCTGCACACCGCGCCCTCCCAATAGCCGATCCCGACCACCCCGCCGGTCCGCGCGACCCCGCGCAGCTCGTCGTCGGTCAGGTTGCGGTTGACCTTGCAGGTCGCCTGGACCCCGCCGTGGCTCGACACCACCGGGCGCTGCGCCATCGCCAGGATGTCGGCGACGCAGGCGTGGCTGCAGTGGGCGAGGTCGACGATCATGCCGAGCCGCTCCATCCGCCCGATCGCCGCGCCGCCCTTCGCTGTGAGCCCGCCCTTCCTCAGCCCGTGCATCGACCCGGCGAGCTCGTTGTCGAAGAAGTGGGTAAGCCCGGCCATGCGCACGCCCGCGGCGTGGAGCCGGTCGAGATTGCGCAGGTTCCCCTCAAGGTTCTGCAGCCCCTCCACGCTGAGCAGCGCGCCGATCCCCCGGCCCTTGATCGCCCGTCGCGCGAGCAGGCCGTCGACGTCCGCAGCGGAGCGGATCGCGCGCAGGCGCCCGCCCGAAGCGTCGATCGCGCGGTCGAGCTTCTCGCCGTGGTACAGCGTGCGCTCGAGCAGCGAGCCCCACGTCCGCAGCGGCTGCAACTGCGCGACCGCCAGCCCGGTGATGTTGTCGCTGTCGGCGCCGTTGGCGTCGTAGTTCTGGCCTTTGGGGGTCTTGGTCACACTCGAGAACACTTGCAGCGCAACGTTGCCCGCCTGCATTCGCGGCAGGTCCTCGTGCCCGCGGCTCGATCGCGTCAGCAGGTCGCGGTCCCACATCAGCGTGTCCGAATGAAGATCGACGATCGTCAGCGTCTTGTGCAGCTCGCGAGCCTCGGCGCTGACCGGGAGCAACGGCTTGCCGTCGATCTGATTCAACCCGCTCTCGATCCGCCCCGGCGCGATCGCGAAGAACGCGGCGACCGCCGCCACCGCCAGCGCCAGCGCGATCCACCCCCACTTGCGCATCAGCGCCGCACCAGCGTGACGAAGGCGTAGGGCGGTTCGCCTTGCGCCGGTTCCTGCGGCTCGCGGCGGACCTCGCGCCAGCTCGACGGGTCGAACGCGGGCATCGTCGTGTCGCCGGCGACCGGCGTATCGATCTCGGTCAGCTCGATGCGCTCGGCCAGCGGCTCGAACAGCGCGTAGATCTCCGCCCCACCGATCACCGCGACCTCGCCTTCGCCCGCGATCCACAGCGCGGCGTCCTCGTCCTGCGCCACGTCGACGCCCGGCGCGCTCCATTCGGGATCGCGGGTGATCACCACGTGGCGGCGCCGCGGCAGCGTGCCGGGCAAGCTCTCGAACGTCTTGCGGCCCATGATCACGGTCTTGTCGAGCGTCAGCTGGCGGAAGCGGCGCATGTCGGCGGGGAGTTTCCAGGGGAGTCCGCCGTGGTTGCCGATCACCCCGTTGGTCGCGCGGGCGACGACCAGGAACAGGCCGGGAATCGGCCCAGAACCGACAGAGTTCACAGCGTCAGCCTCGTGACGTGACCCATCTTGCGCCCGGGGCGCGCCGCGGCCTTGCCGTAGAGATGCAGCCGATTCGCCGGGTCGGAGAGGATCGCCGGCCAGTCCTCGGCCGCGTCGCCGATCACGTTGCGCATCTCCACCCCCTTCGCCGCGAGCGCGGCGTCGCCCAGCGGCAGCCCGCAGATCGCGCGGACGTGGTTCTCGAACTGGCTGGTCAGCGCGCCTTCGATCGTCCAGTGCCCCGAATTGTGGACCCGCGGCGCCATTTCGTTGAACACCGGCCCTCCGTCCCTCGCAAAGAACTCTAGCGTGAGCACGCCGACGTAGTCGAGCGCTTGCGCGGCCCGGGCGGCAAGCTCGCGCGCCGGGGCGACCTGCTCGGCGACGCGCGGAGATGTCGGAACCGTCGATTGGGCGAGGATGCCGCCGCGGTGGACGTTCTCGGGCGTATCCCAGAAGCGGATGTCGCCGTCGGCGCCGCGGACCAGCAGCACCGAGAACTCGGCGGCGAACTCGACCAGCGCTTCGTAGATCAGCGGCTTGTCGGGAAGTTCGAGCGCGGCGGCGGACGAGGCTATCCGCCACTGCCCCTTGCCGTCATATCCGTCGCGCCGGGTCTTGAGAATGCCCGGCGCGCCGATCGCCGCGACCGCGGCGGCGAGATCGGCGAGCGAGTCCACCGGCGCAAAAGCCGCCGGGACGCCGCCGAGGCTTTCGGCGAAGCGTTTTTCGGCCAGCCGGTCCTGCGCGGTCTCGAGCGCGCGGATCGGCGGCAGCACCGTCGATTCGCCCAGCGCCACCAACGGAGGAACGGGAACATTCTCGAACTCGTAAGTGATCACCGCGCAATCGCGCGCGAATCCGGCCAGCGCCTCGCCGTCGTACCATCCCGCGCACGTAAACCCGCCGCACACCTCGGCGGCGACGCTGTCGGCTTCGGGGGCGTAGATGTGGCAGCGATAGCCCAATTGCGCCGCGGCCATCGCCAGCATCCGCCCGAGCTGGCCGCCGCCGAGGATGCCGATGGTTTCGCCGGGGGGAATCATGTTGGGCTATTGTCGCGCGTGGCCTTCGACAAGCTCAGGCTGAGCGGAAGTTTGGTGTGCGGACCAATGACGCGCTCGGGCTTAGCCTGTCGAGCCGAAGGCGACCGAAGGTCAACCCCGCGCGCTGCCACCGCCACTACTCCGGCCGCTCCGCCACGCCGGCGGTCTGCGCGGCGCGATAGGCCTTGAGCCGTTCGGCCAGCGCGGGATCGCTCGTCGCCAGGATCGCCGCGGCGAGCAAGCCGGCGTTGGTTCCGCCCGGCTCGCCGATTGCCAGCGTGCCGACCGGGACGCCCGCGGGCATCTGGACGATCGACAGCAGCGAATCCTGGCCCTTGAGCGCGCGCGATTCGACCGGGACACCGAGCACCGGCAGATGGGTGATGGCCGCGATCATCCCCGGCAGGTGCGCCGCCCCGCCCGCGCCGGCGACGATCACCTTGAAGCCCGCGTCGGCCGCGCCCATCGCGAACCCGACCAGCCGGGCGGGGGTGCGGTGGGCCGAGACGATCCGCGCCTCGTAGGGCACCTGCAGCGCGTCGAGCGCGTCGGCCGCGCACTTCATCGTCGGCCAGTCGGACTGGCTGCCCATCAGAATCGCGACCAGCGGCTGCGTCATCGTTGCCCCCCGCGCTCTCAGCGCTCCGCCAGGTAATAGCGGTCGGTCACCGCCAGGTCATCGGTCAGCTCGTAGATCAGCGGCTGCCCGGTCGGAATCTCGAGGCTGGGAATCTCGGCATCCGAAATCCCCGACAGATGCTTGACCAGGGCGCGCAGGCTGTTGCCGTGGGCCGAGACGACCACTGTTTCGCCGCGGCGCACCGCGGGCGCGATCGTGGCTTCGTAATAGGGCAGGACACGTGCAATTGTGTCCTTGAGGCTCTCGGTAGCCGGCACCGCGACGCCGGCGTAGCGCGGGTCGGCCGAAAGATCGAACTCGCTGCCGGCGTCGAGCGGCGGCGGCGGCAGGTCGAAGCTGCGGCGCCAGATGTGAACCTGCTCGGCGCCATGCTTCGCCGCGGTCTCGGCCTTGTCGAGCCCGGTCAGCCCGCCGTAGTGGCGCTCGTTCAGTTTCCAGCTCTTGGCTTCCGGAATCCACAGCCGCCCGCAGGCCTCGAGCGCAAGGTGCAGCGTCTTGATCGCGCGGATCTGGAGCGAGGTGAAGGCGATCGTCGGGAGCACGCGCCTCGCCGCGAGCAATTCGCCCGCGGCCACCGCCTCGGCCGCGCCCTGCTCGGTCATGTCGACGTCCCACCAGCCGGTGAAGCGGTTTTCGAGGTTCCACTGCGACTGGCCGTGGCGGATCAGGATCAGGCGCGGCAAGTGCGGCTCCTCGGGCGCATGCGGGAGCGAGACGCCCTAGCCGCGGCTAGTCGCTTTGGGAAGGGTCGCGCGGGCGCGCGGGGCGCGGCTCGGCCAAGGCGCGCGCCTGCGCCTTGCGGCGCCGCAAGTTGGCGCGGAGCTGCGCGGCGAGGCGCTCTTCGCGGCTCGGCTTGCGGGGCGGCTCGGTCATCCCCCGATCATCGCCCGACGCCCGGCTCCAGGGCAAGGCTTGCTTGACTTTGCGGGGCGTAGGCACAATAGGCCGCGCTGCTTCGCGCGCCCCGATGGCGCGCGCCCGGCGCTGCTGTAGCTCAGTGGTAGAGCGCACCCTTGGTAAGGGTGAGGTCGGGAGTTCAATCCTCCCCAGCAGCACCATCGTCTACGGGCAGCCGCCGCCGAAGCTGTGGTTGGCGCCGCAAGCTGCCGCCGAGGCCGACGATGTGCGTCATGGTGCTCCTTTGCCAAGTGGTGCGCTGCTCGCTGATTAGCGCGGGCAGGGCGGCGGCGCCACCGGTCGTCGCAGATTCGGGAACGCCTTGCCCGCTCGTGCTTTTCCTGCGGCAGGGGTGGCTCCGGGCACGACTGCCGGGTCTTCAGCCGGGCCCCGAAGAAGGGACGACGACCATGCTCAAGACGTTTACCGCAGCCTCGCTGCTCGCCGTGGCCTCGCTGGGCCTCGCCGCTTGCGACAATACCGCCGACGACGCCGACACGATGGCCGAAGACACCACCATGGACACGGCCACGACCGAACCGATGCCGGCCGATACGATGTCGCCGATGCCGGGGGATACGATGTCGCCGATGCCGGGCAACACCGCCACGCCGATGCCGACTGACACCATGTCGCCTTCGCCGACCGGAACCGCTACCCCGATGTAGAAGCTCGCGCTTCCCCGGGCGCACGAATGGCGGGCACTGGGTCCGGCGTTCGTGCGTTCGGGGCGAATGCGCGTCGCCACTTATAACGTCAACGGGGTCAACGGACGGCTCCCGGTCCTGTTGTGCTGGCTCGCGCTGCGGGAGCCGGACGTGGTGTGCCTGCAAGAACTCAAGTCGCCGGACGAACGGTTCCCCGCCAGAGCGCTCGAGCAAGCCGGCTACCGCGCGGTCTGGCACGGGCAGAAGGCATGGAACGGGGTGGCTATCCTCAGCCGGGTGGGTGAGATCCACGAGACCCGGCGCGGTCTTCCGGGCGACCCCGACGACAGTCATAGCCGCTACCTCGAGGCGGCGGTCGGCGGGATAATCGTCGGCTGCCTCTACCTGCCCAACGGCAACCCGCGGCCCGGTCCCAAGTTCGATTACAAGCTGCGCTGGTTCGATCGCCTGCTCGACCACGCCGAGGGGCTGCTGGGCCACGGCCTGCCGGTGGCGCTGGTCGGCGACTTCAACGTGATGCCGACCGAGCTCGACGTCTATGCGCCCGAGCGCTGGATCGGCGACGCGCTGTTCGCGCCCGAGGTCCGCGCGGCTTACGCACGGCTGCTCGATCAAGGGTGGACCGACGCGATCCGCGCGCTGCATCCGGGCGAGCGCGTCTACACCTTCTGGAAGTACTGGCGGAACGCCTTCGCGCGCAATTCCGGGTTGCGGATCGACCACTTGCTGCTGAGCCCCGATCTCGCGGAGCGGCTGGTGGCCGCCGAAGTCGACCGCGAGCCGCGCGGCTGGGACGGGACCAGCGATCACGCCCCGGTCTGGATCGAGCTCGCCGACAAGCCCCCGCGCAAGCGCACGCGCTGACTGCTTGCGTGGCGTAAGTGTATTGTCCATGTAGCGCACCATGGACGAGGACGAGGCGCTGACGCCGCTCCACCCGAACTACGTCAAGGTCGTGCGGCTGACCTCGCTGCTGTTCGCAGCACCGCTGGTGATCGCGGCGCTGATCCTCGAGGCAACCGGCGTGCTGCCGCGCGGGGCGTTCCTGGTTCCGGTCCTGCTGCTCGCCATGTGGCTGGTGATCCGCGCGCCGCTGCGCCGCTACCAGGCGCGCGGCTATCAGCTGGGCGACGACCGGCTGCGGGTGGTCCGCGGGCTGGTATTCAACGCGGACACCGTGGTCCCATTCGGCCGGGTTCAGCACATCGACGTCCACCAGGGGCCGCTCGAGCGCGCCTATGGCCTCGGCACGCTGGTGCTGCACACCGCGGGCAATCACAACGCCTCGGTGGCGCTGCCCGGCGTCGCCCACGACGACGCGCTGGCGATGCGCGAGGCGATCCGCGCGCACGTCAAGCGCGAGACGATGTGAGCGAAGCGCCCGCCGCCGCACCGGACGAGTGGCGGCGGACCAGTCCGCTCAGCTTCGTCGTCGGCGCGGTGATGTCGCTGCGCAACGCGGTGTTTCCGGCGCTGGCGGCGCTGGTCGGCACCGGCGCGTGGAGGCAGGGCTGGGTGGTGATCGTCCCGACGCTGGCGGCGATCGGCGCGTTCACCGCATTGTTCAGCTACCTCGCGTGGCGCAAGTTCCGCTACCGGCTGGGCGACACCGACATCCGCGTCGAGCGCGGCCTGCTCAACCGCACCGCGCGCTCGGTGCCCTACGAGCGGATACAGGACGTCAGCCTCGAGCAAAGCCTGGTGCCGCGGCTGTTCGGGATGGTCGACGTCAAGTTCGAGACCGGCGCGGGTGGCAAGGACGAGGTCCGCATCCGCTACGTGACCGCCGCGGAGGCCGAGGGCTTGCGCGAAGCGGTGCGCGCGCACCAGGGCGCCGAGGCCGGCGCTACGCGAGCGTCCGCGCCGGTTGAGGAACCCTGCCGGTTGCTGTTCGCGATGGATTTCAGACGGCTGGCGACCTTTGGGGTGTTCGAGTTCTCGCTGGTGGTGTTCGCGGTGCTAGCCGGCGCCGCGCAGCAGTTCGAGTTCCTGCTGCCGTTCGACATCTGGAACTACCGCAAGTGGATCGAGCTGCTGGCCGGACCGGGGCATTGGCTGGAGGAGGCCGGAGTCGCGGCCCAGGCGATCGGCGCGGTGCTGGCGGTCGCGGTGCTGGCGCTGGTCGGGCTGGCGACCGGCATCGCCCGGACCGTTCAGCGCGATTACGGCTTTCGGCTGGAGGAATCCTCGAAAGGCCTGCGCCGCCGGCGCGGGCTGTTCACCCGCAGCGATGTGATCATGCCGGTGCACCGGGTCCAGGCGCTCAAGCTGAGCACGGGGATCGTGCGGCGGCGGTTCGGCTGGCACGGCCTCTCGGTGGTCAGCCTGGCGCAGGACGCCAAGGCCGGGCACCACGTGGTCGTGCCGTTCGGAACGCTCGACGAAATCGCGCCGGTGATCGCGGCGACCGGCTTCGCCTTGCCCGCGGCAGACATCGCCTGGCGTCTGCCGAGCCGCAGCTTTCGCCTCAACCGGGCGCTCTTCTCGGCGGTCCCGCTGGTCCTCGGCGCCGTCGCCGCGGGCGTGCTCGCCCCGCGTCTCGGCGCGCCCTCGCAAGCGGCGCTGCCCGCAACGGTCGGGCTACTGGCGCTGGCCGGGGTTCTCGCCCTGCGCCAGCTGTTCCTGTCGCGCTACGACCGCCACGCGCTCGACGACAAGCGGGTCTTCGCGCGTCGCGGCTGGCTCGCGCCGCGGCTCGACATCGCCTCGCGCCTCAAGCTGCAGTCGGTCGAGATCGTCCAAGGCCCGCTCGCCCGGCGCAGGGGTTACGCGGCGCTGGTGTTCGGCGTCGCCGGCGGCTCGCTCGAGATCGGCGGCATCCCGCTCGACGACGCCCGGGCGATCCGCGGCGCGGTGCTCGGCAGCATCGCCGCGGTCGATTTCTCTCGGCTGCCGGGCTGAGCCGTCAGGGGATCAGGATTGTCGAGCCCGTGGTCCGCCGGGCCTCGAGGTCGCGGTGCGCCTGCGCGGCCTCGCGCAGCGGATAGGCCTGGCCGATCGTCACGGAGAGCACGCCGCTGCCCAGCAGCTCGAAAACCCGCGCCGCGCCCGCCGCGCGTTCGGCGGGCTCGCGGTAATAGTCGAACAAGGTCGGGCGGGTAACGAACAGCGAGCCCTCCTGGGCAAGCGTGGCGAGGTTGACGCCGGTCACCGGCCCCGAGGCGTTGCCGAAGCTGGCGATCAGCGCGCGGCGCGCGGCCGAATCGAGCGAGCCTTGCCAAGTGTCTTTGCCCACGCCGTCGAACACAACCCGGACGCCTTCACCGCCGGTCAACTCGCGGACTTTGGGCGCGACTTCCTCGCGGTCGTAGCGAACGATATGATCGGCGCCCGCTTTGCGCGCCGCGGCCGCCTTGTCGTCAGTCGAGACCGTGCCGATCACTGTCGCCCCGACGTGCGTGAGCCACTGGACGAGCAGCAGCCCGACCCCGCCCGCGGCGGCGTGGACCAGCACCGGCCAGCCGGCTTCGACTTTCGCGCAGCGCTCGACCAGCGCCTCGACCGTGCAGGCCTTGAGCAGCGCCGCGGCGGCGGTTTCGTCCGATATGCCCTCGGGGATTGGGAATAACGAAGCCGACGGGATATTGCGCGCCGTCGAGTAAGCGCCGAGCGCCGGGCCGAAAGTGCAGACCCGATCTCCGGTTGCGTACTCGCTCACGCCGTCGCCGACCGTCTCGACCACGCCCGCCGCTTCGACACCGAGCCCCGACGGCAGCGCGATCGGGTAGAGCCCGCTGCGATGATAGGTGTCGAGGAAGTTGAGCCCCACCGCGGTGTTGCGCATCCGCACTTCGCCTAGCCCCGGACGCGGCAGCTCGACCTCGCGCCAGGCGATGACTTCAGGGCCGCCCTGGGCTTCGATCCACGCGGCAGTCTCGCTCACGCCCTCAAGTCCGCCCACTGGGGATGGCGGCGGAACATGGCTTCGACGTAGCTGCATTGCGGGACGATCCTGTTGCCCTCCTCCCGCGCGTCGGCGACCAGCGCCTCGACCAGCCTGGCCGCCACCCCGCGCCCGCCGATCTCGGGCGGGACCAGCGTGTGGTCGGCGACGAGCACGTCGCCCCCGTCTGCCGAGCGACGCCGCTGGTAGGTCAGCCGGCCGATTGCCTCGCTGCCCGGCACCGCCGCGTGATATTCGCCCCGCGCGCCCTGGTCGTGACGGGTGATGACCGTGCCTTCCATCGAAATTCTCCTTCGCTTGACCGCCAACGCCCCGTCCCTATGGGCGGTTTTCGATGCGCTTCTTTTCCGACAATGCGGCCTCGGTCCACCCCAAGGTATGGGAAGCGCTCAAGGTCGCCGACGCGCCGGACGCCGCTTACGACGGCGACGCGCTGTCGGCGCGGCTGGATGAAGCGTTCTCCGCGCTGTTCGGGGCCGACTGCGCGGCGCTGTGGGTGGCGACCGGGACTGCGGCCAACGGGCTCGCGCTCGCGGCGCTGTGCCCGCCGCACGGCGGGGTGCTATGCCACCGCGAGGCGCATATCGAAGTCGACGAGGGCGGCGCGCCCGGGTTCTACACCCACGGCGCCAAGCTCATGCTGGTCGACGGCGAGGGCGCGAAAGTCACGCCGCAAGCGCTGGCGGCGGCGATCGATCCGATCCGCCCCGACGTCCACCAAGTCCAGCCGCACGCGCTGTCGCTGACCCAGGCGACCGAGTACGGGCGGGTCTACACCCCCGCCGAGATCGCAGCGCTCGCCGGCTTCGCGCAGGAGCGCGGGCTCGGCCTCCACATCGACGGAGCACGCTTCGCCAACGCGGTCGCGCATCTTGGCTGCGCGCCAATTAAGGCTTGCCGCGGCGCGGCGGCGCTGAGCTTCGGCTGCGTCAAGAACGGCGCGATGAACGCCGAGGCGCTGGTGCTGTTCGATCCCGCGCTGGCCGAGCTGGTCAGGTACCGCCGCAAGCGCGCCGGGCACTTGCAGTCGAAGGGCCGTTTTGCTGCAGCGCAAATTCTGGCGCTGCTTGAAAGCGAGTTGTGGCTCGAGAATGCACGCACCGCCAACGCCGCCGCGCGGGAGCTCGCCGCGGCCTGCGGCGAACGCTTGCTCCACCCGGTCGAGGCCAACGAGATCTTCGTCGCGCTCGCTCCTGCCGAAGCCGCAGCGCTGCGTTCGCGGGGCTTCGACTTCTACGATTGGCCCGCCCCGCCGGGCCATCCCGGCGCGGCGCGGCTGGTGACGAGCTGGCTGCGGCTGGGGCGCGAGGCTTGGCCGCTGGTCGCCGGGATGACGCTGTTCCAGTTCGTCGGCAACTTCCAGTTCGTCTACCAGGCCGAGCTGCACCTGACCTCGGGGATCGTCGCGGTTCTGTTTGCGCTGCTGATGGTGCCCAACGCGCTGTTCGCGCGCGCCTTCCTCGGCCAGCGGGTGACGCGCGGGTTCCTCGCCGGCAGCGCGGTCGCGCTGGCGGGGATCGCGCTGTTGCTCGCGCACGAGTACCGCATCGCCGCACCCGAAGGCCGCGTCGGCCTGGGAGTGGCATTAACGCTCGGCGGAATCCTCAGCGCCTCGGCCGCCAACGTGCTCCAGGCGAGCGAGCGGGCGCGGACGCTGCCGATGTTCAGCGTGCTCGCCTGGTCGATGTTGCTCGGCGCCGCACTCGACGCGGCGCTCGCCTGGGCGATGTCGGGGCCGCCGCAGTTCGAGCCGCGGTGGAGCTACGTCGCGGGGGTCGCCTATCTCGCGATCCTCGGCTCGGTGGTGACCTTCCCGATCTACTTTACGCTGGTGCGCGAGCTCGGCCCGGGCCGCGCCGCCTACAACGGCGTGGTCGTGCCGATCGTCGCGATGCTGCTGTCGACGCTGTTCGAGGGCTACCGCTGGACCGGGCTGGCAGGGGCGGGAGCGGTGGTCGCGCTGGTCGGGCTGGTGATCGCGCTCAGAGCGCGCAGCCCTTCGCGGTAAGTGGGATAGGCGGGCCGCCAGCCAAGCACGCGCTTGGCCTTGCCGTTGGCGACGCGGCGGTTCTCGCGATAGAACGCGCGCGCCGCGGGCGACAGATCGGCCTCGGCCAGCGTCCCCAGCGGCGGCGGCTCGCGGCCGAGCAGACGGCAGGCTTCCTCGATCACCGCGTTCTGGCTTGCGGGCACGTCGTCGGCGAGGTTGTAGACCCCGGGCGGCGCGTGGAGCGCGGCGACTACCCCGCTCGCAATGTCCTCGACGTGGATGCGGCTGAACACCTGGCCCGGCAGGTCGATGCGGTGCGCCTGGCCGCTCAGCACCCGCTCGAGCGGGCTACGCCCCGGCCCATAGATGCCAGGTAGACGGAACACCCGCGCGCCGAGCTTCTGCCAAGCAAGGTCCGCTTCGCTGCGCGCGCTGCGCCGTCCGCCCCCGATCGCCGCGCCCTCGTCGACCCACGCGCCGCCGGTGTCGCCATAGACGCCGGTCGAGGACAGATAGCCGAGCCACTTGCCCGAAAGGCGCGCGCCATAGGCATCGAGCACCGGATCGCGGCCGCCGACATCGGGCGGGACCGAGGACAATACGTGGCTTGCTTCGCCCACCGCCGACTCGATTGCCGCGCGGTCGTCGAACGCGAGGCCGCCCGCCCGCCCGGTCGCACGGATCGTCCAGCCCGGGCCCCGCAACCGCGCCGCAAGCACTTGCGCCGCGTATCCCAGTCCGAAGATCAGCATCGAGCCCGCCAAAATCTAACCCCGTTCGTCCTGAGCTTGTCGAAGGACCGTCCTTCACTTCGGCAACACTAGAACGGAGAGCGGTGCTTCGACAGGCTCAGCACGAACGGGATTGGGGGCAGTCTGACGGGTGGAAATGCGCAACCAAAGAGCCTAGCGTCGCAAGCATGACCGAAGTCGCCCAGCACCCCTCGATCCCGCCCGGCAACCCCGAACTCGCCGACGCCGCACCCCCGCCCGCGCCGACCATGGTCCAGCGCAAGGACTACCGCCCGCCCGAGTGGCTGGTGCCCGAGATCGCGCTCGACTTCGCCTTGGGCCTCGAGACCACGCGCGTCCGCGCGACGCTGACGGTCGAGAAGAACCCCGCGGGCGCCAAGGACGGTGGAGGCGGCGCGACGATCCGCCTCAACGGCGATGGCATCAATGTCGCCTCGCTCAATCTCGACGGGCGGCACTTCAACTCGTGGACGATGGACGGCGACGACCTGCTGATCGACCTGCCGGGGACGCGCCACACGATCGAGATCGAGACCCGCATCCACCCCGCGGCCAACAGCCAGCTGTCGGGGCTCTACGCTTCGAACGGCATGCTCTGCACCCAGTGCGAGGCCGAAGGCTTCCGCCGGATCACCTACTTTCCCGACCGGCCCGACGTGCTCAGCAAGTACCGGGTGCGGATGGCCGGCGACAAGGCGAAGTTCCCGGTGCTGCTCGCCAACGGCAACGAGGTCGCGACCGGCGAAGACCCCGAGCGCGACGGCGCCGGCACCCACTGGGCCGAATGGGAAGACCCGTGGCCCAAGCCGAGCTACCTGTTCGCGCTGGTCGCGGGCGAGCTGGTCGCCAATCGGGATTCGTTCGTCACCCGCTCGGGGCGAAAGGTCGATCTGGCGATTTACGTCCGCCCCGGCGACGAAGCGCGCACCGGCCACGCGATGACCAGCCTCAAGGCCTCGATGAAGTGGGACGAGGACGCCTACGGCCGCGAGTACGACCTCGACGTGTTCAACATCGTCGCGGTCTCGGATTTCAACGCCGGGGCGATGGAGAACAAGGGCCTCAACATCTTCAACACCCGCTACATCCTGGCCGACCCCGACACCGCGACCGACGGCGACTACGACGCGATCGAGGGCGTGGTTGCGCACGAGTACTTCCACAACTGGTCGGGCAACCGGGTGACCTGCCGCGACTGGTTCCAGCTTTCGCTGAAGGAGGGCTTCACCGTGCTGCGCGACCAGCAGTTCTCGGCCGACCGCGGCTCGGCCCCGGTCAAGCGGATCGAGGACGTGCGGATCCTGCGCTCGGTCCAGTTCCCGGAGGATTCCGGCCCACTCGCGCACCCCATCAGGCCCGACAGCTACCAGGAGATCTCCAACTTCTACACCTCGACCGTCTACAACAAGGGCGCCGAGGTGATCCGGATGATGACCGTGCTCGCGGGCAAGGAGCGCTTCCGCCAGGGCACGGACCTTTACTTCGAGCGCCACGACGGCGAGGCCGCGACGTGCGAGGACTTCGTCACCGCGATAGAGGACGGCGCCGGGCTCGACCTCAAGGCCTTCCGCCGCTGGTACGAGCAGGCCGGCACACCCAAGGTCGAGGTGAGAGCCAAGCATGAGGCGGGTGGCGACGTGGTTCTCACGCTAAGCCAGAGCGTGCCGCCGACTCCGGGCCAGCCCGACAAGGCGCCGATGCCGATTCCCTTGCGCACCGCGCTGTTCGATCGGAAATCCGGGAAACACGATGGTGAACAACTGCTTGTGCTCGACCAAGCTCAAGCCCAGTTCAGGTTTTCGGGGTTCGCCGAGCCGCCGGTGATCTCGCTCAATCGCGGGTTTTCGGCGCCGATCGCGGTGGCGACCCAGCCGCCGGCCGAGGACTTGCTGTTCCTCGCCGCGCACGACGACGATCCGTTCGCCCGCTACGAGGCGATGCAGCAGCTGGTGGTCCAGCACCTCGTCGGAGTGGTCACCGGCGCGGTCGCCGGGGCGCAGCTCGGCAAAGGCCGCGAGGCGATCGGACAGGCTTTCGCCGCGGTGCTCGCCGACGCCGGCCTCGACGACCTGATGCGCGGCGAGCTGGTGATCCTGCCGGGCGAGACCTATCTGGCCGAGCAGTTGCTGGTCAACGAGCCGGCCAAGGTCCACGCCGAGCGCGAGGCGCTCAAGGGCTGGCTCGGCAATTCGCTCGGCGCCGAGTGGCGCGCGCTCCACGATCGCTGCGCGGCGGTGTCCTACAGCCTCTCGGCCGAGGCGCGCGGGGCGCGCAAACTGAAGACCCAGGCGCTGGTCTATCTCGCCCCGGCCGATCGCGAGGAAGCCGCGCGGCGGGCCGAGGCGCAATTCGCCGCAGCCGACAACATGACCGACCGCCAGGGCGCGTTGATGGTGCTGTGCGGGCTCGACGTGCCCGCGCGCGAGGAAGCGCTAGCCGCGTTCCACGATCGCTTCGCCGGCAACGCGCTGGTGATCGACAAGTGGTTCTCGCTCCAGGCCGGCTCGCTCCACCCCCAGGCACTCGACCACGTCAAGGCGCTCAGCAAGCATCCCGACTTCACCCTCGCCAACCCCAACCGGGTGCGTTCGCTGTACATGGCGTTCGCGGGCAACCCGCAAGCGTTCCATGCGGAAGACGGCGAAGGCTATCGGATGATCGCCGACCTGATCCTCGAGCTCGATCCCTTGAACGCCAACACCGCGGCGCGGTTCGTCCC
>JAIVIY010000009.1:0-1064 GCA_020200285.1 Novosphingobium sp. | reverse complement strand
CCGCGCTCGCGGGCATCCCGCACGGTTTCCTCGGCCGCCGCGGCGGCGTCTCGACCGGCATCCACACCGGGCTGAACGTCGGCTGGGGCTCGGACGACGAGCGCGCCGCTATCGCCGAGAACCGCCGCCGCGCGGTCGCTGCGGTGCTGCCCGGAGCCACGCTGGTCACGGTGCATCAGATCCATTCGGCCGATGTGGTCACGGTCATCGAACCGTGGCCCGACGACGCCCGGCCCAAGGCCGATGCGCTGGTCACCGACCGCCCCGGCCTGCTGCTCGGCGTGCTCACCGCCGATTGCGCGCCGGTGCTGTTGGCGGACCGCGAGGCCGGCGTGGTCGGCGCCGCGCACGCCGGGTGGAAGGGCGCGCTCGCCGGCGTGACCGACGCCACGGTCGCGGCGATGGAGGCGCTCGGCGCGCGCCGCGAAGGCATCGCCGCCGCCATCGGCCCGTGCATCGCCCAGCCCAGCTACGAGGTCGACGCCGATTTCGAAGCGCGCTTCGTCGTCGCCGACACCTTCAACGCCCGCTTCTTCCGCGAACGCCGCGAGGGCCACGCCTGGTTCGACCTCGAAGGCTACGTCGCCGCGCGGCTCGAAAGCGCGGGCGTGGGCCGGGTCGAAAAGCTCGGCCTCGACACTTACGCCGACGAATCCCGCTTCTACTCCTACCGCCGCGCCACCCACCGCGGCGAGCCGGGCTATGGGCGGGAGATCGCGCTCGTCGGAGTCGCATCGTAGCTCAGTTCACGCCTGCTCGAACCGAGCGCGCAGCTTTTCAAACCTCACACCAGCTGCCGTCGGGCAATTTCTTGAAGGTGCTGTCCTTCGGCAGCCAAGGGCCAATCGCAACCTGTTTGCCCTCTTGGTTCACAAATCGCTCCTCAAAAGAGCAGACTGCCGCGTTGCCTTCCGCACCTGCCCGGCAAGACAAGTTGCGACCTTCGACGAACCCCGCAACCGCATCGGAAACCTGTGCGCAATTGCCCGTTTCCCGGCAGTAACAGCTCGTGTCGGTTGTATTGCTCGAGAGAACGTCACCGATCCCGGGAGTGGCCACTCGTC
>JAIVIY010000008.1 GCA_020200285.1 Novosphingobium sp. | reverse complement strand
AGCGCTTTCGGGCGGCGAGCGCGAGGCGATGCGTGAGATGCTCAAAGGCGCGATCGAGCGCGGAACCGGCCGCGCCGCGCGGCTCGGCGTGCCGGCGTTCGGCAAGACCGGGACCAGCCAGGACCACCGCGACGCGCTGTTCGTCGGCTTCGCCGGCGACCTGGTGGTCGGCGTCTGGGTCGGCAACGACGACAACACCCCGCTGAAGGGGGTGACCGGCGGCGGCACCCCGGCGCGGATCTGGCGCGATTTCATGCGCGTTGCGCTGGGCGAGCGCGCGGCGCCGCCGCGGCCGCGTCCCAACCCGAGCGGCCCGGTCGAGCCGCTCGACGTGCCCGATCTCGGCGACATCCCGCTCGGCGATGGCCCGGTGCGGCTGGAGAATGGCGAAGCAGTGCTGACCACCGAGATCGGCGGCCGCCCGGTCGACGTGCGGATCGGCGAGGGCGGGGTCCGCATCGACGATGGCCGCACGTCCGAGCAGCTCGCGCGCGACCGCGAGGCGTGGGAGCGCGTGCAGGACCGCGCGCGCGATTCGCTGCGCGAGGCGCGGGAGCGCGCCGACGAGGCGCAACGCCGCTTCGAGGAGGAAATGCGGCGGTAGCGCTCGCGCGCGATCAGCCGCCCAGGATCCGGCGATAGAGCGCGATGTAGGCGTCGGCCATCCGCTCGACCGAGAAGCGCGCGCGCACGCTTTGCCGCACCGCCGCGCGGTCGAGCGTCGCGACCCGGTCGATCGCCCGCACCGCCTCGTCGACCGTGCCGATCAGGAAGCCGTTGACCCCGTCGACGATCAGCTCGGGCATCGAGCCGCGGTCGAAGGCGATCACCGGGGTGCCGCAGGCCATCGCCTCGATCACCGACAGCCCGAACGGCTCGGCGAAGTTGATCAGGTGCAACATCGCCCGCGCCCCGCCGAGCGCGCGCAGCCGCTCTTCGCCGCCGACCGCGCCATGATAGCGGATCGCGATCCCGTCGACCGCAGGCGCGACCTCGCGGTCGTAATAGTCCTGGTCCTGGATCACCCCGTACAGGTGCAGCACGCGACCGCTGGCGCGCGCCGCCGCGATCGCCTTGCGCGGGCCCTTGTCGGGGTGGATCCGGCCGAAGAACAGCAAGTCCTCGCTCCCCGTCGGATCGAACGGGAACTCGCCCATGCGGATGCCATGGTGGATGGTCGCGGCGTAGCGCAGCGCCGGATGGCGGTCGGCCTCGCTGATCGCGACGAAATGGACGCGGTCCTGGTAGGGCGCGTACATCGGCAGGATGCGGTCCGAGGAGAAGCCGTGGATCGTCGTGACGATCGGCGTCTCGGTGAGGCGGGCGAAGGCGTGCGCGGGGAAGTCGGCCTGGTTGTGGATCAGCTCGAAGTCGCCGGCCCGTTCGAACAGATGCGCGAGGTGGCGGAACTCCCACACCTTGGCGTCGATCGTCGGGTCCTCGTTGTACGGCGCCGGCACCACCCCGTCGAGCGTGGCGCTGGTCACGCTGTCGAGCGTCGCGAACAGCGTGACGTCGACGCCGCGCTCGACCAGCGCTTCGGTCAGCAAGTGGGTGACCAGCTCCCACGGACCGTAGTGGCGCGGCGGGGTTCGCCAGGCGATCGGGGCGAGCATCGCGATCCGCATCACCGCGCCCTCGCCAGCCGGACGATGCGGCCTTCGTCGGGGGCGAGCTCGGGTCCGGTCGAGGGATCGACCAAGGTCGTGCCCACCGTCTCGTCGATCGCCGCGTCCGTCGGCAGTGGAAGCCGCCGCGGAGCGGAGCCGAGATTGAGCGCGACCAGCAGCCGCTCGTCGCCTGCGCGCCGCTCGTAGGCCAGCACCTCGTCCTCCGCCTCGAGCAGATGCAGACTGCCGACCGACAGCGCCGGGTGCGCGCGGCGCAGGCCCAGCAGGCGCCGGTATAACGCGAGCATCGAGCCCGGGTCGCCCGCCTGGTTCGCGACGTTGCGCCTCGGCCAGTCCGGGTTCAGCGGCAGCCATGGCTCGACCGCGCTGAACCCGGCGAACGGGCTGGCGTCCCACGGCATCGGCGTGCGCGAGCGGTCGCGCCCGATCCCGAGGTGCGGCTGGCGGAAGTGCTGCGGGTCGCGGATGCGCTCGGGCGGGATCGGGACCTCGCCGATCCCCAGCTCGTCGCCCTGGTAGAGCGTCGGCGTGCCGCGCAAGGTCAGCACCAGCATCGCCGCGACGCGGGCTTGCGCCTCGCCGAGGCGCGCGGCGATCCGCGGCGCATCGTGGCTGCCGATCACCCAATTGGGCCAGCCGAACCGCGGCAGCGAGGCTTCGTATTCGGCGATCGTCCGGCGCAGCCCCGCCGCGTTCCACGCGCACTCGATCAGCTGGAAGTTGAATGGCAAGTGGACTTGCGGCCGCTCGGCGGTGCCGTACCAGCGCGCGTGGCGATCGTTGGGCAGGAAGATCTCGCCGATCAACACCTTGCCGCCGTAGCCGTCGGCCAGCGCGCGGAAATCCGCCGAGATCGCGTGCGCCTCGGGCTGGTCGGTGGAGTGAAGCTGGAGCACCTTGTCGCGCTCGGTCATCGCCGGGGTCCACGCCGGGTTGAGCGGATTGTCGGGGAACGCGGCGTCTTTGACGATATGCCACAGCACGTCGATGCGGAAGCCGTCGACCCCGCGGTCGAGCCAAAAACGCAGCGCCTCGCGCATCGCCGCGCCCACTTGCGGGTTGCGCCAGTTGAGGTCGGGCTGCTCCTTGAGGAAGGCGTGGAGGTAATACTGGCCGGTGGCCCCGTCCCATTCCCACGCCGGTCCGCCGAAATCGCTGATCCAGTTGTTGGGCGGGCCGCCGCCCGGCGCGGGATCACGCCAGATGTACCAATCGCGCTTGGCGCTGTCGCGCGAGGCGCGGCTTTCCTCGAACCACGGATGGCGGTCCGAAGTATGGTTGGGGACGAAGTCGAGGATCAGCTTGAGGCCGCGCGCATGGACCGCGGCCAGCAGCCGGTCGAACCCGGCGAGGTCGCCGAAGATCGGATCGACGTCGCAATAATCCGCGACGTCATAGCCGAAGTCGGCCATCGGCGAAGGGTAGATCGGCGACAGCCACACCGCGTCGACCCCGAGCGCGACGAGATAATCGAGCCGACGCTCGATCCCCGCCAAGTCGCCGATCCCGTCGCCGTCGCTGTCCTGGAACGAGCGCGGATAGATCTGGTAGATGACCCCGCGCTGCCACCAGGCGTGGTCCGGACTGCGCTCGTCCATCGCTATCATTCGATCGCCGGCATCTCGTAGCGCAACCGGCCAGCCGGCAAGTGTATCCCGAAACCCCGCCTCGCGGCGCGGGGATCGCCGGTCACCGGCGGCACACCTCGCGGTTGTCGCTCGACAGGCGGGTGCGCGCGTTGTCGAACGAGGTGTTGATCACGATCCCGGTCGACTCGCAGCGGCGCAGCTGGAAGCGGACCTTGCGCGCCTTGAAGTCGAGCGAAATCCGGCGGAAGGTCTCGAGCAGGTCGGTGCCGAGCAGCAGCGCCGGCTGGTCGCTCAGGCCGAACACCTCGAACGGCGGAACGTCGGCGAACGCCATCGGTACGTTGCGCAGCGTCACCGAGCCCAGCTTGAGCTCGCCGATCCGCGCCACCTGCAACGGGATCGTCACCCCCGTCACCCCGGTCACCTCGAGCGTGACGAACTTGTCGCGGTTGCCGCGGATCAATTTGTCGCGCAATTTGAGGTTGCCGATGGTGATCTCCGAGCCGGTGTCGACCACCGCCTCGAGCGGCAGGCCCGCGGCGCGCACCTGCGTCAGGATAAGTTGGCCACGGCGGCGCTTGGCGGTGACGACGATCTCGCCGTCGAGCCGCGGCGCGGGCCGCGCGGCGTCCTCGACCTTGATCGTCCGCTTCTCGAAATCCATCATCAGGCGCTGCTGGACCAGCGCGTCGATTCCTATCATCCCCTGGCCGCCGACGTCGCGCTCTTCGAGCGCCGGGAGCTCGAGGTTGCGGATCGTGCTCGGTCCCAGCGTCAGCTCGTCGACCATGACCCGCTGGACCCGGCTGCTGGCGGTCATCGAGTTGAGGATCGCGGCCGTGCCCACCGGCAATTGCAAGGCGCGCGCGATGCGCCAGCCGACCACCGAGCTGTCGGCCCCGCTGTCGACGATGAACTTGTACGGGCCAGTGCCGTTGACCGCGACCTCCACCGTCATTCGGGAGCGGATCTTGCGCGCGTCGATGTCGTCGCCGCCGATCGCCAACGTGTCGTCGATCACGGCGGGGGGCAGCTTGGGCATCGCCCTCGGCGCGACGTGGACCGGCTTGGCCTTCTTGGTGGCGGCCGAGGCGGCGCCCGAGAAGTCGCCCGGAACGAACAGCGCGGCGGCGAGCGCGGCGCATAGAATCCAAGGCCTGGGAAAAGGCGTCATCCCCGCAGCATATCACGCAATGAGGCTGGCTTCACCGGTGCCTTTGGGTCGTTCGTCGAACGACCGCGCGCCTTCGGCGTTCAAGCCGCCTCGTCGCTCGCGTCCAGCCCGTAGGCCGTGTGCAACACGCGCACCGCGAGCTCGGTTTCGTCCTCGTCGATCAGCACGCTGACTTTGATCTCGCTGGTCGAGATCGCCTGGATGTTGATGCCGCGCTCGGCCAGCGCCTTGAACATCGTCGCCGCCACCCCGGCGTGGCTCTTCATGCCGACCCCGACCACGCTGATCTTGGCGATCTTGGCGTCGGACAGCAGGCGGAAGAAGCCGATCTCGGCCTGCTTGGCCTCGAGCATCGCCAGGCTGCGGGCGAGGTCGGCGCGCGGCACGGTGAAGGTGACGTCGGTCTCGCCTTTGTCCTTGGCGACGTTCTGGATGATCATGTCGACGTTGATGCTGGCCGCCGCCAGCGGTCCGAAAATGTGCGCCACCGAGCCGGGCTTGTCGGGCACGCGGGTCAGCGTGATCTTGGCCTCGTTCTTGTCGTGGGCGATGCCGGTGATGACCTGGCGTTCCATCTCGCTTCCTTCCACTTCCGCGTCGCTGACGATCATCGTGCCGGGGATGCTGTCTGCGGGCGGGGCGTCGTCGTCGATGAACGAGGACAGCACCTGGACGCGCACGCCCTCTTTCATCGCCAGCCCGACCGAGCGGGTCTGGAGCACTTTGGCCCCGACGCTGGCGAGCTCGAGCATCTCCTCGTAGGTTACCTGCTTCAGCTTGCGCGCCTTGGCGACGATCCGCGGGTCGGTGGTGTAGACCCCGTCGACATCGGTATAGATGTCGCAGCGATCGGCCTCGACCGCGGCGGCGACCGCGACCGCGCTGGTGTCCGAGCCGCCGCGGCCGAGCGTCGAGACGCGCCCGTCCTCACTGAGGCCCTGGAAGCCCGGGATCACCGCGACCTCGCCGCTCTGCATCGAAGCGATCAGCGCCTCGGCGGGGATCTCGTCGATCCGCGCCTTGGCGTGCGCCCCGGTGGTGATCACCGGCAGCTGCCAGCCGAGCCACGAGCGCGCCTTGCAGCCCAATGCCTGGAGGGTCAGCGCGAGCAGCCCGCTGGTCACCTGCTCACCCGAAGCGATGACGACGTCGTACTCGGCGGGATCGAACAGCGGGTTGGCCTCGCGGCAGAAGTTGACCAGACGGTCGGTCTCGCCCGCCATCGCGCTGACCACCACCGCGACCTCGTGGCCCGCGGCTTGCTGGCGCTGGACGATCCGCGCGACGCGGCGGATGCGCTCGGTCCCGGCCATCGAGGTGCCCCCGAACTTCATCACGATCCGGGCCAAAGCAGGGTCCTTGAGCAAGAAAATTGCCGCGACGGGGCCTCGCCCGGCGGCGGGCGCCCTGTTACGGAGCAGGGATGGAGAAGGCAACCGCCCCGACCATCCGGCCCGCGGAGGCCGCGCACTTCGGCAAGCTGGCGGCGGAGTGGTGGGACCCGAAGGGTTCCGCGGCGATGCTCCACCGGCTGAATCCGGTCCGGCTGGCGTTCCTGCGCGTGGCGATCGACGCGCATTGGGGCGGCGATCCGGAGAGCCTCAAGCCGCTCGCCGGCAAGTGCGCATTGGACGTCGGTTGCGGAGCGGGGCTGCTGTGCGAACCGCTCGCGCGGCTCGGCGCGGCGGTGACCGGGGTCGACGCGGCGGCGGAGAACATCGCAGCGGCGAGGGCGCACGCCGAGGCCATGGGGTTCCCGCTAAACCCAAACCCCGTTCGTGCTGAGCCTGTCGAACCACCGTCCTTTTCTTCCCCGTCGCGGAAAAGCAAGAACAGCCCTTCGACAAGCTCAGGGCGAACGGATTCTGGAGGGATTTCTTACCACCACGGCGAGCTCGCCGCGCTGAAACTCGGCCGCTTCGACTTGGTCACGTGCATGGAAGTGCTCGAGCACGTCGCCGACAAGCTCGCGTTCGTCGCCGCGCTGGCGGCGCGCCTCGCGCCGGGCGGGCTGCTGATCCTCTCCACGCCCAATCGAACCTCGGCCTCGCGGCTGTTGCTGGTCAACGCGGCCGAGGCCGTCGGCGCGATCCCACGCGGCACGCATCATTGGGACGATTTCGTCACTCCCGACGAGCTGCGCGCGCTCCTGACCGACGCGGGCCTGACGATGGACCAGCCCACGGGGATCGTCTGGTCTCCGGGCAGGGGCTTGCATCTGTCGGACGACCTGTCGCTCGACTACATCGTCATCGCGACAGTCGCTCCGCCAGCCTGATCGCCATCGCCACCAGCGTCAGCGTCGGGTTGGCCCAGCCGGCGGTCGCGAAAGTCGAGCTGCCGGCCATCCACAAGTTGGCGTAGCCGTGGACCCGGCAGTCGGAGTCGACCACGCTCGTCCCCGGGTCGGTCCCCAGCCGCGTCCCGCCGATATGGTGGTAGCCGGCGATCGGGTGGTTGCCGACGGTCGGGTCGACCGGCCAGGCGGTTCCCGGCTCGGCCAGCCAGCCGCTCGGGGAGATGCCTTGCTGGCCCAGCCGCTTCATCTCGCCGTCGAACACTTCGGCGAAGACCCGCGCGGTGTGCTTGTCGAGCTCGCTCAGGCGCCAGTCGAGGTCGGCGCGGCGGTTGCCGAGCGCGTCGTGCTTGTCCGAGAGCACAACCCGGCTGTCGGGGTTGGGCGCCTGCTCGCCGCGGACGATCAGGTAGAGCCCGGCGCCCGCATAGCGCGCGCGGGCGTGCTCGAGCGGCTCGCGCACAGTACGGTGGAACCAGCCGCGCAAGCCGCGG
The DNA here is from genome assembly GCA_020200285.1 of Novosphingobium sp. Taxonomy (GTDB): domain Bacteria; phylum Pseudomonadota; class Alphaproteobacteria; order Sphingomonadales; family Sphingomonadaceae; genus Novosphingobium. The sequence continues at coordinate 28,332 of JAIVIY010000008.1, read as the reverse complement.
TAGAGATGGTCGAGCGCGCGGCCGCGGCGGTTCGGGTCGAGCGAGTGCTTGAGGTTGTGATAAAGCTTGTTGCCCAGCGCCACGCCCTTTTCCGGGTCGCGCTGGAGCTTGAAGGTGACGATCGAGTTCAAGGCTTCGCGCTCGCGCTGGACCGCGTCGGACAGCCGCAGCAGCGGGGCGAGCGGGATGCCGCCTTTGATGAAGCGCTTCTGGAACGCGGCCCACAGATCGGCCGGCGCGTCGGTTTCGACTTTGCCGATGCGGCCCGTGGGGTGCTCCATGAAGAACCGGCCGACCTGGTCGCGGGCGTTGCCGATGCCCGCGGGCTCGACGTCTCTTGATACCAGCAGCAACCGGGCGTTCTCGATCGCCCCGCAAGCGAGGACGAAGTGCTTGGCCGAGACCTTGCGCGGCGGGCCGCCGCCGAGCGCGCAGACCTCGACATGGTCGATGCCGTTCGCTTGCGCGTTGGCCTGGAGTCGAACCGCGTTGGCGTGGATCACGATGCGCAGGCTGGGCGCGGCGATGAGATCCTTGGCGCGGCTCGCGGCGAAGCGCTCGCTGGCCTCGTCGAAGCGCCACAGCCGGGTGGCGAGCTTGCCCACGTCGAAGCCGGGGTCCTTGAGCCCCAGCGTCGCCCAGGCGTCGGCCTCGCCGTAGTCGAATTCGCCGAGGTCGAAGTCGGCATGCGCCTCGCGGTACCAGCGGTCGAGCTCATCGCGCCCGAACGGCCAGCCGCTGTGCGGAACCCAGGCGCGTCGCTCGAAGTCGATCGGGTCGAACAGCGCGGCGCGCCCGCCCCAGATCGACACCGTACCGCCGAAGAAGCGGAGCCGCGCCTCGTCGAGGTCGTAATACGGCAGGCCGAGGTTGCGCCCGCGGTAGAGTTCCTGCGTCGCGGCCTCGAAGTCTGTCCCGCCGCTTTCGAGCAGCATCACGTCCCGGCCGGCGCGCATCAGCCGTCGGGCAATCGTCACCCCCGCCGCGCCCGCGCCGATCACGCAGAACTCGGCGCGGTGGTCTGGCGCCTCGGGGTGCTTGCGGAAATCGATCAGCACGCCGCGACCCGCTGCAATTGCGCGGGCTCGCAGGCGAAAGTCTGGTCCCACCAGATCGCGAACATCGCTACCGCGTAGAGCACGCGGCCGTGGTTGGCGCGACCTGCGCGATGCTCGGCAAACAGCTGCTCGACCGCTTGGGGTTGCAGGTAGCCCGCCCTGCTTGCCCCGCTGCCCGCCCACGCTGCTTGAGCGAAATCGGCGAAATCGCCGCGGAACCACTCGGCGAACGGCAGCTGGAAGCCGAGCTTGCGGCTGTGCAGCGCGCCCGGGAACAGCCACGGTTCGACCGCCTTCCGCAGCGCGTATTTGCCGGTCCTGCCGCGCAGCTTCATCTCGCGCGGCATCGTCAGGCTCCACTCGACGAACTTGTGGCCGAGGAACGGCACCCGCGCCTCGAGGCTCGCCGCCATGCTCGCCCGGTCGGTGCGGTTGAGCAGCGAGCCCGGCATGTGCAGCGTGATGTCGGCGAGCATGAATTGCTCGAGCGGATCGAGCCGCTGGGCTTCGGGATCGGAAAAGTACTCAGCCTCGAGGTTGGCAAAATTGTCGGGCGGGTCCTGGCGGGCGTGGAAGGACGGCGTGTAAAGCCGCTCGCGCACCCACGGGTTGGTGATCGTGGTGCCCGAGAAGAAGCGCTGGAAGCTCGACCGCAGCTCGGCCGCCTGGCGGAACTTGCGCGCGCTGCCACCGAGCGCGCCGGGGAGGCGGTCGAGCGCGCCCGCCAGCGGCCCGAGTGCGCTGAGCAGCGGCGCCAACTGCGCCGCGCGCAACGCGGTGCGCTGGCGCTTGTACCCGGCGAAGATCTCGTCCGAACCTTCGCCGCACAGCACGACCTTTACGTGCTCGGCGGCGAGCCTCGACAAGTGCCAGATCGGCACCGCCGCGGTCGCCGCGCACGGCTCGTCGAACGACGCCTGGACCGCGGGCAGCAGGTCGCCCGCGGCCACCGGCTCGAGCGGCAGGACGATGTGCTCCATCCCGAGGTGACGCGCGATCCGCGCCGCGCTCTCGGTCTCGTCGATCGAGGTCCCGGGGAAGCCGACCGTGAACGCCTTGACCGGGGCCGAGGCAGCGCGGCTCATCGCCGCGGCGATCGCGCTCGAATCCACTCCGCCCGAGACGAAGCAGCCGACGGAGACGTCGGCGAGCATGTGCTGCTCGACGGTTTGCCGGACGCGGGCGCGGGTCTCGTCGATCCACTCGGCCTCTGATTTCCCAGCGGCCACCGCGAAGCGCGGTTGCCAGAAGCGCGCTATCTCGGGCTCTCCCTCGGCGCCCAAGTGCAGCACGTGGCCGGGCTCGAGGCTCTTCACCTCGCGCCAGATCGAGCGCGGCTTCTGGACGTGGCCGAAGCTGAAAAAGTCGTGGACCGCGCGCTCGTCGATGGTGAATTCGTGCTCGGGCAGCACGCGCAACGCGCGGATTTCGCTGGCAAAGGCGAGCCCTCCGCGCTGCTGCGTGTAATAGAGCGGTTTGATCCCCAGCGGGTCGCGCGCCAGCGTCAGGCGGCGCTCCTTCGCGTCCCAGATCGCCGCGCCGTACATTCCTTCGAGCCGCGGCCAAGCCGCGTCGCCCCAGCGCACGAATGCGGCGAGCAGCGTCTCGGTGTCGCTGTGGGTGGCGAACTGCCAGCCCCACGCCTCGAGCTCGGGGCGGAGCTCGGGGTGGTTGTAGATCTCGCCGTTGAAGACGATTGCCCAGCGCCGGTCGGGCGAGAAGATCGGTTGGTGCCCGCCGGCAAGGTCGATGATCGACAGCCGCCGCATCCCAAAGCCGAAGTCGCGGTCGATGTGGACGCCCCAATCGTCGGGGCCACGATGCTCGATCGTGTCGCAGGCGCGCGCGATCGCCGCTTCGGCGACCGGCCTACCCCCGCGCCGATACCATCCCGCGACGCCGCACATCCCGCGCGCTCTAACGGGAAGCACGCTCCCATGCCAGTGCCCGCCCTTGTATCGAGCGTGTTATCTACCTAATACACTTGTGGGAAGTCGCGGCGCGGCCGACCTCGTCGCGCAGGACGCCGCGAGCCCCGAGTTCGGCAAGCGGGTCGACCAGCTGACCAACATGGGGCGCAAGGAGATCGCGGCGGCGAGCGCGATGTCCAACCGCTTTCTCGACCGCCCGGTCCGGGCGATGGACAAGGAAATGGGAGTCGGCGCCAACCTCGCCGAGCTCCGCCGCACGGTCGAGCAGCTCGACCCGGGCAAGTCGGGCAAGCTCTCGAAGGGCCGCAAGATCCTCGGGATCATCCCGTTCGGCAACAGCCTCAAGAACTACTTCCAGGGCTACCAGTCGGCCCAAGGGCATATCCAGTCGATCCTCGGCCACCTCGCCTCGGGCAAGGACGAGCTGCTGATGGACAACGCCGCGATCGACGTCGAGCGGCAGAACCTGTGGAAGGCGATGGGCGACCTCGAGCAGATGGTCCACATCTCGAAGACCTTGGACGCCAAGCTCGAGGACAAGGCCAACGAGCTCGACGCGACCGATCCGGCCAAGGCCAAGGCGCTCCGCGAATCCGCACTGTTCTACGTCCGCCAGCGCACCCAGGATCTGCTCACCCAGATGGCGGTGACGGTGCAGGGCTATCTCGCGCTCGACCTAGTCAAGAAGAACAACGTCGAGCTGGTCAAGGGCGTCGACCGGGCGAGCACCACCACCGTCGGCGCGCTGCGCACCGCGGTCACCGTCGCCCAGGCGATGACCAACCAGCGGCTGGTGCTCGGCCAGATCACCGCACTCAACGAAACCACCGCGGGGCTGATCGACTCGACCGGCAAGCTGCTGCGCGAGCAGACCGGGCGGATCCACGAGCAGGCGGCGTCGAGCACGATTCCGCTCGAGACGCTTCAGCGCGCGTTCCAGAACATCTACGACACGATGGATAACATCGACACGTTCAAATTGAAGGCGCTCGAATCGATGAAGCAGACGGTGACCTCGCTGTCGGGCGAGGTCGAGAAGTCGAAAGCCTACATCGCGCGGGCCGAAGGCGCGGCGCAAGCCAAGCTCGCCCACGAGGCGCCAAGCCTGCTGAGCCTGGAGGGCTGATTGGCGGGCGAGGCGCACCACTCGGACCGCACCCTCGCCGCGGCGCGGCGGGTGCTGCAAGACCAGCGCGCTGGCGGGCGGCGCCGCTCGATCGGACGCGGTTCGGCCGAGCTGAAAACGCGGCATTACACCGCCAAGCTGACCCGGATCGTGGTGACGGTCGTCGGCATCGTGCTGGCGGCGATGATCGCGGGTCTGGTAATCGACGGCATCGGCTTCACTGGCCTGTTCGTGACCGCGCTGGCGATCCTCGCCGCGGTCGCGGTGTTCGGGCGCTATCCGCGGCTCAAGCCGCCGCCGCAGGCGCGGCTCAACGAGGGCGACGCGCGGACGATGGTCGCGCGTACCGAGCTGTGGCTCGAAAGCCAGCGCCCGGCCTTGCCCGCCCCGGCGGTCGAGCTGGTCGACCGGATCGGAGTCCAGCTCGACGCGCTCGGCCTTCAGCTCGAAGGGATCGGCGACCAGCCGGCGACGGTCGAGGTCCGCAAATTGGTCGGCGAGCACTTGCCCGAAATGATCTCGACCTACCGCCGCATCCCGTCGCACTTGCGCCACGAGCAACGCGGCGATGGCCGCACCCCCGATCAGCAGCTCACCGAAGGGCTGGGCAAGATCAGCGGCGAGATCGACCAGATCACCCGCCAGCTCGCCGCCGGCGACCTCGACAACCTGGCGGTGCGCGGACGCTTCCTCGACTACAAGTATGGCGGCGCGCTCGAGGACGGAACGGAGAGGCCCGCCTGATGCGCGTGGGCATTCCTCACTCGCTCGACAAGGCCGAAGTGCGCCGCCGGCTCGAATCCCGCATGCCCGAGCTTGCCAATCACATCCCCGGCGGCTTCGCCCAGGTCGATCACGCCTGGCTCGGCGAGGACCGCATGCGGCTGTCGGTCGGCGCGCTGGGCCAGGCGGTGGTGGCGCTGCTCGATGTCGAGGAGCGACAGGTCGTGGTCACCGTCGAGCTTCCGCCGCAGCTCGCTTTCTTCGGCGGGGCGGTCGAGCAGGCGATCCGCAACCAGGGCACCAAGCTGCTGCGATAAGCCCTTAAAATTATCCGCTTTCCACGCGCTTCGGGCAGGAACGAAGCGCGCGCTGCGGCATTGAGCCCGATACGGCGCGGGATGCGCCGCAATGCGTAGCGGAATCGACGCGGTTATGCTGAACGACACCCGGCAGGAATTCGACGACTTGGGGCTTGGCACGGAGCGGTCGAGCCTGCGCGACGCGATCGGCGCGGCGACAGCCGCGGACAACGCCGCGCTCGACCATGCCTTGGTCGGGCTCGACCTTGCCGAACGCGGCGATCTGATCCGCTTCCTCGGGATCAACCTCTCGGCTCGCGCCGGGGTGGAGCAGTGGCTCGGCGAGCACTGCCCGGTCGGCTGGGCGCCGCCGCCGCAGACCGGCCTGATCGCCGACGACCTGATCGCGCTCGGCGGCTTGCCCAAGGCGTTTCGCGCGCCGCGGTTCGATGCGGGGCCCGCGGGCGACTGGATCGGACCGGCATTCGTGGTCGCGCGGTCGCAGCTTGGCAACCGCCTGCTCCTCGCCCAGGCCGGGGCGGCGTTGCCGTGGGAAGCGCGGCGGTTCCTTGCCGGGACCGCGATGCAGGGTTACTGGCAACGGCTGAGGACCCTGCTCGGCGGGAGTTTTGCGCCGGGCGACGCCCATGCCGCGATCGCCGGCGCCCGCGCGACCTTCGCGCACTTCCGGGGCTGCATCGAACGGTTCGCGACCGCGCGGTCGGCCGTGGGCTGATCCCGGTCGCCGTGGTTCGCCGATCGCGATCGTTCATCGAACTCGAGCTACCCCTGCCGGCGAGCGTGCTGGTGGTCGAAGACAACACGATCATCGCGCTCGATACCGAGGAGCAGTTGCTCGACCTCGGGGTCGAGCGCGTCGACGTCGCCGCCAGCAACGCCGCGGCGTTGGCCGCGCTCGAGCGCGAGAATCATCATTTCGCGCTGCTCGATTTCAACCTTGGAAACGAAACCAGCGAGCCGGTCGCACGCGCGCTCGACGAACGCGGGATCCGCTTCGCCTTCGCCACCGGATACGGTGAGGTCGATGCGCTCGCGGGGCGGTACGCGAACAAGATCGCGGTGCTGTTTAAGCCCTATTCGAGGAATGACCTGGTGAGCGTGCTGCGCTTGTCCGCCGCCGGCTAGCGGCGCGCGCTCAGCGCGGGTGGGTGATCAGCGCTTGGCCATCCGGAGCAAAGGAAACGTCCGAGATCGTCGCGGCGTAGCCACACGAGCCCGGGCGCAGGGTTTCGCCGCCGATCCTGACCGCGCCCTGGCGCGGAATCACCAGCATCGGCCGGTCGTAGGCGGCGCGCATCGCCGCGTCCGGCTCGCCGTCGACCCGGTGAAGCCGGAAATAGCGGCCGTCGGCGAGCTCGAGCGTGCCGCGCTCGGGCACATGGCGGCGGAGGTGCGCATCGTGCGGCTCCCCTTTGGCCACGGCGATGCCTTGATCCAGGTGCAGCTCGCGCGGGCGGCCGTAGTCGTAGAGGCGGTAGGTGAGGTCGGCGTTCTGCTGGACCTCGATCAGGCTGACCCCCGAGCCGATCGCGTGGACCGTATTGGCCGGGATGTAGAGGAAATCGCCGGCGCGCACCGGATGCCACACCAGCATGTCCTCGATCGACCCGTCGAGCGCCGCGGCACGCATCGCCTCGGCGGAAATCGGCTCGCGGAAGCCGACGCCGAGAGCCGCCCCGGGCTCGGCGTCGATCACCAGCCAGCATTCCTCCTTGCCGTTCGCGCCTTGCCCGGCCGCGCGGGCCTGGCCGTCGTCGGGGTGGACCTGGACCGAGAGCTTCTCGCTGGTGAAGATGTACTTGACCAGCAGGCTCGGCAGCTCGGGCGGCGGCTCGAACCAGATCTCGCCGATCTTCTCGCCCGGCGGCGCCACGAACGGCGCGGGGAGCTGCTCGCGGCCCCACGGCTTGGCGACCTGGCGGATCGGCAGCGCGCTCACTGGTTCGCCGCTCCTTCGAGCTTGCCGACCTGCTGCGCCCCCGCCGCGCTGGTCACCAGCACCTCGTCGCCGTCGACCACCACGATCAAGTCGCTGACCCCGATCACCGAGACCCGCGGCCCGTCGCTCGAGACGTGGACGTTGCGGCAATCGACCAGCTCGGCGCGGCCGCGCACCGCGTTGCCGGACGCGTCCTGCGCGGTCGCGGCGTGGAGCGCCTGCCAGTTGCCGATGTCGGACCACACCATGTCGGCGTGGACCATCGCTGCGAGGTCGGTGTTCTCCATCACCGCGTAGTCGACCGATTCGCTCTCGATCCGGGCGAAGGTGTCGGAACCGGGATGGAAGCGGCGCCCTTCGCCATGGCCGCCCGCGACCGCCTCGCGCGCGGCGCCGGCGATCTTCGGGCGATGCTTTTCGAGTTCAGCGAGGAAGGTCCTGGCCGCGAACGCGAAAATCCCGCCGTTCCAGTGATAGCCACCCTCGTCGAGGAAGCGCTTCGCGGTGGCGGCATCGGGCTTCTCGACGAAGCGCGAGACCCGGAACCCGGCGTCGCCCAACGGCTCGCCCTGCTTGATATAGCCGAACCCGGTCTCGGGCGCGGTCGCCAGGATGCCGAACGCGACCAGCCATCCGTCTCTCGCCAGCGCCGCCGCGGCCAGCGCCGCGACCGTGAACGCCGCGCAATCGCCGATATGGTGATCGCTCGGACAGACCAGCATCACCGCCTCCTCGGGCAGGCGCAGCGCGGCGAGCGCGATCGCCGCGGCGGTGTTGCGCGCAATCGGCTCGACGATGACTTGCGCCGCCCGATCGCCGAGCTGCTGCTCGACGAGGTCGAGGTGCTGGCGACCCGCGACCACCACCGGCGGCGCGAAATCCTCGCCGGCCGAGCACCGCGACAGCGTCGCCTCGAACAGCGTCTGCTCACCGACCAGCGGCAGGAACGGCTTGGGCTTGCTCGCCCGGCTGCGCGGCCACAGGCGGGTGCCGCTGCCGCCGCACAGGATCACGGGAACGATCTGGTTCATCGCTGGAGGCTCAACGCCCGATCATTCCATCAGTGCCAGGATGTCGGCGATCGACGCGGTGGCGAAGCCCACCGCGCTGTCGGAGATGCCGTAGGGAACCAGCAGGCGCTCGCCGACCCGCAGCACCCCGCAAGTGTAAACGACGTTGGGAACATAGCCCGAGCGGTCGGCGTCCACCGCGGTCAGCACGGGCCGTGGGGTCCGGCCGATCACCTGCGACGGGTCCTCGAGGTCGAGCAGCGCGCAGCCCAGCGCGTACTTGCGCATCGCGCCCACGCCGTGAGTGAACAAGAGCCAGCCTTCGTCGATCCGGATCGGGCTGCCGCAATTGCCGATCTGCAGGAATTCCCACGGATATTTCGGCTCCATCAGCACCACGCCGTCATCGTCCCAGCGATCGAGGCGGTCGGAACGGAGCACGTAAAGGTTCTTGCCGTCCTGGCGTCCGGCCATGACGTAAGCGCCGCCGATCTTTTCGGGGAACAGCGCCATGCCCTTGTTGCGGCCGGCGTGCCCCTTGATCGGCTCGAGCTCGAAATGGCGGAAGTCGCGGGTCCGCAATAGCTCGGAGCGGATCGAATGGCCGCTATAGGCGGTGTACGTGCCGATCCACTCGTACTGGCCGTCGCCGTGGTCGAAATGGGTCAGCCGCAGGTCTTCGAGCCCGTTGCGCTGCTGCTCGGTGATCGGGAAGATCACCGTATTGGAAAGGTTCGCCTCGTCGTGGCGGTGGACGTTGACCACCCCGTCGAGCGGGTTGTCGTTCTCGTCGAGCTGCTCCCCGGCGTCGAGCATGACCGCGGTCGCGTGCGCGGTCTGCGGCCACAGCGCGAAGCTGCCGTCGGCGTGGGCGATGCCCTCGCGGAACGCGATCGAGCTGATGTGGCCCTCGCCGACCGCGCGCAAACTCATCACGAACCGGCACGCGCCGCCCTGGGTGCCGCTCTGGTCGGGGTGGGGGACGATGCTCGGGTTCATCAGCGCGGCCGCGGCGTAAGTGTATTCGTGGCAGAAGTAGCTGCCGATCAGCCGCCGCCGGGTCGGCGACAGCGCCGCGTCGTCGATCCACAGCATCGCGCGCAGTTCCTTGTAGCGCTGCTCGAAGACCTGCTCGGTCTGCCAGTGACGCTCGGAAAAGTCGGCGAGCACCCGCGCGTACTCCTCCTCGACTGCGGCCTCGTCGAGCGCGCAGATGTCACCCACCAGCACCTTCGCGCGGGCGTTTCCGGCGGCGGTGTGCCACCCCAGGTGGAACGGGCGAATGACGACCCGCGAGGGATCGGCGTGGAGCCGCTCATCGAGGATACGGAGCGGGGTCTGCGGCAACTCGCGTAGTAGGTCCAAGTCGATTCCCCGCCTCGCTGCGATCGGCCGCGCGCGCCAGCCCGGCCATCGCGTAGCAGGCGAGCTGGAATGCCAGAACCGATTCGGCTCCGCAATTCTCGTTCGCGCCCTGCGGCGTCACTCCGTCGCGGCAACGCCCGCTGGCGAGGTCGCCCAGCACGACTCCGCGGTCATTGCCGCCGAAGTACCAGCGATGGGCGATTTCGGCATGCTCGAGCCAACGAGCCTCGCGTGTGACCGCGAACGCGCTCGCTGCGGCTTCGATCGCCGCCCAGGCCTCGAGCGGTTGCTGGTCGAATGGCAGCGCGGTGTATTCACGCCCGAAGCCTTCGGAACCGATTGGGCGAAAATGGCCCGAGGGCGCGCATTGCTGCCCGGCTATCCAGGCGAGGCTGTCGAGCGCCTCGTCGCGCCAGTCCGCGCGGTCGAGAACCACCCCGGCTTCGAGCAGCGCTTGCGGCAGCCGCGGATTGTCGTAGGCGAGCACCGCCTCGAACCACGCCCAGTCGGGCCGCCGCACGGCGTCGAGCAGCGTATGCAGCATCGTCCCGCCGCGCTCGAGCAAGGCCCGCGCTTCGTCGTGCTCGACGCCATTGCGCAACGCCGCGGCCGCGCCGAGCATCGCGAACGCCATCGCGCGCGGGTGCTCGATATCGGCGACCGCTGCGATCGCGCGGCTGAACCAGGGCGCTGCCCAAGTCTTCCACGCCGGCGAAAGATCGCTGGCCAGCACCTCGCCGAGCACCCACGCGGTGCGGCCGTTGCTGTCGGCCGAGCCGGCATCCTCGCACCAGCTGCGGTCGAAAGCCATGAAGTTGCGAAATGCGCCGGCATCCTCGTTCCAGGCGTGCTGGACGAAGCTCGCATATGTCGAAGCGAGCCGCTCGCGCTCCGCTTCGGGTATCGCATCGGCGCGCAGCATCAGCAGCAGCGCGCGGACGTTGTCGTCGAGGCAATAGCCGTGGCGCCGGTCGGGAATGATGCCGATCCCGTGCTGGAGCATACCGGTGCCGTCGCTCAGCGCCATGATCGCGGTCATGCCCGGCGTCGCGGTCGGTGGCGGAGCGGCCAACACGGGCCGGGCGACCGCCTTCTCGACCAGCGTCGCGGCGGCGGCGGCGAAATGGGGCCAGGTCGTAATCCGGCCGCGCTCATAAGCGGCACGTTGCATCGCCGCGAGCGCGGCGGGGTCGTCGAGCAGCCCGAGCACAGCCTCGGCCAGCGCGTCGACCGAGCCAGGCGCAACCAGCACGCCCGCGCCTTCGCCGAGAAGCTCCCTGGCATGCACATAAGGCGTCGAGACGACCGCCTTGCCCAACGCAACCGCATAGCTCAGCGTGCCCGAGGTCGATTGCTGGAGGTTGGGATAAGGTGTGACGTAGACGTCGCAAGCTTCGAGCTGGTCGAGCAGATCGGCGGTTTCGAGGAAGCGATTGTCGAAGACCACGTTGTCGGCGACGCCCAGTTCGGTTGCCAGCGCCCCCAGCCTCTCGCGATAGGTTTCGCCGTGAGCGGCGACCAGGTTGGGATGGGTCGCGCCTACGATCCTGTAGAGAACGTCGGGGTGCCGCGACACGATCGCCGGGAGCGCGGCGATCGTCGCCTCGATCCCCTTTCCGGGACCGAGCAGGCCGAAGGTCATCAGCACCGGCCGCCCGGCGATGCCCAGGCAAGCCTTGAACCCCTCCTGCCGGCCGAAGGGACGATCCGGCGCGCCGTGCGCGATGAACCTCACCCGCGCCGGATCCGCGCCGTAACACTCGATCAGCAGCGCCCGCGCATGCGCCGACATGACCATGATCTGCGACGCCAGCGAGACCAACCGGTCGAGGATCGCGCGCTGCTTGTCCGACGGCTCGCCCAGCACCGTATGGCAGGTCACGACCAGCGGCACCGCGAGGCGCTCGGCAAAGTCGAGCACCATCTCACCGCAGTCGCCGCCGAAGATGCCATATTCGTGCTGGAGCCAGATCGCGTCGAACCCGCCCTCGTTGATTTCGCGCGCGGCGACCCGCCAAGCGGCCGGGTCGTTGCTGGCGATCCGCCCGTGCACGCGCTGGTCGGCGCGCGGTCCCGCCGGGTCCTCGACCGCCCAGACGGCGGTCGCGATGCGGGGACGATGGGCCTGGAGCTGTTCGAAAATGTCGGTGGTGAAGGTGGCAATCCCGCACTTGCGCGGCGCAAACCCACCGACCAGCGCCAACTTGAGCTGACCCTGTGCACGGCGCGAGGAAAGGGTGACGATATCTGCGGAAGCAGCCGTGGCCCGGGCAGAGTCCGGCGGCAAATCAAAAATCATGCTTGGTTCCGGTGGCGATTGATGGACGCTGCATTAACAACGCAGCATCGGCGATTCGGTTTCGCTGCAGTGCAATAAACAGCGCGCGCTCGCCTCACTGTTCGCCGCATTTGTCCTTCGAGTAAGCGCGTGATGGGCATTCATTACGTCATTTCGTTCGCAATTGCAAAATATTGTTCGCATATGCAGCAATTCAGCGTCGCAGCGCTGTGTTCATGCGGGCCGCCACCACCATTGCTTCCAGCCGGTCTCGCGCGCCACGGGATTGCCCTGCGCATCGAGCGCGGGGCGATAGCGGAAGCGCCTCTCGATCAGCCGGCAGGTGATCGCGTCGGCCTCTGCGCTGCCGCTCGACTGGACCACCCGGCAGTTGCCGACCCGGCCGTCGACGCCCACGGTGTAGCGAACGATGATGAACCGGCCGTCGCGCTCGCCGGCGCCCGATCGCGGGAAGTCCCTGGTCCGAAGCTCGCCGGAAACCTTCTCGACCCCGCGCGACAGGCCGCCGCCCGCCCCGGAGCCGCTTCCCCCCGCGCCGGTCCCGGCCCCCTGACCGCCGGCTCCACTTCCCGGGCCCGCTTCCCTCGCTCCGGATCGTTGCGACGTTCCGGTCGCGGTGGCGACGGGCTGAGGCTTGGGCTTGGTGACGACGGGCGGCGGCTCGACCCGCTCCGGCTTGGGCGTGGCCTTGGGCGCGGGCGGGGCGGCCTCGCCCCGGGGCTCCTCGACTTGCTTTTCCGGCTCGGGCGGGGGCGCGGGCGCGCGAATGTCGAAGGCCGCGATCGACCTGACCGTCCCGACCACTGCGTCGACGCCGAACGCCGCGATCAGCGCGGCGAGCGCGGCGAGATGGATCGCCGCGACACCCGCCCCGGTCAGCCATTTGGTGCGCGGACTGACCGCGATACGAGCCTCGGTCATCGTCGGAGAGCCGGTTTTTGCGCCATTTCCGCCTCAATGAGCGGCGAAGCGCGCAAGTTCCCGGTCGAGCCGCCCGCGCCCCCTACCGTTCGCAATCAAGATGTTGTATGTCGGCGGCGGGTCGAAATCGAGCAGCGCGGATAGGGGGCGCGCTCGACGAGGCCCTGGCCGGACCGGACCGGCCATGGGATCGGACGGAAATGAAGGTACTGGTTGTCGAGGACGAGCCGCTGCTCGCCATGCTCCTGGAGGAGAGCCTGGTCGAGCTCGGCCATGAAGTTGTGGGTTCTGCGGCGACGGTGGACCAGGCTTTCGCCACGCTCGACGAAGGCGAGGTCGACTTCGCGCTGCTCGATTTCAGCCTGGCCGACGAAACCAACGCGGCGCCCGTCGCCGCGCGGCTGCGCGGCGAGGCGATCCCGTTCGTCTACCTGACCGGCCACCGCTCGCTGCCGCTCGGAGACGACATCCCGATGGCGCCGATGCTGGCCAAGCCGTTCACGCTCGACCAGCTCGACGACGCCTTGCGCGACCGGCGCTTCGCCGCCTGAGCCGCCAAAAGGTTCACCCCGGACGGGTTTCGCGCTAGGCGCTCGACTATGGGCGCGTTGATCGACATCAGCCAGGTGCTCCATCCAGCGTTGCCTGGCTGGCCGGGCGAGCCGGGCTTCGGCTTGCGCCGCCATGCGACGATTGAGCCTGGCTGCCCGGTCAACACCGCCGAAATCACGCTGTCGACGCATGCTGGCACTCACGCCGACGCGCCCTTGCATTACGACGCGGCAGGTCTCGACAGCGCCGCCAGCGCGCTCGATCCGTACATCGGCGCCTGCGTGGTGCTCGATGTGCGCCAATGTGGCGCCGAAGTGACGCCGGATGACGTCGATTGGGCGGCGATCGACGCTCGACGGGTGCTGTTCCGCACCTATGAGCGGTTCCCGCATGACACTTGGGACGCTTCCTCCAAAGCGATCGCCGCCGAAGTGATCGAGCGGCTGGCCGGACTGGGCGCGGTCCTGATCGGGACCGACTCCGCCTCGCTCGATCCGCAGGATTCGAAGTCGATGGACGCTCACCACGCGGTCCGCCGCCACGACATGCGGATCCTCGAGGGGCTGGTGCTCGAACACGTCGCGCCCGGCCGCTACGAGTTGATCGCGCTGCCGCTGCGGATCGCCGGGGCCGACGCCAGCCCGGTCCGCGCGGTGCTGCGGGCGCTGCCGTGACCGATGCCGACGATCCGCTGGCGGTTTTTCGCGATCGTTTCGCGTTGCCCGAAGGCGTGATCTACCTCGACGGCAACTCGCTCGGCGCGCTGCCCCGCGCGACGGCCGACCGGCTTACCGCGACGGCGATCAAGGAATGGGGCGCGGGCCTGATCACCAGCTGGAACGCGGCCGGCTGGATCTCCGCCCCGCAGCGAATCGGCGACAAGATCGCGCGGCTGGTCGGCGCCGGCGAGGGCGAGGTCATCGCCTGCGATTCGACCTCGGTCAATGTGTTCAAGCTGCTGACCGCGGCGCTGTCGCTCAATCCGGGGCGCACTACGATCCTCTCGGAAAGCGGCAATTTCCCAACCGACGTCTACATGATGCAGGGGATCGAGCAGCTGACCGGCGGGTCGGTGCGGGCGCGGCTGGTGGAGCCCGCGGCGGTAGAGGAGGCGATCGACAACGACGTCGCGGTGCTGCTGCTGACCCAGGTCCACTACAAGACCGGACGGATGCGCGATCTCGCGCGGACCACCGCGCTGGCGCATCAGCGCGGCGCGCTGGCGGTCTGGGACCTCAGCCACAGCGCGGGCGCGGTCCCGGTCGATCTCGGCGCCGCCCACGCCGATTTCGCGGTCGGCTGCGGCTACAAGTACCTCAACGGCGGACCCGGCGCGCCCGCCTGGCTCCATGTCGCCGAGCGCCACCAGGAGCGGGTCACGCCCGCGCTGTCGGGCTGGTTCGGGCATGCCGCGCCGTTCGATTTCGTCGACGAGTACGTTCCCGCCAGCGGAATCGCGCGGTTCCTCTGCGGCACGCCGCCGATTCTCGGCCTCGCGGCGCTCGAGTGCGGGGTCGATCTGCTGCTCGAAGCCGACATGGCCGCCGTCCGCGCCAAGTCGCTCGCGCTGGCCGAGCTGTTCATGGCGCGGATGGCGCCGCTTTGCGCGCGCCACGGCTTTACCCTCGTCAGCCCCGCCGACCCCGTCGAGCGCGGCAGCCAGGTCGCCTACGCCCACCCCGAAGGCTACGCGATCATGCAAGCATTGATCGCCCGACGCGTGATTGGCGACTTCCGCGCCCCCGACATCCTCCGCTTCGGGCTGACCCCGCTCTACCTGCGTTTCGCCGACATCGAACGCGCGGTCGAAATCCTCGCCGAGATCATGGCCCAAAGCGCCTGGGACCGGCCCGAATACCGGGTGCGGGCGGCCGTGACCTAGTCGAACCTTTCGCCCGCCTCCGCCTTGCGCCGCAGGTAGGGCGAGACTTCGAGCCCGTATTTCTCCAGCCCGGCGACGATCGGATTTCGTCCTTGCCGATCGCGCGCTGCGGCGCGCCTTGCTTAGCGGCGAAATCCGAAACGATCTGCTTTACATCCGCCGACGGCGTGCGCTGGCGGTTCTCGTCGTAATCGTACCAGCCCGGCCGGTCTTCTGGCCCCAGCGTCCCGCGGCGCAGAGCGCGTCGCGGATCGTCTCGACGCGCGCGGGATCGCGGTGCCAGCCGATGTCGAGGCCGGCGAGGTCGCCCATCTGGAACGGCCCCATCGGGAAGCCGAACTCGAGCAGGACATCGTCGATCTCGTTGTAGGCCGCGCCCTCCATCAGCAGCGCCTGGGCCTGCTGCTGGCGCGGCGAGAGCATGCGGTTGCCGATGAAGCCGGTGCAAACGCCCGAGACCACCGCGACCTTGCCGATCTTCGGGGCCAGGTCCATCACGGTGGCGAGCTCGCTGGCGCCGGTCTTGGCGCCGCGGACGACTTCGAGCAATTTCATGATGTTCGCCGGCGAGAAGAAGTGCATCCCCAGCACTGCCTCGGGCCGCGCGGTCTCCGCGGCCATTTCGTCGATGTTGAGGTAGCTGGTGTTGGAGGCGAGGATCGCGCTCGGCTTGGCGACGTGATCGAGCCTGGCGAAGATCTCTTTCTTGAGATCCATGTTTTCATAGACCGCCTCGATCACCAGGTCGGCGTCGCCGAGGTCCTCGAACTCGAGGCTGGGCGTGAGCCGCGCCATCGCCGCCTCGACCTCCTCGGCCGTCATCTTGCCGCGCTTGACCGAGTTCTCGTAATTGCGGCGGATCGTCGCCACGCCCTTGTCGAGGTTGGCCTGCTCGGCCTCGACGATGGTCACCGGAATCCCCGCGGTCAAAAAGTTCATCGCGATCCCGCCGCCCATCGTCCCGGCGCCGAGCACGCCGACCTGGCCGATCGGCTTGCGCGAGGTGTCGGGGCCGATGCCGTCGACCTGCGCCGACTTGGCGCGGGCGGTCGCGATGTGCTCCTTGGCGCCGGGCAGGGCGTCTGAGGTCATGTGCTTCTCCCCCGCGAAAAAACCCGTTTGTGCTGAGCTTGTCGAAGCACCGTCCTTCACTTCGAGCTGGGTGCCCGGTCCAAAGAAAAGAACGGCCCCTTCGACGAGCTCAGGGCGAACGGAGATAGGTAAGATAAAATCACGCATAACTCTCCTCGACCGCACCGTAGATCAGGGTCTTGAGTTGGCGGCGGACGGGGTAGCTCGACGACGGCGTCAACTGGGTCATGAACACCATGTGCAGCTTCTCGACCGGATCGATGAAGAACGCGGTCGAATAGAGCCCGCCCCAGAAGAACTCGCCGGCGCTGCCGGGGATCAGCGTCCGCGCCGGATCGAGGTTGACCGCGAAGCCGAGGCCGAAGCCGATCCCGGCGTTGGTCGCCTCGCTGAACAGCGACTTCGACATCGCGGTGAGGTCGGCCCCGCCGGGGAGATGGTTGCGGGTCATCAGGTCGAGCGTCTTGGGGCTGACGATCCGCGTGCCGTCGAGCGCGCCGCGGCCGATCAGCATCCGGCAGAAGCGGTCGTAATCGGCGGTGGTCGAGAGCAGCCCGCCGCCGCCGCCCTCGAACGTGGCGGGCACGGTCAGCTTGCTCTTCCCGGCCTGGTCGATGAGCTTGGGCGGCTTGCCGGACTGATAGGCCCAGGCGTCGCACAGACGGTGGCGCTGGTCTTCGGGGACATGGAAGCCGGTGTCGACCATTCCGAGTGGGCCGAAGATCCGATCGGCGAAGACCTCGCCCAGCGGCTTGCCCTCGATCCGCGAGACGACGATCCCGAGCACGTCGGTGGCGACCGAATAGTTCCACGCCGTTCCCGGCGCGAACTCGAGCGGGATCTTCGCCAGCTCGGCGATGAACCCGTCGAACCCCGGCATCTCGCGCCCGCCGTCGGGCAGGGTCTTGCGGTAGGCGGCGTCGATGCTCGTGCGGTTCTGGAAGCCGTAAGTGAAGCCCGCCATGTGGGTCATCAGGTCGACCATCCGCATCGGCGCGCACGGCTTGGGCGGGGCGAACGGGACCGCGCCGCCGCCGCCGTTGTAAACGCCCAGGCCCTTGAACTCGGAAATCACCCGCGTCACCGGATCGTCGAGCGCGACTTTGCCTTCCTCGACCAGTTGCATGAACACGATCGACGTGACCGGCTTGGTCATCGAGGCGATGCGGAAGATCGCGTTTTCGCGAAGCGTCGTGCCATCGGCGCGAGCGTTGCCAAGCGTCGCGCGGTAGACCGTCTCGCCCTCGCGTGCGACCAGCACGTCGGCCATCGGCAGCTTGCCGGGACCGACGTAACGCTCCTGCAGGAACGCCTCGATCCGGGCGAGACGCTCGGCGTTCATCCCGTGCGCCGCGGTACGGTCCATCTTCATATCGTCGAGCCTCCGTCGACCACGATCGCTTGGCCATTGACATAACTGCCGGCCTTCGAGGCGAGGAACACCGCCGCGCCGGCGATCTCGATCGGCTCGCCGATCCGGCGCATCGGATGGCTGGTGTTGTAGCGCTCGATGTTGGCCGGGTTCTCCCACAACGCGCGGGCGAAGTCGGTCCGGATCAATCCCGGCGCGATCGCGTTGGCGCGGACGTTGTGGCGGCCAACCTCGACCGCGAGATTGCGCACCAGCTGGAGGTCGGCGGCCTTGGAGATCGCGTAGACGCCGAGCTCGGCCGAGCCGCGCAAGCCGCCGATCGAGCTGACCACCACGATTGCGCCGTCCTTGCGCTCGATCATCCCCGGCAGCACCAGCTGGATCAGCCAGTGGTTGGACAGCACGTTGTTGTCGAGGATCTTGCGGAACGCCTCGTCGCTGATCCCGCTCATCGGCCCGTAGTAGGGGTTCGACGCGGCGTTGCAGACGAGGATGTCGATCGGCCCCATTTCGGCCTGGGTGCGCGCGACCAGATCCTCTAGCGCGGGCTTGGACGAGATGCTCGCGGCGATCGCGGTGGCGGCGCCCGGGCGCCTGGCGTTGATCTCCGCCGCGACCGCCTCGCAGGCGTCCTGCTTGCGGCTGGAGATCACCACGCGGGCGCCGTGATCGGCCATCGCCTCGGCGATCGCGCGGCCGATCCCGCGCGAGCTGCCGGTGATCACCGCGACCTTTCCGGTCAGGTCGAACAGGTCGCTCATACGGTTTTTTCCTCAAACAAGCGCTTCAGGTCTTTCTTGAGGATCTTGCCGTTGGCGTTGCGCGGCAGCGTCTCGGAGAGGAAGAGAATCCGCACCGGCACCTTGAACGCGGCGAGCCGCTGGCGGACCCAATCCTGCAGCTCGGCCTCAGCGGCTTGTGCGCCGGGGGCGAGGTGGACCACCGCCGCCGGCTCTTCGCCCAGCGTGCGGTGGGGGATGCCGATCACCGCGGCGTCGGTGACGCCGGGGAAGTCGTAGAGCGCGTTCTCGACCTCGGACGAATAGATGTTCTCGCCGCCGCGGATGACCATGTCCTTGGCGCGGTCGACGATGTAGCAGAACGCGTCCTCGTCGAGCCGCGCGAGGTCGCCGGTGCGGACCCAGCCGTCGACGAAGGTCGCGGCGGTCGCTTCGGGGTTGTTCCAATAGCCTTTGACCACCATCGGCCCCTTGCACCACAGCTCGCCGACCTCGCCGACGGGCAGCGGCGCGGTCGTCTCGGGATCGCGGATCGCCAGCTCGGCCACGGGCACCGCGGGGCCGCAGCTGGTCGGCCGGGCGAGATAGTCCTCTTGCCGGGCTGCGCGCCGAACTCCTCGCGGATCTTGCGGACCAGCTCGGGCGCGGAAGGCGCGCCGCCGTAGCTGATTGATTCGAGGCTGGAGAGGTCGTAGTTGCCGCGGTCCGGGTGCTCGAGCAGCTGCCAGGCGATCGTCGGCACCCCGCCGGTGACGTTGACCCGCTCGTGCTCGATCAGCTCGAGCGCTTTCACCGTGTCCCACTTGCGCATGAACACGAGGCGGTGCCCGGCGGCGACCGCGCCCATCAGCATCGCCGAGCAGGCGGTGACGTGGAACAGCGGGATCACGGTCAGCAGCACCTTGGGCGTAGGCTCGGGTGGCGCCTCGCCGCGGCGCAGGAAGGTGCGCGCGCCGTTGTAGCCGGCCGAGCCGATGTTGGTGACCAGGTTGCGGTGCGTGCCGAGCGCGCCCTTGGGATTGCCGGTGGTGCCGCTGGTGTAGAAGATCGTCGCCTCGTCGTCGGACTCGAGCGGGACCTGCGGCAGGTCGTCGTCGGGCAGATCGCCCCATGAGCCGCTCGCGCCGAGCACGTCCTCGAGGCGCGCCGTGGCCTCGGGCGGCGGTCCTTCGAGCCGGCCGACCAGCACGTGCTGCAAATCGGGCAACCCCGCCCGGTGGGAAGCGATCCGTTCGAGGCGCTCGGCGTCGCAGACCAGCGCTTTCGCGCCCGAATCGGCGAGGCCATGGGCGAGCTCGGCGCCCGTCCACCAGGCGTTGAGCGGCACGCAGATCGCGCCGATGCCGGTCGCGGCGAAGAACGCCACCGGCCATTCGGGCAGGTTGCGCATCGCCAGCGCGACGCGATCGCCCTTGCCCACGCCGAGCGCCTGGAGATGCCGCGCCAGCGCCGCCACCGCGCGAAACCAGGCCTCGAAACTTACCCGCTCGCCTTCGTAGACTACGAACGTCCGATCGCCGTGCGCGCGCCCGGCGCGGGCGAGCTCGGCGAGGTCGGGCAGCGCGTTCTTCCATACCCGCGTCGGCACGCCGCGGATGACGACCGTCTCCATCTCGAACGGCGCGCCGGTCGCGGTGAGCGCAGCCTGCGCATCGGCCAGCGACATCTTCGGCCAGTCGGTTGCGATGGGTTCGTCGATTGCCGCCGCCATCGTCACGCCTCGCCTCTCTCCCGCCGCGCTTTTCCGTCAGCGCTGACCGCTTCGCTAGACCACCGCCGAACGCGCCCGTCAACGCTCGGGGCTGGCGTCCCGCGTCGCAACCGCTAGAAGACCGCCAACGGCGACCGGACGTTCCATGGTCGCCGCTCCATTCGGATCGCTCCAGCTCGATGCCTCGCCTTCGCTTCGTCGCCGTGCTCCTCCTCGCGGCTTCGTCTTCCGCCAACGCGGCCGAGGAGCCGGCGGGGCCGATCGTCGTCACCGGCCGCGGCCTCGAGGAAACGCCGGCGACGCCGGCGTACGACGTCACGGTGCTCGATCGCGAGGACCTGATGCGCTCGGCCTCGGGGCGGATCGAGGACGTGCTGGCCTCGGTCGCCGGGTTCCAGCAGTTCCGCCGCTCGGACAGCCGCTCGTCGAACCCGTCGGCGCAAGGGGTGACGCTGCGCGCGCTGGGCGGCAACGCCACCAGCCGCAGCCTCGTGCTGCTCGACGGGGTGCCGATGGCGGACCCGTTCTTCGGCTATATCCCGTTGAGCGCGCTGCCGCCCGAGCGGCTCGCCTCGGTTCGCGTGACGCGCGGCGGCGGCTCGGGCGCGTTCGGCGCGGGCGCGGTGGCGGGGACGATCGAGCTCGAAAGCGCCGGGGCGGCCGAGCTCGGCCTGGCGAGCGGCGCGCTGCTGGTCAACGATCGCGGCGAGACCGAGGCTTCGGCGACGCTGGCGCCCGAGCTCGGCCGCGGTTTCGCGGTGCTCAGCGGGCGGTGGGACCGGGGGAAGGGGTTCTTCACCACGCCCGAAGCGCAACGCGTCGCGGCCACCGCGCGCGCCCGTTACGACAGCTGGTCGACCCAGTTGCGTGCGGTAGCGCCGCTGACCGACACGATCGAGCTGCAACTGCGCGGGCTCGCCTATGACGACGATCGCACACTGCGCTTCGAGGGCGCGGATAGCACCAGCAGCGGCCAAGACGCGAGCTTGCGGCTGGTCGGACGCGGGCGCTGGCAGATCGACGCGCTCGCTTACGTCCAGGCGCGCGATTTCTCCAACGTGGTGATCAGCGCGACCAGCTTCCGCAAGACGCTCGACCAGCGCCGCACGCCCT
The DNA here is from genome assembly GCA_020200285.1 of Novosphingobium sp. Classification (GTDB taxonomy): domain Bacteria; phylum Pseudomonadota; class Alphaproteobacteria; order Sphingomonadales; family Sphingomonadaceae; genus Novosphingobium. The sequence continues at coordinate 7,178 of JAIVIY010000008.1, read as the reverse complement.
CGACGGGGCTCGGCGGCAAGCTCGAGCTGCGTCCGCCGCTCGGACCCGACCACGTCGTCCGGCTCGGCATCGACTATCGTCTGGCGACCGGAGAGTTGCAGGAAGAGGCGTTCAGCGCCGCCACCGGGCTGGTCACCGCGCGGCGCCGCGCAGGCGGGAGGAACGGCGACCTCGGATTGTTCGCGCAGGACGACTGGACGCTCGGCTCGGTAGTGCTGACCGGCGGCCTCCGCGCCGACCGCTGGACGATTCGGCGCGGCCGGTTCCGCGAGGCCAGCGCCGCCGGGACGCCGCTCACCGACACGCGGTTTCCCGACCGCGCGGGCTGGGACCTGAGCTTGCGCGGCGGGGCGGTGGCGCGGCTGGGCGGCGGTGTCCAGTTGCGCGGCGCGGGTTACAGCGGGCTGCGCGTGCCCACGCTCAACGAGCTCTACCGCCCGTTCGTGGTGTTCCCGGTCACCACCCGCGCCAACGCCGCGCTCCGAAACGAGCGGCTGCGCGGATGCGCGGCGCTGCGCACGGGCGCATGGGGCTTCGACGGCTCGCTGGCGCTGACCGATGCCGAAGTCCGGGAGCGCGGCAGCCCGCTCGACGGCAAGCGTCCCTCGCAGACGCCGAAGATCGCCTCGAGCGGCACGCTGTCGTGGGCGCCGGCGGACCGCTGGCGGCTGGCGGCGACGCTGCGTCACGTCGGCCGTCAGTTCGAGGACGATCTCGAGAGCGACGCGCTGCCCGCGGCGACCACGCTCGACGCGTTCGCCCGGGTTCCCGTCGCGCGCGGCTTGGCGCTCGTCCTGCGCGGCGAAAACCTGAGCGACGAGCGCATCGTCACTCGCAACCAGGGCGGCTCGATCGATCTCGGCGTGCCGCGGACGCTGTGGGCGGGCATCCGCTTCGGGCGCTGAAGGCGCTGGAAACACGGCCCGGCGACGCGCTAAGGCAGGCGGGGACTGATCGGAGACCGGCGATGGCCAGCAACACCGTCGAACGCCAATCCGCGGCCGCAGAGCTCGCCGCCCGCCACCAAGCGGTCGCCGCCGACCCGCACGGCTACTGGCTGGCTGAGGCGCGCCGGCTCGAGTGGTCGCGCTTTCCCATGCGGACCGACGAGAGCTCGTTCGCCGAAGCCGAATTCGGGATCAAGTGGTTCGCCGACGGCGAGCTCAACCTCAGCGTCAACTGCCTCGATCGCCATCTCGCCGAGCGCGGCGACAGGACCGCGATCGTGTTCGAAGGCGACGAGCCGGGCGAGGGCCGCACGCTGACCTATCGCGAGCTCCACGGCGAGGTCTGCCGGATGGCCAACGTGCTCAAGCGGCTGGGCGTTAGGAAGGGCGACCGGGTCACGCTCTACCTGCCGATGATCCCGGAGGCCGCGGTGGCGATGCTCGCCTGCGCGCGCATCGGCGCGATCCATTCGGTGGTGTTCGGCGGCTTCAGCCCCGAAAGCCTCGCGGGCCGCATCCAGGATTGCGAGTCCAGGCTGCTGATCACCGCGGACGAAGGCATGCGCGGCGGCAAGCGGATTCCGCTCAAGGCCAACGCCGACACCGCGCTCAGGAGCTGCCCGACGGTCGAGAAGGTGCTCGTCGTGCGGCGCACCGGGGCGGAGGTCGCGTTCGATCCGGCGCGCGAGGTCTGGTGGCACGAAGCCCGCGAGGCCGCAGCGGCCGAGTGCCCGCCCGAGCCGATGAACGCCGAGGACCCGCTGTTCATCCTCTACACCTCGGGCTCGACCGGCAAGCCCAAGGGCGTGCTCCACACCACCGGCGGTTACCTGCTGTGGGTCACGGCGACCTTCGACATGCTGTTCGGGGCAAAGGAGCCGGGCGACTTGTTCTGGTGCACCGCCGACGTTGGCTGGGTCACCGGGCACAGTTACGTGGTCTATGGTCCGCTGGCGAACGGCGTATCGACGGTGATGTTCGACGGGGTCCCCAACTACCCCGACTTCGGCCGCTTCTGGGAGACCTCGCGTCGTCTAAGCGTGACCATCTTCTACACCGCGCCGACCGCGATCCGCGCGCTGATGCGCGAGGGCGACCAGTGGGTGACCCGGCACGATCGCAGCCAAATCCGTCTGCTCGGCACGGTCGGCGAGCCGATCAATCCCCAGGCGTGGGAGTGGTACCACCGCGTGGTCGGCGAGGGGCGCTGCGAAATCGTCGACACCTGGTGGCAGACCGAGACCGGCGGCGCGCTGATCGCCCCGGTGCCGGGCGCGGTCCCGACCAAGCCGGGCAGCGCGACCAAGCCGCTGCCGGGCGTGTTCCCGCTGCTGGTAGACGGCGAGGGCCAGGAACTCGACGGCGCGACCCAGGGGAACCTCTGCATCCGCCGCTCATGGCCCGGGCAGATGCGCACCGTCTGGGGCGATCACGAGCGCTTCTTCTCGACCTATTTCACCACTTATCCGGGGCTCTACTTCACCGGCGACGGCTGCCGGCGGGACGAGGACGGCTATTACTGGATCACCGGCCGGGTCGACGACGTGATCAACGTCAGCGGGCACCGGATGGGAACCGCCGAGGTCGAAAGCGCGCTGGTCGCGCACCCCAAGGTCGCCGAGGCCGCGGTGGTCGGCATGCCGCACGAGATCAAGGGCCAGGGCATCTACGCCTACGTCACCTTGAACGCCGGCGAGGACGGCTCGGACGACTTGCGCGGCGAGCTGCGCGGGTGGGTCCGCAACCAGATCGGCCCGATCGCCAGCCCCGACGCGATCCAGTTCGCCCCTGCGCTGCCCAAGACCCGCTCGGGCAAGATCATGCGCCGCATCCTGCGCAAGATCGCCGAGAACGACACCGCCAACCTCGGCGACACCTCGACGCTTGCCGATCCCGGCGTGGTCGACAGCCTAGTGGCCAACCGGGTTGGGCAGAACCCGGCGCAAGGTATTGAATCCACCCGCTGAACGGGTAGCATCGCGGCTTCCGCGCGGCCCGTCGACCGCCGGGGAACGAGTGCCGATCACGCGCGTTTCCGCTCTCGGGTAGAACCGCGCCCTTCAGTCGCGGCTCTGGGAGGAAATGCGTGAACGTGCACACCGGGATCGGGGAAACCTCGACTAGCCGTCGCGAACTGATCGTCGCACTCCGCAAGCTCCGCCAAGGCGATTTCTCGGTCCGGATGCCCGAATCCGGGTCCGACGCCGACCTCGAGATCGCGCTGCTGTTCAACGAGGTTGTCGGGCTCAACCAGCAGATCACCGAAGAGTTCGAGCGGCTTTCACGCGTGGTCGGCAAGGAGGGCAAGACCGGTCACCGGGGCAAGGTGCGCGGCGCCACCGGCGGTTGGGACCGCCAGCTGCGCGCGCTCAACGAGCTGATCGACGACATGGCGCAGCCCACTGCCGAGGTCAGCCGGGTGATCGGCGCGGTCGCCAAGGGCGACCTTTCGCAATCGATGGTGGTCGAGATCGAAGGCCGTCCCCTGAAGGGCGAGTTCCTGCGCATCGGCAAGGTGGTCAACACCATGGTCGAGCAGCTCGGCAGCTTCGCGGTCGAGGTCATCCGCGTCGCGCGCGAGGTCGGCACCGAGGGCAAGCTCGGCGGTCAGGCGCGCCTGAAGGGCGTCGCGGGAACCTGGAAGGACTTGACCGACAACGTCAACCTGATGGCCGCGAACCTGACCGGCCAGGTCCGCAACATCGCCGAGGTGACCACCGCAGTCGCGCTGGGCGACCTCTCCAAGAAGATCACGGTCGACGTCAAGGGCGAGATCCTCGAGCTCAAGAACACGATCAACACGATGGTCGACCAGCTCAACGGGTTCGCCTCGGAAGTCACGCGCGTCGCGCGCGAGGTCGGCACCGAGGGCAAATTGGGCGGGCAGGCGCAAGTGCCCGGGGTCGCGGGCACCTGGGCCGACCTGACCGAGAACGTCAACTTCATGGCCGCGAACCTGACCGGCCAGGTCCGCAACATCGCCGAGGTGACCACTGCCGTGGCCCGCGGCGACCTCTCCAAGAAGATCACGGTCGACGTGAAGGGCGAGATCCTCGAGCTCAAGAACACCATCAACACGATGGTCGACCAGCTCAACGGCTTCGCCAGCGAGGTGACCCGCGTCGCGCGCGAGGTCGGCACCGAAGGGAAGCTCGGCGGCCAGGCGCAGGTTCCCGGCATCGCCGGCACTTGGGCCGACCTGACCGAGAACGTCAACTTCATGGCCGCCAACCTGACCGGCCAGGTCCGCAACATCGCCGAAGTCACCACCGCGGTGGCGCTCGGCGATCTCTCCAAGAAGATCACGGTCGACGTGAAGGGCGAGATTCTCGAGCTCAAGAACACGATCAACACGATGGTCGATCAGCTCAACGGGTTCGCCTCGGAAGTGACCCGGGTCGCGCGCGAGGTCGGCACCGAGGGCAAGCTGGGCGGGCAGGCGCAAGTGCCCGGGGTCGCCGGAACCTGGGCCGACCTCACCGACAACGTCAACCTGATGGCCGCCAACCTGACCGGCCAGGTCCGCAACATCGCCGAAGTGACCACCGCGGTCGCGCGCGGCGACCTCTCCAAGAAGATCACGGTCGAGGTCCGCGGCGAAATCCTCGAATTGAAGAACACCATCAACACGATGGTCGACCAGCTCAACGGCTTCGCCTCGGAAGTGACGCGCGTCGCCCGCGAGGTCGGCACCGAAGGGAAGCTCGGCGGCCAGGCGCAAGTCCCGGGTGTCGCCGGGACCTGGAAGGACCTGACCGAGAACGTCAACGCGATGGCCGGCAACCTTACCGGCCAGGTCCGCAATATCGCCGAGGTGACCACCGCGGTCGCGTTGGGCGACCTCTCGAAGAAGATCACGGTCGACGTGAAGGGCGAGATTCTCGAGCTCAAGAACACGATCAACACGATGGTCGATCAGTTGAACTCGTTCGCCAGCGAGGTGACCCGCGTCGCCCGCGAAGTCGGCACCGAGGGCCGCCTCGGCGGTCAGGCCCAGGTCGAAGGCGTCGGCGGCACCTGGAACGATCTCACCCAGAACGTGAACGCGATGGCCGCGAACTTGACCGGGCAGGTCCGCAACATCGCCGAGGTGACCACCGCAGTGGCGCTGGGCGATCTCTCCAAGAAGATCACGGTCGACGTGAAGGGCGAGATTCTCGAGCTCAAGAACACCATCAACACCATGGTCGACCAGTTGAACTCGTTCGCCAGCGAGGTGACCCGCGTCGCGCGCGAGGTCGGGACCGAAGGCAAATTGGGCGGCCAGGCGCAAGTCCGCGGGGTCGCGGGCACCTGGGCCGACCTCACCGACAACGTCAACCTGATGGCCGACAACCTGACCGGCCAGGTCCGCAACATCGCCGACGTCACCACCGCGGTCGCCCGCGGCGACCTGTCGAAGAAGATTACCGTCGACGTGAAGGGCGAGATCCTCGAATTGAAGAACACCATCAACACGATGGTCGATCAGTTGAACTCCTTCGCTTCCGAGGTGACCCGCGTCGCCCGCGAGGTCGGCACCGAGGGCAAGCTCGGCGGCCAGGCGCAAGTCCCCGGGGTCGGCGGCACCTGGAAGGACCTGACCGACAACGTCAACCTGATGGCGACCAACCTCACCAACCAGGTCCGCGGCATCGCCGGGGTCGTCACCGCGGTCGCCCAGGGCAACCTCAAGCGCAAGCTGACGCTCGACGTGAAGGGCGAGATCGCGGCGCTGGCCGAGACCATCAACGAGATGATCGAGACGCTCTCGACCTTCGGCGACCAGGTCACCAACATGGCGCGGGAGGTCGGCGTCGAAGGCCGGCTCGGCGGGCAGGCGCGCGTCCCGGGCGCGGCCGGGCTGTGGCGCGACCTCACCGACAACGTCAACGCGATGGCCACCAACCTGACCAACCAGGTCCGCTCGATCGCCGAGGTGGCGACCGCGGTGACCAAGGGCGACCTGACCCGCTCGATCGCGGTCGAGGCCTCGGGCGAGATGGCCGCGCTCAAGGACAACATCAACGAAATGATCCTCAACTTGAAGGATCAGACGCTCAAGAACGCCGAGCAGGACTGGCTCAAGACCAACCTCGCGCGGTTCAGCCGGATGCTTCAGGGCGAGCGCGACCTGGCGACGATCTCGCACCTGATCATGAGCGAGCTGGCCCCGCTGGTGAACGCGCAGTACGGCGTGTTCTACGTCGCCAACGAGAACGACGCCGGCCCGACCCTCGACCTGGTCGCGAGCTACGGCGCCGACAAGCGCGCCGACCTCAAGGAGCGGTTCGACTTGCGCGAGGGCCTGATCGGCCAGGCCGCCGCCGACAAGCGCCCGGTCCGCCTGAACGGCGTGCCCGGCGACTACATCCGGATCGGCTCGGGGCTGGGCAGCGCCGCGCCGGCCAACATCAACATCCTCCCCGCGCTGTTCGAGGACGAGGTCAAGGCGGTGATCGAGCTGGCCTCGTTCGAGGAGTTCAACGAGACCCACCACAGCTTCCTCAGCCAGCTGATGGAGACCGTCGGGATCGTGCTCAACACGATCGCCGCGACGATGCGCACCGAGGAGCTGCTCAAGGAATCGCAGCTGCTCACGCAAGAGCTTCAGGCCCGCCAGACCGAGCTCACCACCAAGCAGGAAGAGCTCCACAACACCAACGAAGAGCTGCAGGAGAAGGCCCAGCTGCTCGAGAACGAGAAGCGCCAGGTCGAGGCCAAGAACTTCGAGATCGAGATGGCGCGGCGTGCGGTCGAGGAAAAGGCCGAGCAGCTCGCGCTGACCTCGAAGTACAAGTCCGAGTTCCTCGCCAACATGAGCCACGAGCTGCGCACGCCTTTGAACTCGCTGCTGATCCTGTCGAAGCTGCTGGCCGACAACCAGCAGGGCAACCTCAACGAAAAGCAGACCGAGTTCGCCCGGACGATCCACTCCGCCGGGACCGATTTGCTCAACCTGATCAACGACATCCTCGACTTGTCTAAGATCGAATCGGGCACCGTCTCGATCGAGCTCGGCGACATGCCGATGGCCGGGCTCAAGCAGCACATGGAGCGCACCTTTCGGCAGGTCGCCTCGGAGAAGGGGCTGGAGTTCGAGGTCGACTTCGCCGAGGACCTCCCCCCCGCCATCCGCACCGACGAGAAGCGCCTCCAGCAGGTCGTGCTCAACCTGCTGTCGAACGCCTTCAAGTTCACCACGCACGGCGGCGTGACGCTCTCGGTCCGCCCGGCGTCGAGCGGCTGGAC
>JAIVIY010000007.1 GCA_020200285.1 Novosphingobium sp. | reverse complement strand
GCCCGGTCGAGCGGCGAGCCGGTGAAGGCGATGCCGTTCACGCCGCCTTCTTGGGCGCGAGCGCCTTGAGGTCGGCGACGACGGCAGCGGGGAAGTCGCGATGCACCGGGTAGGCCTCGGACGGCATGTACTGGGTGTAGAGCGCGGCGCGCAGCGCCCGCTTCATGTCGACCAGCGCGACTGTCCCCGCCGCCCCGCCCCAGCCGTAAGTGCCGGCCTGCTCGCTCAGCCCAACGCGGCCGCCCGCGCCAAACCCGGCACCGCTGGCGAAAGTGCCCTTGGTCGAGGCGCCCGGCGGCAGCAGGTTGCTGGTCCCGAGCCGGATCGCCCGTTCGCTCATGACCCGCTTGCCGCCGAACATGCCGAAGTTCGCGATCATCTCGAGGAACCGGTCGTAGTCGCGCGGGCTCGACACCAGCCCCGCGCCGCCCATCGGGAACGGCGGCTTGTCGGCGAAGATCGAGGCTTCACCGGGATCGATCGGCAGCGGCGTGCCGGCGACGATGCCGTAATTGGTGGCAAGGCGGTGGAGCCGCCCGGCGGGGACCTGGAACCAGGTGCTGGTCATCCCCAGCGGGTCGAACAAGCGCTCTTTCAGGAACGCGTCGAACGGCTTGCCGCTGGCGACCTCGATCACCCGGCCCATCAGGTCGAGCGCGACCGAATAGCTCCACCGCGTGCCCGGCTCGTAAACCAGCGGCAGCTCGGCCAGCCGATCGGCGAACAAGGCGAGGCTAGGCACCGTGCCGCCGCGCGAGAGGCCGGGAATCTGCACCTTGCTGACTTGTCCGGGAACCAGCCCGGCCGCCTCGTAGGCCGCCTTGATCGGCCCTTTCTGGACGATCGAATAGCCGAGGCCGGCCGTGTGGGTGAGCAGGTGACGGATGGTGATCGGGGTCTTGGCCGGCCGCACCTCGCTCAGCGAGCCGTCAGGCGTCGCCTGGACCTGCATCCTCGCGAACCTGGGCAGGATTTCGCCGAGCGGCTGGTCGAGCCCGAGCCTGCCCTCGTCGATCAGGATCATCGCCGCCATGCCGGTGACCGGCTTGGTCATCGAGTAGATGCGGTAGAGCGTGTCGAGCGATTGCGGGTCCTTGTCCGCGAAGCCTTCGACGCCGCGGGCGATGACCGTCGCCGGAGCCTTGCCGAAGCCCAGCGCGGCGAGCATGCCCGGAACCTTGCGGCTGGAAACATAACCGTCGACGAACGCGGTGACGTTGGCGAAGCGCAAGGCGACCAGCGGGCGCGCGAACGCAGCTCGCGGCAAGCCGGCACTCAGCCCGAGCAGGGCGGCGTTGCCGATCAGCGCTCGGCGGGAGAGTTGGGCGGCGGCCATGCGATCGGTCCCTGAATGCAATCGGTTGCTTCTTGGGGGCGTCAACGTGAACCGTCAATTGCCGCGCTTGCGTTGGCGCGGTGTCCTATCTAGGCAAGACACATGCTCAACATCCTTTCCATCCTCCTCGGCCTGATCGCGCTGCTGCTGGCGATCCCGTCCGCCATTCCCTTCCTCGGCTGGGGCAACTGGATCGTCCTGCCGATCGCGATCCTCGGCGCCGGCCTCGGCGCGCTGTCGTCGTCGAACGGGGGGCGCAACTTCTGCCTGATCGTGATCGTGATCGCGGCGATCCGCCTCGCGCTGGGCGGCGGCATCGTCTAGGACCAGCCGCGCGGCCTTGACGAACAGCGTCGGCAGGCCGGCCTCGCCGAGCCGTTCGAGCGGCCACCATTCGCCCTCGTCGAGGTCACCGCAGTCGCTGCCGACGACAACCTCGAGCTCGAGGTCGAAGTGCGTAAAGCCGTGGCGGACTACGCCCGTGCTGCGCCAATTGCCACAACTTGGCGGCGTCCGGCCGCCGTCGCCCCTCGCGCTCCACCCATCGTCGGGCAGCGCGCGCATCCCGCCGAGCATGCCCTTGGCGGGACGGCGGACGAGCCACACCGCACCGCCTTTCTGCACCAAGTAGGCCCGGCCCCGGCGCAACGGCTTGGCCTTCTTCGCCGCCTTGACCGGGAACGCGACGGGATCGCCGGTGGCGTAGCCCGCGCAGTCGGCGCGAAGCGGGCACCGTCCGCAGCTTGGGTTGCGGATGGTGCAGACCGTCGCGCCGAGGTCCATCACCGCCTGGGCGAAGTCGCCGTGGCGCGCGATGGGCGCAATCGTCCGGGTGGCGACGCGGATCGCGGGCTTGGCGCCCGGCAGCGGCGCGGCGATCGCGAACAGCCGCGCGACCACACGTTCGACGTTGGCGTCGACCGCCACCGCCGGCCGGCCGAAGGCGATCGCCGCGATCGCCGCGGCGGTGTAGTCGCCGATCCCCGGCAGCGCCCGCAACTCCGCCTCGTCCTCGGGAAAACTGCCGCGCTCGGCGACCGCGCGAGCGCAGGCGATCAGGTTGCGGGCGCGACTGTAGTAGCCGAGCCCGGCCCAGGCGCCCATCACTTCGGCCTCGTCGGCGGCGGCGAGCGCCGCGACCGTCGGCCAGCGTTCGAGGAACCGTTCGTAGTAGGGCGCGGCGTGCGCGACCGTGGTCTGCTGGAGCATCACCTCGGCCAGCCACACGCGGTAGGGATCGGGACTGGGCGTGCCCGGCGGAGCGCGCCACGGCAATGCGCGCGCATGCCGGTCGTACCAGCCGAGCAGCTTGCTCGCGACGCTCTCCCCGCTGGTCTGCATCGTCAGGCTATGGCATGGCGGCGGCGACGATGGAACGCGCCGCTCCGCCCAAGCCCTCCTCGCACAAGCCCAAGCCCTACGAGCGTCCGCGCGGCGGCCCGGCGCGGCAGATCGCCGACCTGATGCCCGAGATCGGCCGCACGGCGTTCCGCAAGTTCGGCTTCGTCCAGTCGAGCGTGGTCACCCGCTGGCCCGAGATCGTCGGCGAGCGCCACGCCCGCGCCTGCGCCCCCGAGTCGATCCGCTTTCCCCCCGGCGAGAAGCGCGACGGCATCCTTCAGCTGGTGGTCAAGCCCGCCCATGCGCCGATCATCCAGCACGTGATCCCCGAGATCATCGACCGCGTGAACCGCTTCTTCGGCTACGCCGCGGTGGCCAGGGTCAAGCTCCGGCAAGGCGAGGTTCAGCCGCGGCGCGGCATCGCACCCGACGCAAGCCGCGCCGCGCCGCCGTCGCTCAAGCCGATCCCGATCGAGCTCGGCGACAGCTTGCGCGATATCGGCGACCCGGAGCTGCGCGTGGTGCTCGAATCGCTCGCCCGCAACCTCGGCGGAAACGACGGGAGCAACGATGCGGACTAGGATTCTTGGCCTCACCCTGGCGCTCGCCGCGGGCTTCGGCGCGGGCGCGGCGCTCGCGCAGACCAAAGCCCCCGCGCGCAACTGGAACACCACGGTCACCGTCACCCCGCAGGGCCACCATGTGCTCGGCAACCCGAACGCCAAGCTGCGGCTCACGCAGTTCGTCAGCTACACGTGCCCGCACTGCGCCAATTTCGAGAAGCAGGCCGACGCCCAGCTGCGGCTGACCGTCGTCGCCACCGGCAAGGGTGCGGTCGAAGTCCGCAACTTCGTCCGCGATCCGGTCGACCTGACCGTCGCGCTGCTCACCAACTGCGGCCCGGCGGACAAGTTCTTCCTCAACCACGCCGCGTTCATGCGCAGCCAGGACAAGTGGATCGCGCCGCTCGCCAGCCCCAGCCCGGCGCAGCGCGCGCGCTGGACCGCGGGCGCCTTCGCTCAGCGGACTCGGGCGATCGCGACCGACTTCAAGTTCTATCCGATCATGGCGAGCCGCGGCTACACAAGACCGCAAATCGACAAATGCCTCGCCGACGAGGCGCTGGCCAAGCGCCTCGCGGTTTCGACCCAAGACGCGCAGGAGAACCTGTTCGTCTCCGGAACGCCCTCGTTCGCGATCGACGGCGAGCTCCTCGCCGGGACCCACAGCTGGAGCGCGCTGCGCCCGCAGCTGGCGGCGCGGATGCAGGCCAACTGAGCGCGAGACGCCGCCCAATCCTGTGGATGGGCGAACCCTGAACGGGCGCCAGCGCTTCTAAAGCCGGCGGTTTTCGCCTAGCCAGAGCAGGACCGCATTCTTCCACCGGGAACCCGACCATGCCTTTCCGCGCCGCCGCCGCCACTCTCGCCGCCCTTGCGCTCGCGCTCGCCGCCTGCGGCAAGTCGGAAGACACCGCCGGAGCCCCCGCGACCAGCGCTTCGCCGATCGCCAAGATCGCCGCGCCCGCCGGGCAGGCCTGGGCCGACAAGATCGCGGTGACGCCCGAGGGCGGCTACCTGATGGGCAACCCCGAGGCGCCGATCGAACTGGTCGAGTACGGAGCGCTGAGCTGCTCGCACTGCGCCGAGTTCTCCGAGACCGGGTTCGCCAAATTGCGCGACGACTACATCAACAGCGGCCGGGTGAGCTTCGAGCTGCGCCACTTCATGCTCAACCCGCTCGACCTATCGGCGACGCTGCTTGCGACGTGCGGCGCGCCCGAATCGGTGATTCCGCTTTCTGAGCAATTCTGGGCATGGCAGGCCCAGATGTTCAGCAACCTTCAGTCCGCCGGCGACGCGCAGCTCCAGGCCGCGGGCGCGCTGCCGCCCGTCCAGCGCTTCGGCGCGATCGCCCAGCTCGCGGGGATGACCCCGTTCTTCGCCGAGCGCGGCATCGCGGCCGACCAGGCCGCCGCCTGCCTCGCCGACGTCGACAAGGCGACCGCGCTGTCCAACGCCACCCAGAAGGCGAGCGAGGAGAAGAACGTTACCGGCACCCCGTGGTTCTTCATCAACGGCCGCGACGTCGGCACCCAGTCCTGGGCGACGCTCGAGCCGATGCTGCAGGGCGCCGGGGCGCGCTGAGCCCAGGGCGGCCGGGCCACGGCGATGCGCTTCGAGAAGCTCCGCCTGTCCGGCTTCAAGAGCTTCGTCGAGCCCGCCGAACTGAGGATCGAGCCGGGGCTGACCGGGGTCGTCGGCCCCAACGGCTGCGGCAAGTCCAACCTGCTCGAGGCGATCCGCTGGGTGATGGGCGAAAGCTCGCCTAAGTCCTTGCGCGGCGGCGGGATGGAGGACGTGATCTTCGCCGGCACCGAGGAGCGTCCGGCGCGCGACTTCGCCGAGGTGGTGGTGTCGGTGCGCGGCAGCCTCGCGGATAACGACGAGGAGGCCGAGATCGAGGTCTCGCGGCGGATCGAGCGCGGCGCGGGCTCGGCCTACCGGATCAATGGCCGCGACGTCCGCCAGAAGGACGTCTCGCTGGTCTTCGCCGACGCCGCGACCGGCGCGCACTCGCCGGCGCTGGTCAGCCAGGGGCGGATCGCCTCAGTGATCGCCGCCAAGCCCGCCGAGCGGCGGATGATGCTCGAGGAGGCCGCCGGGATCGCCGGCCTCCACGTCCGCCGCCGCGACGCCGAGCAGAAATTGCGAGCGACCGAGACCAACCTCGCCCGGATCGACGATCTGCTGACTGGCCTTGAAGGCCAGATCGCCGGGTTGCGGCGGCAGGCGCGCGCGGCCGATCGCTACAAGGCGCTGTCCGACAAGATCCGCCATGCCGAAGCGCGGCTGGTGTTCGCCCGCTGGCGCGACGCCGCGGCTGCGGCCGACCAGGCGCGCGCCGAAGCGAAGGCGGCCGAAGCCGCGGTGAGCGAGGCCCAATCCGCGACCAAGGCGGCGCAGGACGCGCAGCATGCCGCCGCCGCGTTGCTCGCCGAGGCGCGTGAGGAGCTGTTCGACCGCCGCTCCGACGCGAGCGCCCACGGCGCGCGGATGGCGACGCTGTCGAGCCAGCTCGAAGCCGCCGAGGAACGCCTTGCCGACCTCGACCGCCAGCTCGCCCGGCTCGAGGCCGACGCGGGCGACGCCGGCAAGCTGACCGGCGATGCCGCCGAAGCGCTCGCGCGGCTCCAACGCGAGGCGGACGAAGCCGAACGCTCGCTCGAATCCGAGGAGGCCCAGCGTCCGGAGCTGGCGCGCTCGCAGGAGGAAGCCGAGCGCTCGAGCCGCGCCGCCGAGCTGGCGCTGGCCCAAGCGGTCGCCGAGCAGGCCGGGGTCGACGCCGACTGGCGCGTCGCCGACGCCGCAGTGGCGAGCGCGGCGGCGCGGCTCGCGCGGCTCGAGGATGAAGCGCGTAGGCGCGAGGCTCAGGCGGCCGAGTTGGCGGAGGCGGGAGACGCCGAAGCCGAGCTGACGGACGCGCAGGCCGCGCTCGCCGCCGCGCAGGCCGCGCTTGCCGCCGCCGGTGCGGCGCGCAAGGCGCTTTCCGGCAAGCGCGAGGCGCTGATCGCCGCGCGCGACGCGGCGGGCGACGCACTCGCCCAGGCGCGCGCCGAGCTCGCGGGAATCGAGCGCGAGGCGCAAGCGCTCGCCCGCGATCGCGACGCCCGGGCGCTCAAGGCAACGGGACGCACGGCAATCGAGGCGGTCAAGGCCGCGCCCGGCTACGAACGCGCACTCGCCGCGGTGCTCGGGCGCGAGGCCAAGGCCGCGCTGGGCGCTGCGGCGGACGGCGCGGAAGGGCGCTTCTGGACCGGGGCGGAGCCCCCGCCCCCGCTCGCCGATAGCCTCGCCCGCCACGTCACTGCGCCCGCCGAGCTTGCCGCTCGCCTTGCTTTGGTCCGCGTCGCCGAGCGCGACGACGGCCGGGCGTTGGCTCCGGGCGAATGGCTGGTGACCACCGCCGGCGGCTTGCGCCGTTGGGACGGCTTGGTGGTGCGAGGCGAAGGCGCGGCCGAGGCCGCCGAGCTCGAGGCCGCGAACCGGCTCGCCGCGCTCGAAACCGCGTTGCCCGGCGAGACCGCGCGGCGCGACGAGGCCGACGCGGTGTTCGCCGCCGCTGGGCAGGCGGTCGCCGCGCACCAGGGCGAGCTCGCCGCCGCCGAAGCCGTGCTCGCCCGCGTCGCCGACGACGAGCGCCGCGCGTTGCGCGCGGTCGACCAGGCCGAAGCCGCGCGCGAGCGCCTCGCGGCCCGCCGCGCCGAGCTCGACGCGGCGCGCGCCGATCTCGCCGAGCAACTCGCCCAGGCGCGGCGCGAGGCCGAGGAAGCGCAAGCAAAGCGTGCCGCGCTGCCCGATCCCGGCGAAGGCCGCGCTGCGGTCGAGCGGGCGCGCGCGCGCCACGAGGCGAGCCGCCAGTCGCTGCAGGGCGCGCTCGCCGCGCTCGCCGCGCTCGACCAGGGCCTCGCCGCCGCGCGCGAACGTCGCGCAACGCTGCGCGCCGACATCCGCGGCTGGGAGACCCGCGCCGGCGACGCCGAGCGGCGGATCGCCGAGACCGCGCGGCGGCGCGAGGAGCTGAGCCAGGAGCGCGCGGTGATCGCGGCCAAGCCCGAGGGGCTGATCCGCGAGATCGAGGCGGGCGACGAGGTCCGCGGGCGGCTCGGCGCCGAGCTGGCCGCCGCCGAAGCCGCGCTGGCCGAGCGCGAGACCGCGGCAAAGGCGGCCGGCGCCGCGCTCGAAACGCTCGCCGAAACGCTCGCCGCCGCGCGCGAGGCGCGGGCCGGCGCCGCGGCGCGCGCCGACAACCAGGAGTCGCGGCGCGAAGAGATGGCGCGCATCAGCGGCGAGCGCTTCCAGTGCCCGCCGCCGCTGCTTGCCGGGCGGTTCGCGTTCGAAGCCGCGACGGTGGCCGAAGCGGGCGAGGAATCGCTGGCGATGGACAAACTCGTCGCCGACCGCGAGCGGCTCGGCCCGGTCAACCTCGTCGCCGCCGACGAGCTCGCCGTCGCCGAGGCCCGGCACGGCGAGAGCGCGGCCGAGCAGGCCGAGCTGACCGAAGCGGTCCACCGCCTGCGCGGCTCGATCGGCAGCTTGAACCGCGAAGGCCGCGAGCGGCTGCGCACCGCGTTCGGTGCGGTCGACGCGCACTTCCAGCGGCTTTTCGCGCGCCTGTTCGACGGCGGAGCTGCGCACCTGGCGATGATCGACAGCGACGATCCGTTGGAGGCCGGGCTCGAAATCTTCGCCCAGCCGCCGGGCAAGCGGCTGCAGTCGCTGACGCTGCTCTCGGGCGGCGAGCAGGCGCTGACCGCGATCGCGCTGATCTTCGCGCTGTTCCTGACCAACCCCGCGCCGATCTGCGTGCTCGACGAAGTCGACGCGCCGCTCGACGACGCCAACATCGAACGCTTCTGCGACCTATTGGACGCGATGGTCGGCGAGACCGACACCCGTTACCTGATCGTCACCCACAACGCCGTGACGATGAGCCGCATGCACCGCCTGTTCGGCGTGACGATGGTCGAGAAAGGCGTCAGCCGCCTGGTCAGCGTCGACCTCGGCGGGGCGGAGGAATTGCTGGCGGCGGAGTGAGGTTGACAATTTCTGTCGCTACGTTTAAGCGTGGGTCCGTCTGACGAGGTCCAACGGTAACGGCTAAACCATATTATTCGGCTTCCCACCACAGAGCACTGTATTCATTCGGTAATTTGATTCGTAATTTCCCGTCAGACATCCGATGAATCAGGCCGCACTAATTTGCGGCAAGTGCAGGACTGTAGTGATGGAAATCGAATACGATGAGGAAAAGCGCCGCATGGTTTGGGCCGAGCGCGTCCTCGATATGGCGCATGCCGGCGACGTGTTCGAAAATGAGTATCTCGAAATCGAGGACGACCGAGCCGACTATCGAGAAAAACGATATCGTGTTTGGGGTTATCTACATGGCAAGCGCGTTCACTTGGTCTGGACGCCGCGAGACGGCAAACGCCGCATAATCACGATGTATCCGACACATGAACGAGAGCACCAAGCCCGACTCCGCACGCTGGACTGATCCGGACGATGACTATGTCGAATGGACCGAGGAGATGTTCCGAGAAGCGGCCGCCTACAAGGGGGGAAAGCTCGTTCGGCCAGCGACGGGAACGCTAAAGTCGGCGCTGGGGCGTCCCCGCTTAGACAACCCAAAGCGCCAGGTCACTCTCCGCCTTGATCCCGACGTGATCGAGCGCTTTCGCGCCACCGGCAAAGGTTGGCAGTCGCGGATCAACGCCGAGCTTCGCAAGGCGCTCGGCATCTGATCCAATAAGACAGCGGCGGCACTCCTAAGTCCGCCCGAACATCTGCGGCATCGCCTGGGCGTCGAGCCCGTAGGGGTCGGGCCGGAACACCACCCCGGCGGCGCCCGGCGTCACCGTCAGGTAGGTCATGTAGACCGGCACCGGCTTGGCCAGCTCGAACTCTTGCTCGGTCGCCCGGCCCGGCTGCGGGACACGGCCGAACACCCACGAGGCGAAGCGGCGGTAGTCCTGCAGCCGCACGCAGCCATTGCTGATCCAGCGGTCGTCCTTTTCGAACACCTCTTTGATCGGGGTGTCGTGGAGGTAGATGCCGTAGTCGTTGGGCATCTCGAACTTCATCGCCCCCATCGAGTTCCACGGCCCGGGCAGCTGGCGGACGTGGATGTCGGGGCGCTTGCCCGCGGCGACCAGCTTCCAGTCGACCAGCTTGGGATCGAGCAGCCGCGCGTTCTCGGTCCAGTCCGACAGCACCTCGTAGTGGAACTGGTCGAGATACGAGACGCCCTGCTTGAGCACGCGCTTGGCTGTCAGGCTTTGGATCATCTCGGGCGGCACGTTCCAATAGGGGTTGGCCTTGGCGTTGCGCAGGATCACCGCCATCATCGGCGTCTTGGTCGCGGGCGCGCCGACCACCACGCGCATCCCGTCGACCGCGCGGTCACGGTCGAACAGCCAGGCTTCGGCCGAGCCCGAATCGACCACGACATAGCGGTTGAAGGTGCCGGTCGCCGGCAGCCGCCAGGCGCGTTCGACATTGATCGCGAGTCGCTTGGCGTAGTGCTCGGCGCCGAGGTTCAGCGAGGCGATCGTCGCCTTGCCGGCGATCCCGTCGATCGGACCGAGGCCGTGGACCCGCTGATATTCCTCGACCCGCTCGACCAGGCCATCATCATAGCCGCCGCCGGGCGCCAGCCCGAGCCGGGTGCGCAACAGGTCGACGCGCTTGCCCTTGGCCCCGCGCTTGAGCGCCGGTCCGGCCGGAATCTTGACTTGCGGCAGCGCCGCCCAAGTGGTCCGATACCGCTCGAGCCCGCCGGCGAGCTCGATGAAGATCGGGTTGGGGGCGTTGGCTCCGCGGCGCTCGCCGGAGCGGAACACGCGCTGCAGCCAGTTGCGCGGCTTCGCTTTCTTCACCGCCACCGTGCTCATCTGCGGATCGACATAGACGAAGTCGATCCCCTGCTTGATGGCGCGCGGCACCGCGACCGGCTCGTCGCCGCGCGGAACGGCGGAAAGCAGCGGCGCGGCGGCCGACAGCGCGGTGGCCGCCATGATCAATCGAATGGTTTTGTTCACAATTGCTTTACGCCGCCTAAGCGGCGCACTCCCGTTTTATGGACGTTCGCGAACCAACGCCTTGCGGCCGGTTCGGTTTCGCGGGCCTGAATGCTTCGTTGTCAATCGAGCACGAACCGCGGCCCGGTCCCGCCACCGGCGGCGCGGTCGTCGCGGTTGTAGAGCTGGCAGCGGGTCAGGCTCAGGCAGCCGCAGCCGATGCACTGGTCGAGCTTCTGCTTGGTCCGGGTGAGCAGCTGGATCTTGGCGTCCAGTTGGCTGCGCATCGAGCGGCTGATGCGCTGCCAGTCGGTCAGCGTCGGGGTGCGGCCCTGGGGCAGCGTGGCCAGCTCGGCCTCGATCTCGGCGAGCCCGAGCCCGAGCTTCTGGGCGATCAGGATGAAGCTGATCCGGCGGATGTCGGAGCGCAGGAAGCGCCGCTGGTTTCCGCCGGTGCGCAGCGACGTGAGCAACTTGCGCTCCTCGTAATAGCGAATCGCAGAAACCGCGACTCCGGTGCGCTTGGCCAGCGCCCCGATGCTGACGAGATCGTCTCTATGCATCCATCACCCACTTTTCGTTTGACCTCAAGTTAACTTGAGGTTGCATGATGGGCAAGCCGAATGATTCGCGAAGATGGCATCGGCGCACGAAAATCAACGATTTGCATGGGAATCTTCCGACATGACCGCAGCCCGACTCGAGCACGCCAACATCACCGTCTCCGACCCCGACCGCGCCGCCGCGCTGTTCGAGAAGCTGTGCGGCTGGCGCGAGCGCTGGCGCGGGCCCTCGCAATTGGGCGGGTGGACGATCCACGTCGGCAGCGACGACGCCTATCTGGCGATCTACACCAACGAGGGCCGCGGCGGGCCGTTCAGGAAGGGCGTGCCGCTCAACCACATCGGAATCGCGGTCGACGACCTCGCAGCGGCCGAGGCGATCGTCGTCGAGCATGGCCTCGAGCCGTTCGGCCATGGCGACTACGAACCGGGCCGCCGGTTCTACTTCTTCGACTGGGACGGGATCGAGTTCGAGGTGGTCAGCTATGAATGAGCCGCTCCGCACGTTTGCCTGCTTTGGGGCCGGCTTCACCCCGCCCTCACCCACCGGTGTTACCGACGACGAAGCACGCCGCGGCCATCAGCAGCCCGGCGAAGCGGTTGCTGCGGAACTTGGCGAGGGCATCGCCGCCATCCTCGGGCCGAAGCGCCGCGACTTGCCAGGCGAGATGCCCGGCCACGGGTAGCAGCGCGATGAGCGCGATCCCGTCGCCGCGCAGCAGCCAGAAAGCCAGCGCCCACAGCGCGAGCGCGGCGGCATAGAACGCGCTCACCCCGGCCCGGACGTGCCGGCCCAGCCGCAACGCGCTCGAGCGCACGCCGATCAGCGCGTCGTCCTCGCGGTCCTGGAGCGCGTAGATCGTGTCGTAGCCGATCGTCCAGGCGATGCACCCGGCATAGAGCGCGGCGAGCGCGTCGAGGTGATCGCCGCGCACCTCGATCCAGCCGACCAGCGCGCCCCAGCTGAACACGATCCCCAGCCACGCCTGCGGCCACCAGGTGACCCGCTTCATGAACGGATAGGCGGCGACCGGCAGCAGGCTGGCCAGCGCGACGAGTTGCGCCTGCCAGCGCAGTTGCAGCAGCACGACCACTCCGACGAGGCACAACGCCATCAGCCAGGCCCACGCCGCGCGCAGGCTGACCGCGCCGCTCGCCAGCGGCCGCGCGGCGGTACGCGCGACCCGCCGGTCGAGGTCGCGGTCGACGATGTCGTTGTAGACGCAGCCCGCCCCGCGCATCGCGATCGCGCCGAGCAGCAGCCACGCAATCAGCGCCCACAGCTCGCCTCCGCCGGCGAGCAGCACCCCCCACGCGCACGGCCAGAACAGCAGCCACCAGCCGATCGGCCGGTCGAACCGGGCGAGCAGCGCGAAGGCGCGCACTCGCTCGGGCAGGCGCGCGACGAGGCCGCGGTGCACGCACCGACCGCGTACTCCGGCCTGGCCCGCACGCAGCGCGCCGCGGCTGTTTGTCGATGAGCAGCTCCGCGAGGGCGCACAGATCCAACTTGAAGGTCCGCCCGCGCATTATCTCGGCAAGGTGATGCGAGTCGCGCCCGGCGACGCGGTGGTGCTGTGCGACGACCTTACCGGCGAATGGGCGGCGCGGGTCGCGGATGTCGGCAAGCGCGAGGTGGCGCTCATCGTCGAGACTCGTCTGCGCCCGCGCGAGCTGGCGCCGGACTTCTGGCTGTGCCCGGCGCTGCTCAAGAAGGACCGCTTCGATCTGGTGCTGGAGAAGGCGACCGAGCTCGGAGTGCGGGCGATCCGGCCGGTGCTGACCCGCCGCTGCGTCGCCGACAAGCTCAACCCCGAGCGGGTGCGGGCGATCGCGGTCGAGGCCGCCGAGCAATGCGCGCGCACGGCGCTGCCCGAGCTGGCTGAGCCTGTGAAGCTCGACGCGCTGCTCCGCGACTGGCCGCAGGATCGCGCGCTGTTCTTCGCCGACGAGCTCGGCGGCGCGCGCGCCGCCCAAGAGTTCGCCGCGCATTCCGGCCCCGCCGCGCTGCTCACCGGCCCCGAAGGCGGGTTCGACGACGCCGAGCGCGAAGCGATCCGCGCCCTGCCCCAGGCCGTGCCGATCTCGCTCGGCCCGCGCATCCTGCGCGGCGAAACCGCGGCGATCGCGGGGGTCGCGCTGTGGATGGCGCAGGCCGGCGACTGGCGCGCCGAATAGGGCTGGCGCGCCGCCGCGACCTTGCCTAACGGGCGGCGATGAGCACGAGAACGGTTTCAGATCGCAACGATCCTGTGATCGAGAGCCGCGACCAGCTCGTCGCGCCGATGGCCGCCGGCGAGAAACCGGCCGACCAGTGGCGCATCGGCACCGAGCACGAGAAGTTCGTGTTCTGCCGCGAGGATTTTCACGCCCCAACCTACGCCGAGCCCGGCGGGATCCGCGACCTGCTGCTCGCGCTGGCCGAGTTCGGCTGGTCGCCGGTCGAGGAGGATGGGAAGGTCATCGCCATGACGGGGCCCGACGGGACGGTCAGCCTCGAGCCCGCGGGCCAGCTCGAATTGTCGGGCGCGCCGCTCGAGAACCTCCACGAGACTTGCGCCGAGACCGGGCGGCATCTGAAGCAGGTCAAGGCGATCGGCGAGCGCACCGGCAAGGGCTTCATCGGGCTCGGTCTGTGGCCCGACAAGACGCGCGGCGAGCTGCCGGTGATGCCCAAGGGACGCTACGAGATCATGCTTCGCCACATGCCGCGCGTCGGCAGCCTCGGGCTCGACATGATGCTGCGGACCTGCACCATCCAGACCAACCTCGACTACGCGAGCGAGGCCGACATGGCGCAGAAGTTCCGCGTCGGGCTCGCGCTCCAGCCGCTGGCGACCGCGCTGTTCGCCAACTCGCCGTTCCTCGAAGGCCGGCCCAACGGCTACCTCTCCTACCGCAGCCACATCTGGTCGGACACCGACCCGCGTCGCACCGGGATGCTGCCGTTCGTGTTCGAGGACGGCTTCGGCTACGACCGCTACGTCGACTACATGCTCGACGTGCCGATGTACTTCGTGTTCCGCGACGGCCGTTACATCGACGCCGCCGGGCAGAGCTTTCGCGACTTCCTCACGGGCGATTTGCCCGCGCTGCCCGGCGAGCTGCCGACCGCCAACGACTGGCAGGATCACCTCTCGACCGCATTTCCCGAGGTTCGGCTCAAGAGCTTCCTCGAGATGCGCGGCGCCGACGGCGGCCCGTGGAACCGGATCTGCGCGCTGCCCGCGCTGTGGGTCGGACTACTCTACGACCAAGGCGCGCTCGACGCGGCGTGGGAGCTGGTCAGGGACTGGACGATGGAGGAGCGCGAGGCCTTGCGCAACGCGGTGCCTCGGCTCGGGCTCAAGGCGCCGGTGCCGGGCGGGCGGACGCTGCTCGACCTCGCCCGCGAGGCCCTGGAGATCGCCCGCGGCGGCCTCGCCGCGCGCGCCCGGTTCAACTCGAGCGGCGACAACGAAACCGGCTTCCTCGATCCCTTGCACGAAATCGTCGCCCGCGGCGAAACCCCGGCCGAACGCCTGCTGCGGTTGTACCAGACCGAGTGGCAGGGCGACCTCACCCGCATTTACGAGGAGAGCTTTTGAGGCCCCCTACTCGTTGAACTTTTGCCCGTTCGCCCTGAGCTTGTCGAAGGGCTGCTCTTCACTTGGGCCGGGCGTGAGCTCGCAAGAAAGGACAGTGCTTCGACAAGCTCAGCACGAGCGGGGATGGGAAAGAGGG
>JAIVIY010000062.1 GCA_020200285.1 Novosphingobium sp. | reverse complement strand
AGGTCGACGCGATCCTCGCCGAGCTGAAAGCCGCTGCCCCCGCCGGGGACGAGCTGGAAATCATCGGCGCGGCCGAAGGCCTGGTGCTCGAGGTCACCAGCTCGGGCAAGCCCGCCAGGCCCACCGAAGCCAAGCCGCAGGAAGCGCCCGTTCCCGGCGCCACCCGGATTCCCGTGGTCAAGGTCGTCGGAAAGCGACCCGCGACCAACGATCCGCTCTATCTCGGGATGATCGACGAGGGCCTCAGCATCCTCGACGAAGCGCAAGGCGAAGGCGGTTCGGGGGCGACGCGAACCGCGGTCGGGCTAGTGCTGGTCAAGGCCGACCATCTGGCCCCGGGCAAGTCGCTGGCCGACGCGGTCAGGGCCGCTACCAGCGGGCTGGAATCCTCGCCCCCGGTGCTCGTCGTCAGCGAGCATTCCAAGCCGGGCAACCTCGACCTGCCCAAGGCGGTCGACTGGCTCAAGCGGCCGTTCTCGCGCGAGTTCGCCCGCGCGCGGATGCGCACCGCGCTGCTCCGCGGGCAATTCCGCTGGGTTCCCGCGCCGGTTCCGCCCGACGAGTTGCAGCGGCTCGCCGCGCTCCAGGCGCTCGGTCTGCTCGACACCCCCGCCGAGGAGCGCTTCGACCGCCTGACGCGCGTCGCCGCGGCGCTGTTCGACGTGCCGATCGCGCTGGTCTCTCTGGTCGACGCCAACCGCCAGTGGTTCAAGTCGTGCGTCGGCACCGACATCAAGGAATCGTCGCGCGAAATGTCGTTCTGCGCGCACGCGGTGGCCGCGCGCGACATGCTGGTGATCCCCGACGCCTTGCGCGACGACCGCTTCGCCGACAATCCGGTGGTTTCGGGCCCGCCTTACGTCCGCTTCTACGCCGGCGCGCCGATCTTCACCGCCGACGGGCACTGCGCGGGCACGCTGTGCATCATCGACGGCCGCCCGCGCGACTTCACCGACGATGACAAGGACCGGCTACGCGACCTCGCCGCGATCGTCCAGCAGGAGCTTACCGCGAGCAGCTACGCGATGGCGTGAACTAATGGAGCAGCAGCCGCAGCCCGACCCAGCCTGTCAGGGCCCCGGTCAGCCAGCGGATGACTTGCGTCGGCAAGTAGCGGAGCGCGAGGAAGCTGCCGATCTGGCCGCCGATCACCACCGCGATCAGCAGCGGCAGCCCGCCCGCGAGCGCCTCGCCGAAGCGGTCGGCCCCCGACTTGGCGAGTTGGCCGATCAGGCCCGAAATGGAATTTATCAGGATGAACAGGCTTGCCGTAGCCGCGATCCGCCGCGCGCCGTCCCAGCGGGTCAGGTGAAGCAGCGGGGCGAGGAAGATGCCGCCCCCGATCCCGACCAGCCCGGCGAGATAGCCGAGCGGCGCCGCGGCGGCCGGCATCGCCCAAGCAGGCTGGGCACGGACCTCGCCGTCCTTGGCGACCGGCAACAGCAACGCCAGCGCCGCGAACACCAGGCTCGCGCCGAGCAGCGCCAGAAACGCCCCTTGGCCGATCGGGGTCAGCCCGCCTAAGAACGCGAGGGGTGCGGCGACCAGCGAGACCGCCAGCGCCCCGGGCCACGGCATCTCGCCGGCGCGGGCGAAGCGGATCGTCCCGCCGGTCACCACCACGATGTTGCACGCGAGCGACAGTATCGGGAGGACGCGGTAGTCGGTTCCGGCCAGCGCCAGCAGCGCCGAATACGTCGATCCCCCGCCGAACCCGACCGAGGCGTAAAGCAGCGCCGTCCCGAAGAACGCGGGGACCAGCCAGAACGGCACCGCTCAGCCTTCTCGGCGGATCACCAGGTTGCGGATCTCGCTCATGTCCTCGATCGCGAAGCGCACGCCCTCGCGGCCGAGGCCGGAGTCCTTGACCCCGCCGTAGGGCATGTTGTCGACGCGGTACGAGCTGACCTCGTTGACGCAGACCCCGCCGACGTCGAGGTGGTCCCAGGCCTCGAGCACCTTGTGGATGTCGCGGGTGAAGATGCCGGCCTGCAAGCCGAACTTGCTGTCGTTCACCTCGTCGAGCGCGGCCTTCCATTCGCTGAACTTGCTGAGAATAACGGCCGGCCCGAACGCCTCCTCGCGGTAAAGATCGGCCTTCCGGTCGACCCCTTCGAGCAGCGTCGCTTCGAGCATCGCACCGTCGCGCTTCCCGCCCGCGAGCAGCTTCGCTCCGCCCTCGACCGCGGCGGTGACCCA
The DNA here is from genome assembly GCA_020200285.1 of Novosphingobium sp. Lineage (GTDB taxonomy): Bacteria > Pseudomonadota > Alphaproteobacteria > Sphingomonadales > Sphingomonadaceae > Novosphingobium. The sequence continues at coordinate 882 of JAIVIY010000062.1, read as the reverse complement.
GCCTTCGAGGCGGATTGCCTCCTTGGCCGAGATCATCGGGCCGATGAAGGTGTCGCGCTTCTTGGGATCGCCCGACTTGAGCGCCTTGACCTTTACGATCAGCCTATCGCGGAACTTGTCGTAAATGCCCTCGTGGATGATCACGCGCTGGACGTGGATGCAGCTCTGGCCCGACTGGTAGTAGCCGCCGAACACGATCCGGGCCAATGCGTGGTCGAGGTCGGCGTCCTGGTCGACGATCACCGCGGCGTTGCCGCCCAATTCGAGCACGACCTTCTTCTTGCCGGCCTTGGACTTCAAGTCCCATCCCACGCCCGGCGAGCCGGTGAACGACAGCAGCTTGAGCCGCTCGTCGGTGGTGAAAAGGTCGGCCCCGTCACGGCTCGCGGGCAGGATCGAGAACGCGCCTTCGGGCAGCGTGTCGCACTCGGCCAGGACCTCGCCCATGATGATCGCGCCGAGCGGGGTCAGGCTTGCCGGCTTCATCACGAACGGGCAGCCGATCGCGATCGCCGGCGCAATCTTGTGCGCGGCGAGGTTGAGCGGGAAGTTGAACGGGCTGATGAAGCTGCACGGCCCGATCGGCACGCGCTTCCACATGCCGATGTAGCCTTTGGCGCGCGCCGAGATGTCCAGCGGCTGGACCTCGCCGTAATTGCGCACCGCTTCTTCCGCGGCGATCCGGAAGGTGTCGATCAGCCGGGTGACCTCGCCCTCGCTGTCGGCGATTGGCTTGCCCGCTTCGACGCACAGCGCGTAGGCCAGCTCGTCGAAGCGCTCCTGGAAGCGTTTGACGCAATGGTTGAGCACCTCCTGACGCTCGTAGCTCGCCATCCGCGCCATCGGCTCGGCCGCACGAACGCAGCCGGCAATCGCCTCGTC
>JAIVIY010000176.1 GCA_020200285.1 Novosphingobium sp. | reverse complement strand
CCGGTGGTGTTCGGGTTCAAGGAGAACAACGAAGGCGACTGGCAGGGCTGCTCCGACGCCCGCGAGTGGACCAGCGACCGGATCGAGAACAATCCGAGCGCGTTCTACGTCAACGTCCACACCGCGCAGTATCCCAACGGCGCGATCCGCGGACAGCTGCGCAACAACTGACCGGTCACCAGGCGTTGCCCGCCGCGATCGCGGCGAGCTCGGCCGGGCTCGAGGTCCGGCCGAGCCGCGCGTTGCGGTGGGGAAAGCGCCCGAACCGCGCGATCATCGCGCGGTGGCGTTCGGCGAACTCGGCGGCCGAGCGATCGCCGAGCGCGGCGAACAGCGCGACGCTGCGGTCCTGGTCGGCGATCGCCTCGCTGTGCATGAACGGCATGTAGAGGAACTGGCGCTCGGCGTGGGTCAGGCCCTGGTCCCAGCCGCGCTCCAGCGCGCCAGACGCGATCGCGCGCGCCAGGTCGTCGCTGGAGTAGGCGCGCGGGTCATCGCGAAAGGCGTTGCGCGGGACCTGGTCGAACAACAGCACCGCGGCGCGCGCGGTCTCGCGGTCGCCGAGGAACGCCTCGGCCGGGCGCGTGCGCAGCGCGCTCCAGTCGGGCAGGAAGCGGCGGACGATCTCGGCGTCGAGCGCCGCATCGCGCCGCCAGTATTGCTCGGGCGCGAGCTCGCAAAACCAGAACTGGAGCAGCTCCGCGGCCCAGCGGCGCGAGGCTCCCGCCACCCGGCGGCTCAGTTGCGCGCGCGGACCTTGCGGTAGGGCACGAACTCGCCGAGCGAGACGAAGCCGGTATAGAAGAACGTGCTGCGGTCGTGCGTCCGCACCACGTCGATGCTGCACAGCGACGAGCCGCCGCCGAACAGTTGGGTGACCATCACGTCGTCGTCGTCGAGCCCGTAGGCGCCGCCGCGCGGGCGGTTGACGTAAATGACGCTGCCCGCGTCGTAGACGATCGCGGTGTCGTCGATGATCCGGCTGCTGCGCACGCGCGGCAGGTAGATGCAGTCGGTCGGGTCGCCCGCGACCCGACCTTCGAGCAGCCTGGCGAGCTTCTCCTCGCCGCTGATCCGCGGACGGGCGTCGGCGGCCGAGACCGCGAGAGCGGCCGCGACGGCGATGAAGCTGGCGATTGGCTTGCGCATCGGAAAAGACTCCTTCGCCCGCAATCCTACGCCGATCGGGCTGAACCGGCAATGACCGGGCGAGGCGGCCCTGCCGATCGCCTTCGTCACGGCGCGGCCTCGCCCAGCGGAAAACGGATTTCCAGGACGAGGCCATCGGCGAGCCATTCGCTGCTCAGCGCCCCGCGCAGCTCGTGGCCGACGGTCATCGCGATCATCCGGGTGCCGAATCCGGTCGCGGTCGGTGCAGCCAGCCCGTCGAGACCGCGTTCGCGCCATTCGAACGCGACTTCGTCGCCCTCGCGGCGCCAGGCGACCTCGATCCGCCCGTCGTGCGCCAGCGCGCCATACTTGAGCGCGTTGGTCAGCAGTTCGTGGAGGATCATGCCGAGGCCGAGCACTTGGCGCGGGCCGAGATAGACCGCTTCGCCGGCCACGCTGATCCGCGGATCGGGCTCGCGGCCGAGCAGCGCGTCGAGCAGATCGTGGAGCGGGCCGCCTTGCCAGCTCTCGCGGGTGAGCAGTTCGTGGCTGTGGCCGAGCGCCGCGAGCCGGCCCGAGAACGCCGTTAGGAACCATCCGTCGGCCGAGCGCCTGTTTTGCGCTCCATCCGAAGTACTTCTCGGCGCAATCGCTCCAGCCGACCACCACCCCCTGGCGATCCATGACCACCACCGCGTCGAGCGCGGTCCGCAGCACTGCGGCGAGGCCCGAGTGCGCCCAGCCAGGAGCGAGGATGCCCTCGCCGCGCGGCGGATCGGACTCGCTCACGCGGTCCCGCCCACGGTCAGTCCTTCGATCAGCAGCGTCGGCTGGCCGACCCCCGCGGGCACGCTTTGCCCCGCTTTGCCGCAGACCCCGACGCCTTCGTCGAGCGCGAGGTCGTCGCCGATGCCCTTGACGCGGGTGAGGACGCTCGGCCCGTCGCCGATCAGCGTCGCGCCCTTGATCGGCGCGCCCAACCGGCCGTTCTCGACCTTGTAGGCCTCGGTGCAGCTGAACACGAACTTGCCCGAGACGATGTCGACCTGGCCGCCACCGAAGCTCTTGGCGAAGATCCCGTTCTTGACGCGCGACAGCAACTCGGCGGGATCGTCGGCGCCGCCGCGCATGAACGTGTTGGTCATCCGCGGCATCGGCGGATGGGCATAGCTTTCGCGGCGGCCGTTGCCCGTCGGCGGGACCCCCATCAGCCGCGCGTTCAAGCGATCGTGGATGTAGCCCTTGAGGATGCCGTCCTCGATCAACACGTTCTCTTGGCTGGGCGTGCCCTCGTCGTCGATGCTCAGCGAGCCGCGGCGGCCCGAGATGCTGCCGTCGTCGATCACCGTGACCCCGGGCGCGGCGACGCGCTGGCCGATCCGGCCCGAGAAGGCGCTGGTCCCCTTGCGGTTGAAATCGCCCTCGAGCCCGTGCCCGACCGCCTCGTGGAGCAGCACGCCCGGCCAGCCGGGGCCGAGCAGCACGGTCATCTCGCCCGCGGGCGCGGCGACCGATTCGAGGTTGGTCAGCGCCTGGGCGAGCGCGGTGTCGATCGCCCGGTTCCAGGTCGCAGGATCGAACAGGTCGTCGTAGAGCCGCCGCCCGCCGATCCCGAAGCTGCCGGTCTCGCGCCGCCCCTCATGCTCGGCGACGATGGTGATGTTGAGGCGCACCAGCGGACGCACGTCGTGCGCGGCGAAGCCGTCGGCGCGGACGATCTCGACCACCGACCAGCTGCCCGAGAGCGAAGCGGAGACCTGAGCGACCCGCGGATCGCGGGCGCGCGCCGCAGCGTCGATCGTCTCGAGCAGCCGGACCTTCTCGGCGAACGGCACCGCGTCCAAGGGCGAGGCGTCGGTGTAGAGATGGCGGTTGGTGCGCTGCGGCGGCGGTGCGGGCGCACCGTTTGCCGGATCGAGCAGCGTCAGCGTCTCCGCCGCGCGCCTTATCGCCTCTCGGGAGATGTCGTTGGCGTGGGCGAAGCCGGTCATCTCGCCCGAGACCCCGCGCAAGCCGAACCCGGCGTTGCGCGAATAGTCGGCGGTCTTCAATCGCCCGTCGTCGAACCCGAAGCTTTCGCTCGCGACGAACTGGAGGAACAGCTCGCCGTCGTCGCATCGGGCCAGCGCGTCGCGGGTCAGCACCAGCGCCTGTTCGGGGGTCAGCTTGTCGGGGGCGTAGAGCAGCGAGCGCGGATCGGCGAGGGTCATCCCCGCCGATATAATGGATTCAGAGGCTTGCGCCAGCCGAGATGTCGGGCAGGCTCGCCTGGTCGGCGCCGTCGGCCGGGCCGCCCTTGAGCACGAAGCGGCGGTCGCAATAGCCGCAGTCGACGTAGCCGTGCTCGTCGATCTCGAGCCAGACCCGCGGATGGCCGAGCGCGGGGGCGATGTCGCCGGCCCCGTCGCACTTGACGCGGCGGTGATCGACGAGGGTCGTTTCGGGCGGCGGGATCATGCGTGGCGCGGGTTAGCAGCGGCGGCCGCCCGCGCCAAGCGGGGTTTACGCCGGCTGCGCCTTGGGGCACTCGGCGGCGCGATGGACACCGGCCCCGCGATCGCGATACGCAACCTCGTCAAGCGCTACGCCGGATTCAAGGGCGGCGTCGGCAAGCTCGCGCTCGACGACGTCAGCTTCGAGGTCCCGCAAGGCCGGATCTTCGGGCTGCTCGGCCCCAACGGCGCGGGCAAGTCGACGCTGATCAACATCCTCGCCGGGATGGTCGACAAGACTTCGGGCAGCGCCGAGATCTGGGGCTTCGACATCGACCGCGACCGCCGCAACGCCAAGGCCGCGATCGGCATCGTCCCGCAGGAGATCGTGTTCGATCCGTTCTTCACCCCGGCCGAAGTGCTCGAGATCCAGGCGGGCCTGTACGGCGTGCCCAAGGCGCTGCGGCGGACGATGGCGCTGCTGCGCGAGGTCCACCTCGCCGACAAGGCCGAGGCCTACGCCCGCACGCTCTCGGGCGGGATGAAGCGGCGGCTGCTGATCGCCAAGGCGATGGTCCATTCGCCGCCGGTGCTGGTGCTCGACGAGCCCACCGCCGGGGTCGACGTCGAGCTGCGACAGCAGTTGTGGGAGCTGGTCCGGCGCTTGAACGGCGAGGGCGTGACGGTGGTCCTGACCACGCATTACCTCGAGGAAGCCGAGGAATTGTGCGACCGCATCGCGATCATCAACCACGGCCGGCTGATCGCCAACGAAGCCACCCGCACGCTGGTCGAGATGGCGCGCGAGAAAGTGGTGGTGCTCACCCTCGACCGCGACCTCGCCGAGCCGCCGCAGCATCCGGCGTTCGTCAAGAGCGAGCGCACCGCCGAGCGCACGGTCGAGATCACTTACGACACCGACCGGATGAACGCCGGCGAAGTGCTCGCGCTGCTCCAGGCTCAGGGCTACGCGATCGCCGACGTGGTGACGCGGGAGCCGGACCTCGAGGACGTGTTCCTCCATCTGACCAGCGCGCCGAGGGAGGTGGCCTGAGCGTGGGGCGACCGTTGCGCGTGTCCTTCGACAAGCTCAGGATGAGCGGGCCTTGAACGTAGCTGCCTTTACTACACCCGCTCAGGCTGAGCCTGTCGAAGCCCACGCGCCGACGCTGGCCGAATCCGCATGACCCACGACGTCATCGTCGTCGGCTCGGGCGCCGCCGGCCTCACCGCGGCGCTGGCCTTGGCCGAGACGCGCAAGGTGCTGGTGCTGGCCAAGGGCGGGCTCAACGAGGGCTCGACCGCCTGGGCGCA
>JAIVIY010000175.1 GCA_020200285.1 Novosphingobium sp. | reverse complement strand
TGCTCCAGGCCCCGGCGCTCGCGCGGATGCTGGCGCTGCTCGGCCCGAGCCCCCGCGAAGGCGGGGGCCTCAGGGGACAGCAATCCTCAGACTACCGAGGTCCCCGCCTTCGCGGGGACTCGCTCTTCGTCGAGATCGAGACCAACGGCACCGTCGCGCCGCCCCCCGCGCTCGACCGCCAGGTCGACCAGTACAACGTCAGCCCCAAGCTGGCGCATTCGGGCAACGCGGCCGAAGTCGCGCTGATCCCAGAGCGTCTCGCCGCCTTCGCCGCCGACCCGCGCGCGTTCTTCAAATTCGTCGTTGCCGAGGAGTCCGACCTGGCAGAGGTGACAGCGCTCCGCGACCGCTACGCGATTCCCGCCGAGCGGCTGTTCGTGATGCCCGAAGGCACCGACAGCGCCGGCTTGCGCGAGCGCCTCGCCTGGCTCAGGCCGCACGCCGAGGCGCAGGGGCTGCACGTCAGCGATCGTCTGCACATCCATCTCTACGGGGACACGCGGGGCACGTGAGCGCGGCCCGCGCCGCGCCGCGCTAGCCGTGGAACTGCCGCTCCTCGAAGGCGCGAATCGCCGCGACGCCCTGCTCGGCCTGGAGCTTGAGCTTGGCGAGGGCGTTGAAGCTGGCCACGGTCACTTTGGCGAACTCTTCCTCGATGTGCTTCATCCGCAGCCCGTCCTGGAAGGTGACCGTGTTCTCGAAGCGCACGCGGCAGCCGCCGCCGGGCACGTCCCAGATGGTATAGGCCTCGGTCGAGGCCGCGAGCCGTCCGACCAGCGGGTCGATGACGATCGCGTAAGCGTAGTGGTTCGGCGCTTCGGCTTCGATCACGTCGATGTGAAAGTCGAGATCCTCCAGCCGCGGCAGCTTCATCAGGAACCGCCGGCCGTCGCCGTCTTTGGCTTCGATCGAGGCTCCGCGCGCCCGCTGCGCATTGCGCGGGTCGGCGAAGTCGACCAGCGCGAAGAACTCCGCGGCGCTGACCGCGACATCCACTTCGACCACAAAGCTATGCGGTCCGGTCGGCGCCAGCTTGGGTTTGAACAGTCCGAACATCCCGCTGCTCCTTCGCCTACCGGATCACCGCCCCTGCGCGCGCCAGCGGGCGACCGCGCGCTGGACTTGCTCCTCCTCGCCGCCGGTGTGGTTCCACAGCTCGGCGAACGAGGGGTCGGCCGAGGCCGGGCGCTTGAAGTCCTCGAGCTCGTCGAAGCTCACCCGGATCGGGATCGACACGCCCTCGCCCGAGATGATGCACTCGCGGTTGCGCAGCGCGGGAATCGAATCGAGGAAGCCGCGCGCGCCTTCGGGCATCGCCGCCTTGACGAACGCCTGGTCGCGGTCGTTGTTGAGGCGCATCGAGATGATCGTGCCGCACTGCGACAGCACGCCTTCGGCCAGATCCGACGGCCGCTGCGTGATCAGGCCGAGGCTGATGCCGTACTTGCGGCCTTCCTTGGCGATGCGGCTGAGGATCCGACCGACCGACGAGCCGTCGGCGTTCTTCTCGTTGGGGACGTAGCGGTGCGCCTCCTCGCAGACCAGCAGGATCGGCCGGGTGGTCTCGTCGCGCGACCAGATCGCGTAGTCGAGCATCAGCCGGCTGAGCACCGCGACCACGGTCGAGGTGATGTCCGAGGGGACGCCGGAGACGTCGATGATCGAGATCGGCTTGCCGTTGGCGGGGAGGCGGAACACCCGGCTGATGAACTCGGCCATAGTGTCGCCGACCAGCATTCCGGAGAACATGAACTGGTAGCGCGGATCGCCCTTGATCTCGTCGAGCTTGGTCTTGAGCCGCATGAACGGCGCGGTGTTGGTCGCCTTGTCGAGCTTGCCCATCTCGGTCTGGATCGCGTTCGACAGGTCCGAAAGCAGGTAGGGGATCGGCGAATCGACCGTGATCTTGCCCATGCCCTCGGCGAGCCGGTTCTTGCCCCGCGCCTGGAGCAGGCAGCGGGCGAGGATGTCGCGGTCTTCCTGGCCCTCGTTGCCGGTGGCGGTGACGAAGACCTCGCAGTGCTCCTCGAAGTTCATCAGCCAGTAGGGCATCTGCAGGTTGGTGACGTCGAGCAGCTGGCCCGAATGCTTGAACGCGGCCGAATATTCGCCGTGGGGGTCGATCATCACGATGTGGCCTTCGGGAGCCATCTCGCAGATGCGGTGGAGGATCAGCGCGGCCGAGGTCGATTTGCCGGTGCCGGTCGAGCCGAGCAGCGCGAAGTGCTTGCCGAGCATCGCGTCGATATAGAGCCCGGCGCGGATGTCCTTGGTCGGATAGACGGTGCCGATCTGGATCGAGGAGCGCCCGTCGCTGGCATAGATCTGGCGCAAGTCGGTGCTGGTCGCGGGATAGATCAGCGCGCCGGGGATCGGATAGCGGGTGACGCCGCGGCGGAAGTTGAAGATCTTGCCGGTCAGCTTCTCCTCGTCGCCTTCGCCGAGGAAGTCGATCGAGGCGACGATCCCGCCGGGGATCGCCTCGTCCGAGCGTTGGGTGCGGACGCTCGCCAGCAGCCAGGCGTTGCCGACGCGGATCTTGATCTGGCTGCCGACCTGTCCGGCGAGCGCGACGCTGGGGTCGCTGTCTTCGTTGCACTGCTCGAGCCGGCCGAGATCGAGCGCGATGCGGCTGCCCGATCCGGCGATCTCGAGCACCATCCCGATCGGCTCGCGCGCGTTGCGCGATGGCGCCGGCTCGGCGCGCTGCTGCGGCGGCGCGGGGGCTGCCGCCGGCGCTGGCGGGGCGGCGCTCGCCGGCTTGGCCGCGTTGGGGTGGGGGTAGAGCTCGACCCGCGCCGGCTGTGCCCCTTCGAAATCGCGAAAATCCCTGTCGGCCACCGGTCGCTGTCCCTGCTCGTCCATGCCGTGCGGAATACGGAGGCGCGGTTAAGATCGGGTAACCCTGGCGGCAAGCGCCTCAGACGAGCGCGAACAACCGCCCCGCGACCCAGCCCATGCCGACCGACATCAGCACCGCGAAGACGCCGTACCAGAACGAGCTGCGCTCGGCGGCGAGCGCGACGAAGCGCTCGAACCCTTCCTTGCGCACCGCCACCGTGGTGGTCGCCGCGGCGACCACCTTGCCGCGCGAGATGGCGAACGTCTCGGCGGTGTAGGTCCCGGTCTGGACGCTCGACGGCAGCGCGATCCGCGCCTGGT
>JAIVIY010000174.1 GCA_020200285.1 Novosphingobium sp. | reverse complement strand
TGGTCGGGGCGAGCCGCGACGGGGCTTTGACCAGCCCGGCGAGCATCGCCGCCTGGCCGGGGGTCAGGTTCTCGGGCTTGCGGTAGAAGTAATGCAGCGAGGCGGCGCGCAGGCCGTAGGCGTTGTCGCCGAAATAGGCGTTCGAGAGGTAGCGCTCGAGGATCTCGTCCTTGGTCAGCCAAGCCTCGAGCCAGACCGCGATCAGCGCCTCGCGCGCCTTGCGCCCGAGATTGCGCTCGGGGCTGAGGAAGGTGAACTTGGCGAGCTGCTGGGTGATCGTGCTGCCGCCCTGGGTGCGGTCGCTGGTCAGATTGCCCCAGGCGGCGCGGGCGATGCCGCGCGGGCTGATCCCCCAGTGCGAATAGAAGTCGCGGTCCTCGACCGCGAGGAAGGCCTCGATCACGTGCGGCGGCAGCTTGGCGGTCTCGACCGGCGCGTCGACGTTGGCCCCCATCCGCGCGATCGGGGTGCCGTCGGCGGCAAGCAGGGTCAGTTGCGGCGGGGCGATCGGCTGGAGCGACTTCGACAGCGGCGCGGTCAGCGCCAGCCAGGCGACCAGCAACACGAACAACGCGAGCAGCCCGGCGAGCACGCGCGGCGTCCACCAGCGCCAGCCGCGGGGTTGCGGCGCCTGGGGGGGCACGGGCTCGAACGGCGGGACGGCCCCCGGCGGCAACGCCTCGGGCCAGACCCGCGGGGGCGGCGTGCGGGTGACGAGGTTGCGCCAGGTGAGCATCGCGCCGCTGTATTACCCGCTTAACACAGCCTTGGCAAAGGCTTCGCGCGGGCGGTTAGGTCGGCGCGCGTGAACCGCAGCTTGCTCGCGCCGCGAGGCCGCCGTCCCACAGTCCGGCGGCGGCCTTCCCGGTCACTTAGCGTCGACCCCCTTGCCGAGGTCGAAGCGGTCGGCGTTCATCACCTTGGTCCAGGCCTTGACGAAGTCCTTGACGAACTTCTCCTCATGGCCCTTTTCGGCATAGACCTCGGCCACCGAGCGCAACTCGGCGTTGGAGCCGAAGACGAGGTCTGCGCGCGTCGCCCGCCAGGTCTCGCCGCCGCTCGTCCGGTCGGTGGCGACGTATTCCTCCTCGTCACTGCCGTCGACCGCCTTCCACACGTTGGTCATATCGAGCAGGTTGACGAAGAAGTCGGACGTCAGCTGGCCGCTGCGCTTGGTGAAGCCGCCGTGGCCGCGAGCGCCGTGGTTGGCGCCGAGCACGCGCAGCCCGCCGAGCAGCACCGTCATCTCGGGCACCGACAGCCCGAGCAGCGCGGCCTTGTCGAGCATCATCTCCTCGGTCTTCACCCGCAGCTTCCTGGGCAGGTAGTTGCGGAACGCGTCGGCCTGCGGCTCGAGCGGGGCGAAGCTCTCGGCGTCGGTCTGCTCGGCGGTGGCGTCTCCGCGCCCGCCGCTGAACGGGACGGTCATCGGCCAGCCGGCGTCCTTGGCCGCCTTCTCCACTCCTACCACGCCGCCGAGCACGATCGCGTCGGCCATCGACAGATTGCCCCGCAGTCCGTCGAGCGTCGACAGAACCCTGGCCAGCTCGGCCGGCTCGTTGACCTCCCAGTCCTTTTGGGGCGCGAGGCGGAGGCGCGCGCCGTTGGCGCCGCCGCGGTGGTCGGACTTGCGGTAGGTGGAGGCCGAGGCCCAGGCGGTCTTGACCAGTTGCGCGACGGTCAGCCCGCTATCGGCGATCTTCGCCTTGACCGCCGCGACGTCGGCGTCCGACGGCTTGGTCCCGGCGGGGATCGGGTCCTGCCAGATCAAGTTCTCGGCCGGAACCTCGGGGCCGAGGTAGCGAATCTTCGGGCCCATGTCGCGGTGGCAGAGCTTGAACCAGGCGCGCGCGAACGCGTCCTTGAACGCCTCGTGATCGGCGCGGAATTTCTCGCTGATAGTGCGGAACTCCGGGTCCATCTTGAGCGCCATGTCGGCGGTGGTCATCATCGTCGGGACCTTTTTGTTGGGGTCCCAGGCGGCGGGCGCCATGTCCTCGGGCTTCTGGTTGACCGGCTGCCACTGCTGCGCGCCCGCGGGCGAGTGGACCAGCTCGTAGTCGTAGTCGAGCAGCAGGCGGAAGTAGTTCTCACTCCACTCGGTCGGGGTGTTGACCCACGACCCTTCGATCCCGCTGGTCACGGCGTGTTCGCCGATCCCGCCGTGCTCCTCGCCGCTGACCCAGCCGAAGCCTTGCGCGGCCAGGTCGCTGCCCGCCGGGGCATGTCCGAGCTTCGAGGGGTCTCCGTTCCCGTGGGCCTTGCCGAAGGTGTGCCCGCCGGCGGTCAGCGCCACGGTCTCCTCGTGATTCATCGCCATCCGCTCGAACGTCGCCTTGATGTCGCGCGCCGATTGCAGCGGGTCGGGCTCGCCGCCCGGCCCTTCAGGGTTCACGTAGATCAGCCCCATCTGGATCGCGGCGAGCGGCCCGTCGAGCTCGAGCGCCTCGTCGGGACGGATGCGCGTGGCGACGCCTTCGTTGACCCACTTGTCCTCGTCGCCCCAGTAGATGTCGCGCTCGGGCTCGTAGACGTCGGCGCGGCCGCCGCCGAAGCCGAACACCGGCCCGCCCATCGATTCGATCGCGACGTTTCCGGCGAGGATGAATAGGTCGGCCCAGCTGATCGACTGGCCGTACTTCTGCTTGATCGGCCACAATAGGCGCCGCGCCTTGTCGAGGTTGCCGTTGTCGGGCCAGGAGTCGAGCGGGGCGAAGCGCTGCTGGCCGCTGTTGGCGCCGCCGCGGCCGTCGCCGGTGCGATAGGTCCCCGCCGCGTGCCAGGCCATGCGGATGAAGAACGGGCCATAGTGGCCGTAGTCGGCCGGCCACCACGGCTGGCTCTGGGTCATCAGCGCGGTGAGATCGTCCTTGAGCGCGTGGTAATCGAGCTCCCTGAACGCCCGGGCGTAGTCGAAGTCGTCGCCCATCGGATTGGCCGGGCCGTTGGCCTGGAGGATCTCAACCGCCAGCGCATCGGGCCACCAGTCACGGTTCTGCCGGCCGAGCAGCGAGCGCACCCCGCCGTCCTTGCCCACCGGGCATCCGCCCGCCATCTGTCCGGTCACCGCGTCCATCGTCCTGCTCCTTCGAAAAGCGAATCTGCCGCGGACCCTAGGCCGCGCACTCAAGCGAGTTAAGCGATTAAGCTCGCTCACTACGTGCGGTAAAATC